>JBEKCQ010000091.1:0-13912 GCA_050014795.1 Terriglobia bacterium | reverse complement strand
CTCAAAACTGCCTCGGCATGTTACACATCACCGAGTTGCCCCGGAGTAGAGTTAGTGGTATATTGACCCCCAATCTGGGTAGGAACCATGCAACGCTCTGTCAGTCGCCACGAAGAGAAAGCCGAACTGGAGGTAGTCCTCGCGTCGGAGGCTTTCGCTAAGTCGCAAAATCTAGCGAGACTCCTCAGTTACCTGTGTGGCAAGTACTTTGATGGCCGTGCGTGCGACCTGAAGGAGTACAACATCGGGGTTGAGGCGCTGGGGCGCCGCGCCGATTTCGACCCCACTACCAACTCCAGCGTTCGCGTCGAGTTACACCGGCTTCGTGAAAAGCTGAAGAGACACTACGAGACCGAAGGCCTTCATGACGCGGTGGTCATCGTCCTTGAGCCGGGCAAGTACGCCCCACGCTTCCAAGCCCGCCCGGAACCTACGACGCAGCTCGCACCCCAAGGGACCACGCCTTCCAACAGGGGCGCGGGAGAGTTGGGGGTGGAAGCCGAGCAAACCGGCCCGGCACGCGTCGCCAAACCCTCCTGGCAGTTGATAAAGCGAATCTTCACCATGCTCCCCACTTGGCGTGGTCGAAGCCTGGCTCGGTTCCTCGTGCCTGTGTTGGCGTTCATCCTCGTCGCCGCCGTCGCGGTCGTGGTCGCGTGGAAGTCGAGACTTGTGAGGTCCCAGACTGCGCCCCCCCCCGCCTCCAGGCTTGAAAGCAGGAAAGTGGCGGCTAGCGACGAGCCCGGACAGGAGCTCCGGATTCTTGCCGGTTACTCGAAGAGCCAGTACATCGACCATGCGGGAGAGGTCTGGGGCCCAGACCGCTACTACTCAGGTGGTGCAGCGCGCAGTGCGCGGCCCCAGTTTATCGACCGCACCCAGGATGCCACTCTCTATCAAACCAGCCGTTCCGGCGAGTTTGGCTACGACATCCCTCTGCAGCCGGGCGTGTACGAGCTCCGGCTCTTTTTTGCGGAGACCATTTACGGCCCAAACACTCTGGCCGGAGGGGGCGAGAGCAGCCGCATTTTCAACGTGGAGTTGAACGGCAGGCCGATCCTCACCGAATTCGACCCCTTAGCTGATGCGGGCGCCAACAACACTGCGGACGAGCGCGTCTTCACTGGCGTGACCCCGGCTCCTGACGGGAAACTCCATTTGCGATTCTCTAAGTTCCTGGGCTCCGTCCCCGCGCAAGATGAAGCCATTCTGAACGCGCTCGAGATCGTACCGGGGATCCCCGGGAGAATGCGTCCGGTTCGAATCGTGGCCCAGAGCAACTCGTACACGGACCACAGCGGCCTGAATTGGAGTCCCGATATGTACGCCAGCCAGGGCCGACTGGTTCTCCACAACCGGCCGATAGAACAGACCCCCGACCCGGGCCTTTATTACGGGGAGCGCTTTGGGCATTTCAGCTACGCGATTCCCGTGGCCAGCGGCAAGTATGCCCTAACGCTGCACTTTGCTGAAACCCACTTCGGTCCGCAAAACCCCGGCGGCGGGGGCACCGCGCGCCGTTTGCTCGATGTTTACTGTAATGGCGTGCGGATACTGCATGAGTTCGACATTTTCAAAGAGGCCGGCGGCGCCAATCGCGCGGTGGTCAAAACCTTCCATAATCTCGAACCCAGCCCGCAGGGCAAGCTCCTTCTGACTTTCGTGCCGGTAAAGAACTACGCCCTTGTGAATGCCATCGAAGTGACCAGCGAGGAGTAGCATCTCTGCCGCCAATTCTGTGGGTCCCCTTCGTTCACACGTATCGAACTCTCTGCATCACCCCACAGCCAGAAATCAGGTTGGTCCTCGCTCAAATTAGGGACTCCATTCTCGAAGGCCCTCCGACGACAGGCTAGAGGGTCCCCAGGCGTTTCAGTAAATCGGCAGAGCCGTGCGCCGTCGTCATGCACGCTTGTTGACCCTCCAGGACGTGTCGCGCCTGACACAAGCTTGGGGGGACCCGGTTCGAACAATCTTCCTCGTTGGTGCCCTGACAGGGTTGCGGATCGGTGAGTTGTTAGCTCTGTACGTGCAGGACGTCGATCTTTCCGATGCCATGCTGCATGTCCGCCGTGACGTATATCGAGGCCGCGTGGGAACCACCAAGGCACCAGGGAGTGAGCGCCCTGTCCCATTGGCCTCGGCACTGATCCATGCAGTCAGGAAGTGGTTGGAAATCCGGCCGAAAGGTTCCGATTGGCTATTCCCAAGTAAAGCGGGAACTCCTTACCGGGATCGAAACTTGCCCCGGAGGAATGTCTGGCCTGTCTGTGCCCGGCTGGGGGTTCGACGATTTGGCTGGCTCTCACTACGTCACACGTTCAGTACGTACAACGGCAACAATCGAGTTCCTGTGCCGGTGCTGCAAGTGCAGCTGGGGCATTCAAGCGCCGAGACCACCATGGTCTACACGCACCCTCTGGAGGATGCGCCAATCTGTAATGGCAGATTGGGACGTGCCACGAATGAGTCACAGCCGCGGGTAAGGATATCGGGCCTGGGCGATGGTCATCCCGCGCACATCGATCCGAGAGAGATCGGCCGAGCCGATGCCGGTCTGCTCCGCAAGCAGGAGGTGGTTGTCGCACGTGTCGTAGGGCGGCGTGCCCCGCGTGGCACGCGGATTGGAGTAACCCATCACGGCGACGCCCACCGCGTCTGTGGCGATGGGATTCAGTCCAACAATCATTACGCCGGGCGTAACGAAGGCCGCCGTCGGTGCCCAGGGACCTTCGCCGCCACTCATGGACGTGATCCCGTCGATGATGGCAATGTGCACGCGCCGCGCACCGCTCAGATCCGCGATGACGCGTGGCACACGCGCGCCCGCGTCCGCCGGCGCAGTCACATCCGTGCGCGCGCCGGGAGGCGGATTGTTGTCCCATCCCGTGTTGCCGCTGCCGTGAATCCGCCCGCGGTAGCCAACCGCGTTCTCACTCACGGCGTCGGTGCCGTACAGCGAATTGGGCGTGGAGCCAAAAAGGCATTTCGTGGAAAGCGTTACGCCCGCGGTGAGATGCTGCTTTAACTTGGCCAGCGAGATGAACACGTCGGCGTCCTGGTAGGAATGATTCAGCTCGAAATAACTGAACAGGTAGCCACCGCCGGGAACATTCATCTGGACGTAGGATGTGCCGTTGCCGAGGTTGCGCGTATTCTCCAGCTCGACGTTGCCGAGGCCCAGGAGCGTGTTGACGTCCCACTGGGCCATGGTGAGGACATCGCTGAGCGGGCTGAGAAAGCCCACGGAATCAATGAAGCGTACCTTCAGCGCCCCATTCTGAAAAAGCAACTCGGCGAGCGCGATGGCCGTGGCTCCGTGCGTGACGAAGGACTCGCCGGGAGGAAGCCCAAACTGGTTTTCGAACTGCCCATCATTCGTCAGGTTGATCTTCACGGTGACGGTCTTCCCATTGACGAGCGACCCAATGCCGCCAAGCAGGTTGAACGCCTCCGCCAGTGCTGGCTGTACACCGCTGCCGTAATCTGTGCAGGCAACAATCGCGACTTTGGAGACTGCGGGCGGTGGCGGGGTAGTCGGGGTGCTGCTACCGGGACTGCCGCAGCTCTCCGACAAAAGAATTGGCGTGCCCGCTGCAATCCCCAACCCCAGGCGCAGAAACGACCGGCGGCTGCACTTGGATGACTTTGTCATGGCGCGCTTCCTCCCGTGGACACGGTTGCGGAAAAGACCGCGAAGGAGCGAGGGAAACTGGTGTGATTATAAAGAATTCGATTGGAACTCCCTGTGGCCAGCGTCGACAGCAACGTGCAATTCAGTTTTCGCGTGTTGCTGTTAACACAACTTCTCATTGACGTCAGCCCTCGGATCGAATTAACGGGAATCTCCCTTTTAGCTCCCAACAGCCCCAGATTGTACACGCCTTGAGGATTTTCAAGGGGTAAGTTTATCTTTGGTGGGTCCGGGGGCTTGAGACAGGGTGTCCCTGCCAAAAACTCGAATGACCGCAAAGAGTGGAATTCACGGGGGCGTCAAAGGGTCTCCGGTGCATCTTTCTCCAGCGACAAGCGCGTGCGCACCCCGTGGTAATAATCGAAATACGATTTGAGCGTGCGTCGCAGAGACGATTCGTTGAACACGATTAGGTGGTCCAGACATTCCCGTCGGAGGGTTCCGATCAGGCGCTCCACCTAGGGACTCTGCCATGGCGATCGTGGGGCCGTTAGCACTTCGCGAATCGCCATCCCTCGGACTCTTTGCCGAAAGACGTCACCATAGATGCTATCGCGATCATGGAGCAGATAGCGTGGGGCCGAGTCCCAAGGAAAGGCCTCGGCCATCTGCTGGGCCGTCCATTCCGAAGTGGGATGGGCGGTGACGTTGAAATGAATCACGCGGCGCCGATGATGGGCCAAAACCACAAAAACAAAGAGAATTCGAAAGTTCACCGTCGGCACCACGAAGAAATCCGTCGAGACCAATTGCTCGTGGTATAAATCCCTGTTCAACCACCAAATTGTTCGGGAATCGGCGCGAACCAATTCGAAAACCGTTGCCCGGGAAGCGGAGTGGGCACGGCGCCGGGGACCAGAAACCGCTTGGAACCGTATCCCTAAGCGAGACCGTATGCCGTTGTTCTCGGCGGCGGCAGAGGCGTGGCTGGGGCTTAAGACCTGCCTTGTGCCGACGAGCCTATCGCGTTATCGACAATGCGTTAGAAACCTCAAAACGGAGTCCGGTGGCAGGCTGGTTTGTGACCTCGACGCCCAAGACGTGGGGGCCTACCAGCGCAAGCGCCTGGCCGATGGCGTCTCTCCCCGTACGGTCAACTACGAGGTGGGCGCGCTTCGCGGCATCCTGAAGGTCCACAACTCTTGGGGTCAGATATCGGACCGCGTGAATCAACTCAAAGAACGCCATGACGTCGGCAAGGCCGTGAGCCGAGAAGACGAAGAGAAGTTGCTTCGTGCGGCGCAGCAAAGCCGTTCTCAGGCGCTTTTGCCCCTCCTGGTGCTCTCGCTGGACACCGGATTACGGGCGAGCGAGGTTCGAGCTCTTCGTTTGAAAGATCTAACCCTAACGTGGGAGCGCGGGGTAATCGTCCGGGGTGAACTGGCCGTGCGTGAGAGCAAGACCGAGGCCGGAACGGGACGGGTTATCCCCTTCACACACAGAGCATGCGCCGCGCTCACCCTGTGGCTTTCTCGATTCTCCAATGCGAACCCTGAGAGTCACGTTTTCCCGCATCACAAAGTCGGCATGGGTGGGAATCAGCGTGTGCCACAGATGTGGTTAGTTGATTTGGCTCAACCAATGGGGGAGTGGAAGACTGCTTGGGCAGAGGCCTGCCAAAGGGCAGGTGTCCGCTACCGTTGGCATGACCTGCGCCACACATTCGTTACCCGCTTGGCCGAAAACCCCAACGTCAGCGAAGAGACGATCCGCGCCCTGGCAGGCCACGTGAGCAGGCAAATGCTGCACCGGTACTCCCACATTCGAAACCAAGCCAAGCGCGCTGCCATTCAAACTCTTGAGCAAGATTCCCCTCCGGCAGGCACGGGAGAGCCCCCTTTGGGACCGACAGGGCACAAAATTGGGCACAGTTATCACCCCGGAACTGAAGTCGGTGCCGCTAACTCGCTGAAAGGAGATGGTGGGCCCAGCAGGACTCGAACCTGCGACCAACGGATTATGAGTCCGCTGCTCTAACCAACTGAGCTATGGGCCCGGATCAGAATAAGTTGCTGAGCAACAAGACTTTAGCTTGTGCTCACAGGGTCAGGCTCGCTGATGTCAGCGGCTCTGGTGTCAGTTGGCCCCTCTAGGTGCTTCGCAGTCGGGAATGTGGCCAACTTCTCGACAGCGGCCAACTGGTGGTCGGGGGCAAGGTGTGCGTACCGGCAAGTCATCTGAATCGACTTGTGCCCCATTAGCTCCTGCACCGTGCGAATGTCACCTCCAGACATCACGAGTCTACTCCCAAGGGTATGCCGCAGGCAATGCCACGTGAAGTCTTCGATCTTGGATTTTTCGACCGACGATTCGCACCAGTTTCGAGGCCTCGTGCGCCGTTCCCCACACGAGTTCAGGAATACTGGCCCAGTGGTTCTCTCCTGCCCAGCAGCTTTCCCAGTGCGGCAAGTGCCTGCTGGTTTAGCCGGACATGCCGGGAGTCTCCGTTCTTGCTGTGCTGCACAGTGACCATTCGACGAGCAAGGTCTACATCCTCCCATGTCAAATGATACATCTCGCCAAGGCGAAGACCTGTGTTCAGAGCGAGGTCGAGCTCAGGCATGTGTTCGGGGAAATCAGCCGCTATCACTTTGCGGAGCCGCCCCTCTTCCGCAGGTAACAGGAAGTTGTGGAGCGGGGGTTTGAGGAGATACGGTAGAGCTTATGGGAGCAACGGCAGAAGGCCATCGAGGGGTTGCTGGAGGCGGCACTGGATCCGAGCGAGGGCGTGGATTATGTCGGCAAGCCGGAGGGGTGGGGACTCAAGATGCGGGAGAAGTTCACCGCAGAGGATTACCACAAACCCTCCGACAAGGTGAAGCCTTACTGGGACCTGCGCGGCGCTGTCGAGAATCTGCAGCTTCTCGGAGAGGTCGGCTACCGGGTCGCAAATGCGAGAGCCTACCCAACCTGGAAGGCTGGGTCGGAATTCAAAGCGACGAGGGAAGCGATGCGGAAGGCGGCCAAAGGAGGGACGAACTGAATCTGTCCCTCATCGGGAGAACATGGCCTGAATATTCGCCCGGATGCCCGCTTCGACAACTTTGAGTTCCTTCGCGCCGATCTGCTTCCATTTCAGCGCGTGCAGCACGGCGGGGCGGTCGCGGCGGAAGCAAATACAAGACCCGATAATAGACAGGGCCCGCACTTGCGTGGCAGACGAGGCTGCGGATTCTCCGGTGAGCCCGGCGATGGCTTCGGCCAACGTGACCCGCAGCGGTGCAAGACCCCGGTCTATGACGGAAAACTCTCGAGCCGGTCCAGATGCCGCCTGACTGACAAACTTTCCGTAGCAGTCGGGTAGGAAGTTGTCCAGGATAAGCCGGACAAAGTCGCACAACAAAGTGCAGAGTATCTCGACCAACTCGCGGTGTGTGATTCCCGGGCGAGACATTGACGTCTGTGCCTGTTGGATCAGAGGTCCCTGGTGGGCCGCCCAGCGGGCGGCCACGTGCCGTGCCGCAGCATGGTAAAGTCCCTGCTTGCTCCCAAAATAGTACGCAATCGAGACAGGGTTCGTCTTAGCCGCCGCGGCGATATCCCGGGTGCGGGCGCCATCGAAGCCGTGCGCCGCGAAGACCCGAATAGCCACCTCGAGAAGGCGTTGCCGCGTGGCCTCGCCGCGCTCACTGGTAGGCCGGGTTCTGGTGGATATTAGTCGGTCCGGTTTCACGGGGCTTCGCCGCCGCACGCCGTCGATTATAAAACAGGTGTTGAATTGTATCAATCAAATGATTTATAAATACAGGCTCGGGTGAAACAGCCCTGGGGTGGCAGTGAGACCACTGGACACCGGTGAGCAGGTGCATGCCGGCACGGCAAGGGCAGTCAGGGTGTCTGATGTCCCAGGTGTGGTCAAGAAAGGGTGCTGAATTTGATGAGCATCGACTTGGTTTTTTGGCGCCAGCCAGAAGAATCCAGTTCTCGTGTGTTGCCACCGGCCTTTTACCCGGCAGGACCCAAGGCCTTCGGTAGGCTGTCCGCCGGGGTGCGCGTTGGCCTGATCCTGGCCGCGCTGACGGCCGTGGTGCTGACGGGCCCGAGTTGTGGCGGTCCGAAGCCGCAGTCCGCCGCCTCAAATCCACCCATGTCGGTGGGGGTGGTGAAGGCAATCCAAATGGACGTGCCCGTCCACGCCGAATGGGTTGCAACCCTGGAGGGCTACGTAAACGCCCAGATTCAGGCCCAGGTGAGCGGGTATCTCATCAGCCAGAACTACAAGGAAGGCTCCTACGTCCACAAGGGTGATGTGCTGTTTGAAATCGACCCGCGACCGTTCCAGGCGGCGCTCGACCAGGCAAAAGGGCAACTGGCCCAGGCACGGGCGCAACTCTATTTGGCCGACGTCAATGTGAAGCGCGACAGGCCCCTGGTCAAGGAAGGGGCCATCGCGCAGAGCCAGCTTGACACCGAAACGGCTGCGCAAATGCAGGCTCAAGCCGCTATTCAGGCTGCGGAGGCCGCGGTCGAGCAGGCGCAACTCAACCTCGGATTCACCAGCGTCCGCTCCCTGGTGGACGGGATCGCGGGAATCGCCACCACCCAAATGGGCAACTTGGTTTCGGCAGCCACCGTCCTGACAACGGTTTCCAAGCTCGACCCCATCAAAGTCTATTTCCCTATCAGCGAGCAGGAGTACCTCCAATTCACTTCCAGGCTGCTGAAGAGGAATTCGGCCAGCGATTTACTGCGTGCCTCAGATTCCAAGGCGCTGGATCTGATCCTTTCGGATGGCTCGACTTATCCGCGCAAGGGGGAGGTCATCTTCACCGACCGGCAGGTGGATCCGCAGACCGGAACGATCCGGGTAGTCGGAGCATTTCCCAATCCTGGGAACATCCTCCGCCCCGGGCAGTTCGGGCGCGTTCGGGCGCTGGTTGGCGTGCGCCAGGGAGCGGTTCTCGTTCCGCAACGCTGCGTGACGGAACTGCAGGGAACCTACGAAGTGGCCGTCGTGACCGCGCAGAACAGCATTTCCATCCGGAAGGTGAAGGTTGGAGATCGCGTGGGTCCATTGTGGGTCATCGACGAGGGCTTGGCTCCGGGCGAAGAAGTCGTTGCGGACGGCACCTCGAAAGTGCGCGACGGCATGCTGGTAAAGCCCACGGTCGAGACGCCGCAGCCGGAAGGAAACCGATGATTTCCAAGTTTTTTATCGACCGCCCCATCGTCGCGATGGTGATTTCCATCGTGATGGTGATCGTCGGAGCCGTGGCCATGGCCACCCTTCCGATTGCACAATTCCCCGAGATCATTCCACCCGAAATCCAGGTGCGCGCCACCTATCCGGGGGCCGACGCGAGAACCATGCAGGAGTCTGTGGCCACTCCGATCGAAAGCCTCATGAGCGGCGTGGACTACATGAACTACATGTATTCCACCAACGACAATTACGGCAACACCAGTTTGACCGTGAACTTCGATGTCGCGACCAGCCCCAATACCGATCAGATTTTGACCCAGCTTCGCGTCTCGCAGGCTGCCCCGCAGTTGCCGGCCATGGTGAATACGACCGGCGTCATCGTGCAGAAGTCCCGGGCGGCCGCGATGATGGTCATCTCGTTCGATTCACCCCACGGGACCTACGACCGAAACTTCCTGACCAATTACGCGTACATCAACTACGTGGATGAACTTTCGCGCGTTCCGGGCGTGGGGCGCGTGCAGGTGTTCGGCGGCCAGTACGCGATGCGCATCTGGGTGAAACCCGATCAATTGGCAAAGCTGGGCGTAACGGTTCCGCAGATTGTCTCCGCGCTGCAAGCGCAGAACACCGTCAACCCGGCGGGACAAGTCGGCGGAGAACCGGCGCCCAAGGGTCAGGAGTTCACTTACACCGTCCGTTCGCAAGGACGCCTGGTGATGCCAGAGGAATTTGGCGAGATCGTGGTGCGCTCCAACCCGGACGGATCAACCCTGCGGCTCAAAGATGTGGCGCGTATCGAGCTGGGAGCCCAAAGCTACAGCTTCGACGTGCGAGCCAACGGTAAGCCCGCCGCGGCCATCGGCATCTACCAACTGCCCGGTTCGAACGCGATTTCCGCCGCGGCTGGAGTCCGCGAGAAGCTGGAGGAATTGGGGCGGCGGCTTCCGAAAGACATGGAGTACGAAATCGCCGTGGATACGACGAAAGCCGTCACGGCAGGGATTCATGAAATCCTGCTTACTCTGTTTGAGGCCCTGCTGCTGGTTATTCTCGTCGTTTACATCTTTCTCCAGGGCTGGCGCCCTACGCTGATCCCCATGCTGGCGGTGCCGGTTTCCCTGATTGGGACGTTCGTCGTCTTCCCGCTGCTGGGGTTCTCGATCAATACGCTCTCGCTGTTCGGGTTGGTCCTGGCCATTGGCCTGGTGGTGGACGACGCCATTGTGGTGGTCGAAGCGGTTGAGCACCATATTGAGGAGGGGATGACGCCGCGTGATGCCACTCTCCTGGCGATGCAACAGGTCTCAGGACCGGTGATCGCCATTGCGCTGATCCTCGCTGCGGTCTTTATCCCGACGGCGTTCATTCCGGGGATCACCGGCAGGCTCTACCAGCAGTTTGCCGTCACCATCGCAATTTCAGTGATCTTCTCGGCCTTCAACGCGCTCACGTTGAGCCCCGCGCTCTGCGCGCTGATTCTGAAGCCCCGCCAGCGCTTCCACGGGCCGCTCGGCTGGTTCTTCGGCTGGTTTAACCGCGTGTTCGGCCGCTCCAGGAATGAGTACATCAATTTCTCCCGCGTGCTCATCCACAAGTCCGGCCTCAGCCTGATCTTTCTGGCTCTCGTCGCCGTTCTCGCCGTGGGCCTGGGAAGGAAACTGCCCACTTCCTTCCTTCCCGAAGAAGACCAGGGCTACGTGATGATCACTCTGACGTTGCCCCAAGGCGCGTCGTTGCAGCGCACGTCGGCGGCCGCACGCAAGGTCGAAGAGATCGTCCAGAAGGTGCCTGGAGTGGAAGCCATTACTTCGATCATGGGGTTCAGCATCCTGAGCGGAACCCAGAGTTCCTATGGCGCGCTCTTCTTCATTCGGTTCAAGGACTGGGACGAGCGCCGCTCTCCGGAACAGCAGGCGCAGGCAATACAGCTGCGCCTCAATCGGGATCTCTCGCAGGTAAACGAGGGCATCTGCTTTGCCTTCTCGCCGCCCGCCATCCCTGGCGTTGGCGCTGCCGGTGGCGTGAACTTTGTGCTGGAAGACCGGTCCGGGACGGGAGGGGATTTTTTTGCCAACAACCTTGACCGGTTTGTGGCCGCGGCTCAGCAGCGGCCGGAACTGGCACGAGTCATCGCCACCTACGCTGCGCATGTTCCGCAAATCTACGTGGACGTGGACCGTGAAAAAGTGATGCACCAGAAGGTTGACATTGCGGAAGTGTACCAAACCCTGCAGACGTTCATGGGTGGCTATCTGGTGAATTACTTTAACCGCTTCGGACGCCAATGGCAGGTCTACCTGGAAGCGGAAGGTGACTACCGCGCCAATGCGAGTGACATCGGCCAGTTTTATGTGACCAATCCCAACGGGGATAGGGTGCCGCTGAGCACCTTGAGCACCATTCGAAGCATCAGCGGTCCCGAGTTCCTGATGCGCTACAACGAATACACGGCGGCGCAGGTCAACGCCACCGCGGCGCCGGGGATCAGCTCGGGACAGGCCATGAAGGCCATGGAAGAAGTGTTCGCTCAGACCATGCCGCGCGAGATGGGCTTTGACTATATGGGCATGTCGTTTCAGGAACAGAAAGCCGCTCAGGGTGTTCCGGCAGTAGCGGTCTTCGGGCTTTCGCTCCTGTTTGTCTTCCTGATCCTTGCCGCCTTGTACGAAAGCTGGTCCCTGCCTTTTAGCGTCTTGCTGGGTACGCCCATCGCCGTTGCCGGAGCGTTTCTGGCGCTCATGTCGCGGCACTTTGAGAACGATGTTTACGCGCAGATCGGCCTGGTGATGTTGATTGGCCTGGCAGCCAAGAATGCCATCCTCATTGTGGAGTTCGCCAAGAACGAGCATGAACGCGGAAAGAGCATTGTTGAGGCCGCGCTGGCCGGGGCTTGGCTCCGCCTGCGTCCCATCCTGATGACGTCTTTCGCCTTCATCCTGGGTTGCGTCCCGCTCTGGACTGCGAAAGGGTCCGGGGCGGTGGGGCGCCGCATTCTGGGGACCGTGGTAATCGGTGGCATGTCGGCAGCCTCCTTGATTGCAATTTTCCTCATTCCGGTCACTTTCGCCGTGGTCGAGGGCCTCTCTTCCCGGCTGCGCCGCCACCCCAAACTGCAACCTGAAGCCGGTGACCCAGAGGGGGGACAGCTCGCGTGATGCGCTTGCTAAGGTGCTTTTCTGTCTCGCTTCCGGTTTTTCTGTTGGCTGCCTGCACGGTCGGGCCGAAATACCAGCGTCCCAAAGCTGACGTCCCGGGGGAATATCGGGGACTGCCGGCCACCGCCCCGGTAGCGGCTTCCTCCGAATCGCTGGGGGATGCCAAATGGTGGACCGTTTTCCAGGATGAGCAGCTTCAGTCGCTCATTCGGACGGCGCTTAAACAGAACTACGACTTGCGCATCGCCGCGGAACGCGTGCTGGCGGCGCAAGCGCAGCTCCGAATCGCACGTGCCAATCAGTACCCGTCCGCCGGGGTGGGGATCGGCGGCACGACCGAACGCCAGGCCGCCAGCCCCATGTCCTCTTCCTCTCGCTGGGATTACATGCAGGTGGGGGGAAGCGCGTCGTGGGACATCGACTTCTGGGGGAAGTACCGAAGGGCCACCGAGGCTGCTCGCGCCAATCTGGCCCAGACCGAGTGGGGAAAGCACGCCGTGGTGAGCACCCTCGTGGCGAATGTTGCCAGCGCCTACTTCCGGCTCGGGGCACTTGACCGGGATCTCGAAATCACCCACCGCACCCTCGCCTCCCGGCAGGAATCATTGCGGCTGACGAAGCTCCTCGCGGATCAAGGGGCTGCTTCGATGGTGGACGTACGGCAGGCGGAGCAGCTTGTCTACGTGGCCTCTGCCACCCTCCCGGATCTGCAACGGCAGATCGAACAGGAAGAGAACTACCTCAGCTTCCTGCTTGCTCAAAACCCCGGCCCCATCACTCGGGGGCGCAGCCTGACCGAACAGGTGCGGCCGCCCGTGGTTCCCGCGGGACTGCCCTCTCGATTGCTCGAACGCCGTCCGGACATTCACGAGGCCGAGGAGCAATTGATCGCGGCCAACGCCCAGATCGGTGTGGCGCGGGCCGCCTACTTCCCGTCCATCTCCCTGACCGGGATGGCCGGATTCATGAGCTCTGCCTTAACTGACTTGTTCACGAAGCCCGCAGGTGCTTGGAATGTCGCCGGTTCTGTCGCCCAGCCGCTCTTCACCGGCGGCAAATTGCAGGCCAACGTCCGGCTGGCGGAAGCGCAGCAGCAACAGGCGTTACTGGCATACCGCCAGACGATCCAGAATGCGTTCCGGGATGTTTCGGACGCTTTGGTGGCCTACCAGAAGAGCCGCGAGGTGCGTGAGCAACAGGAGCTGCTGGCCGCCGCCGCCCAGGACTCCGCCCGGCTGGCGCACGTGCGCTACGATGGTGGCTCGTCCGCTTACCTCGAAGTCCTGACCAATGAAACCAATTACCTAGCCGCCGAGCTGAATCTTTCCCAGGCGAGGCTGAATGAGATGCTTTCCCTGGTGCAGATTTACAGCGCCCTCGGCGGCGGCTGGCAGCAATAGGCGCCCAGGTATGCAAGTTACTCAACCAAGCAGATCGCTTCCGAGCAGGGGACGGCGGGCTGCGGTAGCGCGCGTTGCGGTTGCAGGTATGGATTTGGACGATTCCCCCATTCGCGTTCTCCGGCAGAGGTTCCGAGGCATCTACGCCCTCGATTGGGAAGCGCCGTAAGAACAGTGACAAGTCGCAAGTGACGGCTGACAAGCTCAGTTTGAACGATCAGTTCGTACGCGAGGAGGCATCGCGTTGAACTTCCTGTGCTCCGACCCGCGCTTCCAAGACCTCCTGCGCCGCATGTAGCTCGCCCCTGTGTCTTGCATAGCGGAAAATCCCGGAGGGGTTTAGCATTGACCGCTCACCAGTGGGTTGGCCCGGGTGTCCCACTTCAAGGGCCCAGAGGAGAGCGTGCGGAGATTCTCAGCTAAGCACGCCAAGTGCGGGTTCAAGGCGAAGCGTATCGTATTCAAGATCAAAGGATGTCGCGCTTCGTTCATCTCCTGGATTCCTTCTGAAGTGGCG
>JBEKCQ010000090.1:0-14324 GCA_050014795.1 Terriglobia bacterium | reverse complement strand
AGCTTCTTATCCCCGGCGAGCTCAAGCTGATAAAGGTTAACCGGTGCACTCGTGGAATCACGCGGATCGAGTTCCAGCACGGCGCGTTTTACCTGGTTGGGGTGATAGCCAACTTGCGAGATCCCAATCACCGGCGGACGCCGCCAATCCGACCGAAGTGAAGGTGTTATCTCCAGGCGCACTTCCGTCTCTTGCGAGCCGGCCTCGAGCGGCGCCAGCACGAAGAACCAGGGCTCCGGCCCATCCTGTCGTGGGTCTATAAGAAGAAGCGCGCCGTCGGCACGAGACATGACGAAACTGTGCAGAGGATCTTCCTGCGCCACGCGCAGCGTCTTGGTGGGACCGAAGAATATCATCTGACCCGTGTATGGGTAGAGACACATGCGAAAACCGGCGCGCTCGACCTTACTCCAGTCGATTGGCCGATCCAACTTAAGCGTAATGAAAATGCGCTCGCCATCCGTCCGGCAGATCAACTGGTAGCCTGTGTTCCATCCGCCGATCTCGCCGTAGACCGTGGCGGTTGAGCGCTCCCGATCCACGACACGCCGCAGGACGCGCAGTTCGGGCCCCTCCATCCCGCCACTCTTGGGCGTCAGCAGGAAGTCACCAGAGTCCAGGATGCGCTCGCCGTTCTGGATCATTTGTAGCCCACCCTGAAAACCTACCTGGTAGTTGTTGTGAAAGACCAGAAACGAAAATCCTGGCCCTTCGAAATACTCCTTCTCGTTGAGGACAATCGCTTCCTTGGCAGCAACCGCCTCAGCTCCATAAGCCAGCAGGCCGGCCACGAAAATCCACAGGAACGCTTTACGAAAACTCATGAGTTATCCCCCAGAGGACATGTACTCTGATTCAGCTTTAGCATTCGCCGACACACTACGCCAGCGACGGGCAGGTTTCAAGCGAAGACTCGACGTGCAGGAGGGAAAGACCAGGGAACCGTCTCAGCGCGGGGGCAGTGCCGGCTCCCCTGCAATCACAGACTCGCAGTTCAGCCCACAACTTTTTCTCGCCAACTCCCACTGGCATCCCTTGTTCACTCTCCCGCGAGATGCGAAAACGTTATGCTAGTCCCTTCGGGGCTTCATTCCCACCAGAGAGGGACTTCGGCCTGTACCCAAAGAACTTGCCTTCACATTTGACCTCACCGAATAGCAGGACTAAACTTGCTGAGAGAAGTGAAAGGAGCGCGTCATGGCATCGAACATGCCGAATGTGCTGGAGGGGCTGCGAAGCGCGGAGGTTGTTGGTGTCCGGCAGGGCGCGGGACTGCAGGTGTTCGACCTCAGGTGGCTAGCTGGCCCGGCGGAAAAAGCCCACGATTATGTCACCCTGGACGAGGCCCTTGAGCAGCAAGCGCTCGACGTGACGGAGATCAGCGAGGGAGGCACTGTGCCCACACTCAAGGTCCTCAACAAATCAGTCCGCATGGTGTTTCTGATGGCGGGCGAAGAACTGGTGGGTGGCAAACAGAACCGTGTGCTCAATTCCAGCCTGATGGTGCCGGCTAAGACCGAGGTGCCGATTCCGGTCACCTGCGTGGAGGTCGGCCGATGGGGGTACAAGTCCCGGAAGTTTGGCAGCGCATCGAGTTCCTCTCACGCCGCTCTGCGCGTGATGATGTCGAAACAGGTCACGGGAAGCTACCAAGCGGTGGGCACACCCCGCTCCGACCAGGGAGCGGTTTGGGGTGAGGTGGCACGGAAGATGAGCAGGATGGGTTCAAGCTCTGGTTCCGGCGCGCTGCACGATATGTACGAGGATTACGCCAAGAAACTCGACGCAGTGCTCGGAAGCCTCCCTGCCCCCGAAGGCTGCAACGGTGCCGCATTTGCGATTCATGGGAAGGTGGTCGGCGCGGACTTATTCGACCAGCCCACTACACTGCGCAAGCTATGGGGGAAGCTGATCTGGAGCTATGCAGTGGACGCTCTGGAGACTCCCAAGGAAAAGCCCGCCGCGGTCGAGGTGGGGCAAGTGGCCGAGTGGCTGAAGTCTGCCAGTTCTGCCAAGCTGCATTGGTTCGACTCACCAGGAATCGGGAAGGATGTGCGGATTGAAGACAAAAACCTGGTCGGCGCCACGCTCGTCGTTGATGCGCGTCCCGTGCACGTGGAGTTGTTTCGAGAAGAAGAGCAACCCGCCGCGAAGTAGCGGCACGTAAGCCCGCGCAGCGGTCGACCCCGAACCCCGTCACATTCCGCTTCTCTGTGCCTTTGTGGCTAGCCCCGCAGCAGTTCAACTGCCCGGACCACCCGGCGCTCCAGGTCCTTCGAGGTCCGCGTAGCTTGTCGTCATTTTGAGCGAGACTCGCCGGTCACTCGAGCCGATTTCGACGGTCTCGAACGGATTGGGCCGGCTTGGGTTCGCATTTTGCCAGGCAAGCTGCTGAAAGAGCTTGAGACCCTCAAAGACCTGTCGCGTACTCTCGGCCGCTTGGGCCGTGGCGCAATCCAACTTAGCATCCAGGCGTACTTTGTCTGCCGTATCGACACTATAGACGAGTGCCTCGACGGATTGAAAGGCTTTAGCCCAGTCCAGCTGAAGATCTCCCTGCGCGGGCATCCAAGCCCTGAACCAGTCAGGTACTGCGTCTCCAACAGCCATGCCCCAGATGGGCGCCTGTGTCTGGGCCTCACGCATCAACCTCATGAAACGTTCATCGGAACTGAGATTCGGGCCCTGCCCCGCACGGGCTTCCAAAATGGCAGCCAGCGCGTCCTGGGCGCCAAAGGCACCCAGCGAGTCCTGGAGCACCACCAGGCAAGTGGAGGCTCCCTCCGATCCCAGGCAATAGGCCGGAAGGTCACCCACCGTGGCAGGAGAGATGCCTCGCGCCCCAGCACGGTCAGCAATCGCCTTCGCGGTGAAGCGTCCTACGACCAAGCCCTCGAGCTTCATAGTTCCCGCCCCAGGCTGCCAACCCAAAACGATTTCATCAATGTCGCTCTCCCCGACACCGAGCTGGGAAAACGATTCCTCCAATGCGCGCAGCCGCGGGCCCACGTAACGTTGGCGCAAGCTCGCATAATTGGGAAGAGTCCGGAGCTTGGCGAGATTTGAATACTCCACTCGGATCGTCTGCGATGGGAAACTCGCCAGCGACTCCCTGACCAGATCCTGCGCTTGCGTTGCCCTCGGGAAGACAAGTGCCGCCACTGAAAGCACGCCGAAATATACGTAATACTTCCGCATCCCTTGCCTCCAGGAATTCATGGGCCACGCGGACAGACATGCCGTTCATCTGCTGTCCGAACAAATGCCCACCGTATCCAGATCATAAGACTTTCGCAGGTTTGCGCCCTGGCGTCAATGCCCAAGCATTGAACGGCTTTAGAGGAGACACCTCTGCCTCACACAGCAGAGGAGAAGATCGGGCCCTGTCGGGCTAAGACCTCACTGCACGGTGAGAGATACTCCGCTGCCGCAGGCCATTACCACCAGCCTGCGGAGTTGGGACGTCAAGAAGGCGTATCAACAGGGGACAGACCTGCAAGACACGAAGGCCAGGATTTCCGCGGGTGTGACATGCCCCCTCTCCGACGCCACCAAGGTTCTGATGTGTTACCTGATCGCCAACACTTCGCGCCGCCCAGAGCGGGTGAGAAAGGTCTTGACGCTCCCGGAAGGAACCACGCGTTCCATTTCACGATTGGAGAGCGCGGGGTAAAGAAAGGGCTTGTTGCCCTCCCGGCCCGTGGCCAAGGTGTTCAGGCTCTCGAACCACCACATCATTTCCGCGCCGGCGGGCAGGTAAGGCTCCCGCAGCAAGCAGAACAACACGCCGCCCGACTGAAGGCAGGAAAACAAGCGGTTCACCAGGCCCGGAAGGGCTTCGCGCGGGAGCAAGTCCAGAAGATGCCAGCAGAGAACCACGGAAAGCGATTCCACCGGTATGTCGGGCAACTGGGTGAGGAAGTCCTTGAGGCGAAAGATCGGAGTTTTTCCCCGCCGGTCCCAAAACGTCGCATTCCCTTCTCGGGCCGGGGTAATCAGGTCCGCCACGTAAAGCTTCGCGCCGCGGCGGAGCAGAACGTCCACCGTAGCCTGGGAGATAGGTCCGCAATCGAGGATGTGAGGGTGAGGAACGCCCTGGAGTTGTTGCCAGAGCCACTCGAGGGCCGCGCTCGACGGACCGGCGTGTGGGGACTTGCTGAGGCCCGACTGGCCGGCAATCAAAGACATCTGGAGCCCCTCGCCTGGGCCGCGCTGATGCGCGCTGATTCGAGGAGACGAAGCTGCGCCGGGCGTGCCCACAGCGATGCGCTGCGCGCCCGATGCTTCACCCTACCGAGGTAGCCGGGAGAACTGCGGGTCGCTAGGCGTTGGCCTTGAGGGCGTTCGCCGTGGGAAGAGAGTGCGACACTTCCTGCGTCTGTTCCCGCAGGATGTCGATGCTCCCCTTGAAGTAGGCGCCATCCTCGATGGCGATTGCCGCCGCCACCAAGTCGCCGATTACCTCACCGGTCTTCCGGATTTCGATTTTCTCCCGCGCCGAAACATTGCCGCTCACTGCTCCCTGGATGACCACCTGCCGGGCATGGATCTCACCTTTCACCTGGCCGTGCGGACCCACCGTCACGCAGTGTTCCTGGAGGTTGAGCGTTCCCTCGAAGTGTCCCTCGATCAGCAAGTCCTCTTTCCCCGACAGATCCCCGCGCAGGACCACCGACCGGCCCAGAAGGGTATGGGTCTGATTAGCCGCCAGCAAGTCTGAGGCCCTCGGCATTGCTTCCGTCATGGAGTTTTCCAATTTGGGAGTCGCAGGTGGAGCCGATACCGGCTGCGGTTCCCGGGGCGTGATCGACCGAGATTTCTTTTCCCACCACATGGGAGGCTCCGTCCTGGGCGAAGGCCGGGCGGGCCGCACATTCCCCCTTTCCCCAAGACCCCCGCGCGCATGGCATCTTAGCGCGCACCGGAAGCGAGTGCAATCACCAGTTGTGAAAACTCCCGGAGAGTGCCACCGCCAGGAGGGCGCGCTCCCCTGTTCCCGGCGGGCCAAGCGTGCTATCCTCACCAGACCTGCAAGTCAGCTTTGGGCAGCGTGCTTCCCGGCTGACGACGACCGCCGCGGTGGCCTTCTGGCCCGGACTACCTGGAGGCAGACATGACGCAAGAAAAGACTCCCGGGATCGACCGCCGGACGTTTCTCAAGAACGTCAGCGCGGGTGCCGCGACCCTGGCGAATGCTTCCGCGCTTGCGGCGCAGCCTGGCCCGGCGCAGCCACCGAGTGCGGATACCCCAGCCCCTTCGCCCCGCCGAACGGAGCGGACCGTCTATCGTGGAGAGAAGTTGCGCGCCGTGGCCATGCCCCTGGGCGGCATTGGCACGGGGAGCATCGCGCTAGCCGGCGACGGTGGCTTGCGGCAGTGGCAGATTGTGCACAACGTCAACCACCTGGCCCACGTGCCTCATAGCTTCTTCGGGTTCTGGGCAAAAACCGAGGGCAGTCCGGGTGTGGCGCGCGTTCTCCAGTCTTCAGCGCTCTACGACCAGAGCAACTTCCAGCCGCCCGTTACCAGTAACGACCATGTGGTCCCGGCGGAATCCCGCAGACTTCTGGAGCAGTTTCCCGGTGTGAAGGAACTGGAGTTCGCCGGCGAATACCCCATCGCGCAGATCCGCTACCTGGACACGGACTTGCCGGCAGAGATCTCTCTCGAAGCCTATTCGCCCTTCATCCCGCTCAACGCGAAGGATTCCGGCCTTCCTGTCATTGTCTTCGAATTCAAAGTGAAGAATCCCGGCTCCAGCCGGCTGCGCGCGTCGCTTCTGGCCACGCTCCAAAACCTGGTGGGCTGGGATGGGCAGAGCCCGATCGTGGGAGTCGAGAACTTCGCCTATGGGTCGAACCGCAACATGCTGGCGCGCGCCAGGGGCATTAGAGCTATCGAGCTATCAAACCCGCGTTTGCCGGATGATTTCCCTTTTCAGGGACGGCTCGTGCTGGCGGCGCTCTCGGAGAACGCGAGCTACTGTACCCAGTGGGACAACCTGGAGTCGCTGTGGAAGGATTTTTCGGAAGAAGGTGAGTTAGCCAATCGCGAAGGTGAAGAGCCGAGTGCCCTGGGCCGTACCTGGAACAGCGCGCTCGCCGTGCCGCTGGAACTCCAGCCAGGGGAAGCGAAAACTGTGGCATTCCTCATCGCCTGGTTCTTCCCCAATCGCTATGTCACTTGGAGCCAGCCGGCCCTGACGATCGAAGATAGGAAAAGCAAGTTTTGGCTGGGGACGATGTGTGGCAACTGGTTCAAAGGTCCTCTGGAGGTCGCCTACTATGTGCGGGAAAACTTCGAGCGCCTGACTCAGGAAACTCGCCGCTACCGCATCGCCCTGTATGATTCCACTTTGCCTTTCGAACTGCTCGACAGTGTCAGTTCGCAGGCTTCCATCATTCGCACGCCGACCTGCATCTGGATTGAGGACGGCCACCTGCACGGGTTCGAAGGCTGCTGCGGCGCCAGCACGACGCACTGCGGGAATTCCGGCTGCTGCCCGCTCAACTGTACGCACGTGTGGAACTACGAGCAGTCGCTCTCGCGCCTTTTTCCCGACCTGGAACGGACGATGCGCCACACTGACCTCGAGGTCCAGCAGCACCCGTCGGGCTACATTCCGCATCGCACCATCCTGCCTTTCTACCTGCCGCGCAACTGGGGCCGGAAGATCGGCGGCCCAGAGAACCCCGCTCTCGATGGGATGCTCGGCACGGTGCTCAAAACCTACCGTGAGTACCGCCAGGGTGCCGGCAAGGAGTGGTTGAGCCGGCTGTGGCCGCACGTGAAGAAGCTGATGGAATACGTGATGAATACCCTGGACCCCGACGGGGAGGGCGTCATCCGTGGCGAGCAGCCCAACACCTACGACATTTCTATTTACGGCCCCAACGCCTTCATCGGGAGCCTTTACCTGGCGGCACTGCGCGCTGCCGAGGAGATGGCACGCCGCACCGGCGATCGTAAGATGGCCGACCGTTATCGTGAAGTCTATGCCAGAGGCCGGGTCAACCTGCCGCGGGAAGTGTGGAACGGTGAGTACTACGTTCAGAAGGTGAACCTCGAAAAGCACCTTGAGTACCAGTACGGCCTCGGCTGCCACGCTGACCAACTGCTCGGCCAGTGGTGGGCTCACCAGTTAGACCTCGGCTACCTGTTGCCCGAGGACCAGGTGCGCACCACGCTCGATTCCATCTTAAAGCACAACTGGCGCGAAGACTTCGCCGACTTCCGCCAGGAGCCGCGCGCGTTCGCCTCGGAGCACGATAAGGGACTGCTGATCTGCACGTGGCCCAAGGGCGGCCGCCCGAAAGTCCCCACCCTCTATTCGGACGAGGTCTGGACCGGGATTGAATACGAGGTGGCCGGCCTGCTGCTGTATGAAGGCCGGG
Organism: Terriglobia bacterium; assembly: GCA_050014795.1. Classification (GTDB taxonomy): domain Bacteria; phylum Acidobacteriota; class Terriglobia; order UBA7540; family UBA7540; genus JALHUF01. The sequence goes on along the minus strand of JBEKCQ010000090.1, from coordinate 6,930 downwards.
ATGAAGACGCGATGAAGATCCTCCGTGGAGTTCGCGCGCGCTACGACGGCCGCGAGCGCAGCCCCTGGAACGACATCGAATGCGGCGACCACTACGCGCGCGCCATGAGCAGTTGGACGCTGCTGGAGGCGGCCGCCGGCCAGCGGTACAACGCCGCCGAAGAGTTTCTGGCCTTTGCCCCCAACACCACGCCCGAGAACTTTCGATGCTTTTTCATCACTGCCGCCGGCTGGGGTACGTTCGACCAACGGATTTCCCAAAGTGCCCAGGTCGAGACCCTCAGCGCTCGCTACGGACGCATCACCCTCCGGACGCTCGAATTCGCCTGCGGGGGGAAAGCGACGAAAGCCTCTGCCATGCTGAATGGTAAGACGCTTCCTTTGACAAGCAGTTTCATTGCGAAAGCTGCGCGCCTGGAGGCGAGCCCGGCCATCGAGCTCAACGCGGGCGACTCGCTGCAAGTCGTGATTTCTTGAAACAGGGCCGCACCTGCGGTCGTCGTGACGTCCGGCGAGGTTTGGAGCGCGGCAGACGACACCACACAAGAAGGGGGAAGTGCCGTCTGGCAGAGGTTGCCCTACATGGCTTGATAAACGACTTTGCCGCCGACCACGGTCAGAACGACGCGCGCGTCCTTGATTCGTGCTGGAGGGATGCTGAAGAGATCATCGGAAAGGACCACTAGGTCGGCGAGTTTTCCGGGCGAGATCGTTCCCTTCTCCTTTTCTTCGAAAGCGGCAAAGGCGCTGCCGGCCGTGTAGGCACGCAAGGCTTCCTCAACCTTCAGTTTCTCTTCCGGGAACCAACCGTTGGGATGCTTCCTATCAAGAGTGGCGCGGGTGACCGCTGCATAGATGCCCAGCAACGGATCGAGCGGCGCGACCGGCCAATCGGAGCCGAACGCCAGCGGCGCTCCGGCGTTGAGCATCGAGCGCCAGGCATAACTGGTGCGGGCGCGTGCGGGCCCCAGGCGCTTCTCCGCCCAGCGGCCATCGTCGATGGCGTGGTAAGGCTGCATGGAAGCAATCACGCCCAGCTGTCCGAAGCGCGCAAAATCTTGCGGGCGCACGTGCTGAGCGTGCTCGATGCGAAAGCGATAAGCCGCGGCCTTGTCTCCACCCACGCGGCCATAAAGGTCAAGCATCTCGGCGACGGCGCGGTCCCCGATGGCATGAATGCAACTCTGGATGTGAGTCTCAGCAGCGCCACGCACCAGCGCCTCCATGTTGGCGGGCGGGTTCATCAGCTCCATAGGCAGGCCGCGGTTGGCGGGCTCGTCGTCGAAGGGCTGAAACATCCACGCGGTCCCAGAGCCCAGCGACCCGTCTGCAAAGCCTTTCACTGCACCCAGCTTCAAGAAATCACTTCCCATCTCGCGCGATATCCCCACCTCTGCCAACCGCTTCCAATGGGCGATGGGAATGATTTCGTAGAGCCGAACGGTGAGCCAGCCTTCCAGTTCCGCGCGGCGCAGAAGTTGGATTTCACTCGTGAAGCTCCCGCTCGGAGAGTCGCTGTCCGTCGTAACGTTGTGGACTGACGTGACGCCCACGCGGCGCGCCTCAGCCAAGGCCGCCTTGAGGGCCTCATCCATTGCAGCTTCGCTCGGGCGCGGAATCACGCGTGCTACAAGTTCCTCTGCCGCGTCTTTCACCACACCCGTAGGCTCGCCCGACTTCGCGTCCCGGACAATCACGCCGCCGACGGGCTCCGGCGTTTCCCGTGTCACACCCGCGAGCTTCAGGGCCAGAGAATTCGCCAGCGCCGCGTGTCCGTCGTAGCGGCTGATGAAGACCGGGTTATTCGCTGTCACCGCGTCAATCAGCCAGCGCGTGGGCAGCTTGGCCGAGGGCCAGGCCTGCTCATCCCAGTTGCCACCCTGAATCCATCGCCCGGGAGGGAGCGCCTTGGCCTTCTCCGCGATGCGACGCGTGAACTCGCCTTCGTCCTTCGCGTTCTTCAAATCAAGCTGCAAGAGCTGGAACCCACCGTTGATGAAGTGCACGTGGCTGTCGATAAAACCCGGGACTGCCAGACGGCCCTGGAGATCGATGACCTGCGTGCCGGGCCCGACGTAGGCCTGCATTTCGTCACTGCTCCCGGCGGCAAAGAAGCGCCCGTTGATCATAGCGACAGCCTCAACTAGTGGTGCGAAACCTTCCTGCGGCCCAGGCTTAGTGACAGGCTCACCAGTCCAAATCTTGCCATGAAGCAGGACTAAATCGGCACCGCGCGGCAGCTTCCCCGGCGATGCTGCCGCCTGACCTCGAGATGAACTCGGCCCGCCCCCAACCATCGGCAATGACATAGCCAGCCCCACAAGGAGGATCAGAACTCCACTCGCTCGGCTCACGTGCCCCTCCGTGCGGGCATTATTCAGAAACAGACGCGAGAAGGCAAATGGAAACGACAGATTGAGTCATCGAGTGATTGAGCCATTGGGTAGGTAGCGCAAACTTGTTCTCTAAGTCGCGGTTTTTCGTTGGGCGCCATGCCAAAAGCGGCAGAGTTGAAAAACAGTTCCGGGCTACCTTGCTTTTAAGTATAAGATTAGCGCCACAGTCGAGCGGACCGATGGAACAAAGCAAGTCTTGACCCTGGAAAGAGTGGATAGGATCGAGGCCTGAATGAAGCGTGCGGTGGTTTGCTCAGAAACGCGCCGAAACAGCGCATCCAGCGGACTCGCTACGCTCGCCGCTGAGGCAAATTGTTCGGCGGCCTGCAGCCCGGATCAAATGTTTTCTGGAGGTGATGCTGTGAAAAAGCCGACGCCAGTGAGGATCAGAAGAATCATGGCCAGGCTCACCCTTTCGCTACTTGTTGTCGCCAGCTTTCTACTAGGCTCTTGTTCCTCGAAGCAACCGGAAGGCAACCTTAACAAACCCTCCAGAGCCGCTGCGCCGGAAGCAGCGTCGAAGACTTCAGCCAGCTCTGGGGAGACGAGTTTCATTGTCATTGGAGCGTGGAGACCAAAAAAGGTTCTGATTAAGGCATCATCGATGGAGTACACAATCACTCCGAAAGCCCATGGGGGGTTCGTTGCTCTTGAGATCGCATTGAAACAGGAGAATCGCAATGAGCCGGTTCCTGCCAACTTCAGCAAGGTTGTGCTCCTAGATTCGAGAGGAGGTAGCCACGAGCCTCTTTTCAGTTATCCATCATCATTGTCGAGCCCTGCAAGCAACGAAGATTCTATTTCATTCCACGATGAGCCGGATAAGCTCATTAATGGAAGGCTAAGCGAGCTGGGTGGCAGGCTGATCTTGGTTTTTGAAACTCCAACAAACAGCAGTGGATTCAAAGTTAAGATCGGCGGTGCATCCCCACTTGATGTCGAAGTGAAGCGCTGATTTATTGAATCGGCCCCGCTCAAGGCGTGACCCGCTGAGCTTGTTCATCTAGTGGGTGCTGCCTAACAGGTCGCTCAACCTGGCGCTATCCCCCAAGGCGCAGGTGGGGCAGACTTGTCGTGTAAGTCCACGCCTTTTCTGCCATGCCAAAAGCCGCGGAGTTGAAAATAGTTCCGGGCTACCTTGCTGAAGCCGTGCCCGAACGGTTTGTATCGTGACTGTATACTGCGATCCTCAACCGGGCATCAGGACACAACAGGACACACTTGTCTTGGCAGGAGCTACGCGCTACGGAACTTGCTGGACTTGAGGATCTTCTGGATTTCAGCAGCGATCAAATCACCCATGCGGGAAGTGGAGACAGGTCGGCTCTTGCCCGGCAGGTCCGACGTGCGGGCCCCGCGCTTCATCACTTTCTCGATGGCGGTCTCGATGGCTCCCGCAACGGCTTCCATGCGCAACGAGTAGCGCAGCATAAGGGCAGCAGAGGCTATGGCCGCGATAGGGTTGGCGCGGTTGCGGCCCGCGATGTCCGGCGCTGAGCCGTGGACCGGCTCGTAAAGGGCCGTGCGCTCCCCCAGGCTGGCGGAAGGCAGAAGACCGATGGAGCCCGTGAGCATGGCAGCTTCGTCGCTCAAGATGTCGCCAAACATGTTGGTCGTCAGAATCACATCGAAGGTGGTGGGTCGGTCGATCAACTGCATCGCGCAGCTATCCACATAAAGGTGATCGAGTTCGACATCCGCGTACATACGCCCGATGCGCGTGACGACCTCTCGCCACAGACGGGAGCTTTCCAATATGTTGGCCTTGTCCACGGAAGTCACCTTGCGGCGACGCAGCCGGGCAAGCTGGAAGGCGCGATGCGCCACGCGTTCCACCTCGTGCTCGCGGTAGACTTCAGTGTTGATTCCCATCCGCTCGCCATTCTTGGAGAAAATGCCGCGCGGATTCCCAAAGTAAATTCCTCCTAACAGTTCACGCACGATCATCAGATCAGTGCCGCGCACCAAGTTCGGCTTGAGAGCTGACAGGTTCACCAGGGAGTCCAGCACTCGGGCGGGGCGGAGATTCACGTAGAGCTCTAGCCGCTGGCGCAACTGGAGCAGGCCCTGCTCGGGACGCAGCTCGGGGCGTTTGTTGTCCCACTCAGGACCACCCACCGCGCCGAGCAAGATGGCTTGGGCATTGCTGCAAACTGAGATCGTTTCCGCAGGGAGCGGCACCGCCGTGGCGTCAAGGGCGGCGCCGCCAATCAACCCGGTCTGAAATCGGAACATCGGACCAAGAACTTCTTCAACAGCCCTCAGCACTTTGACAGCTTCAGCCGTGACCTCAGGCCCGATTCCGTCTCCCGGGAGTACCGCAACTCTGAATAATCCTTGCATATCTTTAGTTATCTGTAGTTTAACGCAATAGCGAGCGAAGATGCAAGAATCACTTGAGGTTGGAAAAGCATCGGGCGGGAGACATTACAACATAGACCGGTAAGTCTAGCTGAATCAATGGATTACAGGGTAGGTAGGTTTCGGCGGAAGTCCGCCTAAGCCATTGCTCTGCAATAACTTAGAGCCCCCGTGACGACCAAAGCCGTTGTCTGGCTCTCCGAACCAGGCTTAGTATCCGCCGGGGAAAAAGCGGTCAACCATCTCGTTGCTGTGGACGGAACCCGACCGAGCCGTGGCGCTTTCTGCCGCGCGCTTCAGTTCGTAGGCCGCCTTGTTGGCCGCTTGCAGGTAAGCGCGCGCTGCGGCCTCCACGACATTGTGGCTGGTAGACTTGCCCGTGAACTCTCGCCCCTCGAAGCGCGCGCGGATCGTGACCTCGGCAACACCGTCCGTACCCGGACCAACTGTGTGCACGGAGAAATCCACGATGGTGCCGGGCACGCCGACAATTCGGTCAATGGCGCGGAACGCAGCGTCGCACGGGCCCTCGGCGGTGGCGGAGTCGTGGAACACTTCGCCATCTTTCTCCAACTCGACTGTCGCCGTCGAGCGCCCATCGCTGGAGGAGACCGTCTGAAACAGCTTCAGGGTGAACATCTCCGGGATGTGCTCGAAGCCTACGTTGACGATGGCGATCAAGTCTTCGTCGTAAACGTTCTTCTTGCGATCGGCGAGCCGGCTGAAGAGTTCATAGGCGCGCTCGAGCTCGGGCTTGGTCAATTGATATCCCAACTCCTCGTAACGTTTGGAGAGGGCGTGCCGGCCGGAGTGCTTGCCCAATACGATCTGGTTGGAGGGCATCCCGATGGTCTGGGGCGTGATGATCTCGTAGGTGATGGCCTTCTTGAGCACGCCGTCCTGGTGGATGCCCGCCTCGTGGGCAAACGCGTTGCGGCCCACAATCGCCTTGTTGCGCTGCACGGCCATTCCCGTCAAGCGCGTCAAGAGCTGGCTCGAAGCAAACAGCTCTTCCGTACGAATATCCGTGAAGACCGGGAACACGTCCCGGCGGATGTAGAGGGCCATCACCACCTCTTCCAAGGCCGCGTTGCCCGCCCGCTCGCCGATGCCGTTGATGGTGCACTCCACCTGGCGGGCGCCGCCGCGAATGCCGGCCAGCGTGTTGGCCACGGCCATGCCGAGATCGTCGTGCGTGTGCGTGCTCAACATCACCCGGTCCATGCCCGGCACGCGCGCCTGGATGTCGGCGAACATCTGTTGGTACTCAGGCTCCATGCAGTAGCCGACCGTGTCGGGAAGGTTCAGCACCACGGCGCCCGCTTCCACAGCCGCGTGGCAGCACTCGATGAGGTAGGTTCGATCCGTGCGCCCGGCATCCTCCGGCGAGAACTCGATGTTGTCGCAGAACGATCTGGCGTAGCCCACGGACCAGCTAATCTGCTTCAGCACTTCGTCGCGAGTCTTGTGCAACTTGTGCTCGAGATGAATGTCGGAAGTGGCGAGGAACGTGTGGATGCGCGGCCGCGCGGCTTCCTTCACCGCGGCCCAGGCGCGATCGATGTCCAGTTGGTTGGCGCGGGCCAGCGCCGCGACGATGGGCCGACGAATCTCAGCCGCGATGGCCTTTACCGCCTCGGAGTCACCTTCCGAGGCGACAGGAAAGCCGGCTTCGAGGATGTCCACACCCAAACGGTCGAGCTGGCGAGCCATCTCGAGCTTCTCTTCCAGGTTCATGCTGCAACCGGGCGATTGCTCGCCGTCGCGCAAGGTCGTGTCGAAAATGAACACTTTTTCAGGCATCGTTCCTCCTAACGTCCTTTGCCTGTGTGGGATACGCGGAAATTCGCCTTCCTCTGTTTTCGCGCTCCCCAAGACCCGTGACCCAGGATTCCCAGGGTCATTTTCCGACCGGTCGGAAGGCGAAGTCAAGTTTATATTATTTCTGATATCATAAGCTGACCTTATCGAGCCAAGGGGGCAGCAAGGTCGAGGGGTAGAAGTCAGAAGTCAGGAGTCAGAAGTCAGGAGTCAGACGCCAGTTGCCAGTTCCCAGTTGCCAGTTCTCAGTGCCTCGGGTGGAAAGCGCGCTGGAGGCGGTTTTGCTGGCTAAGAACTGACGACTGACAACTGACGTCTGAGAACTGGCAACTGCCTTAAGGAGTCGCCATGGA
>JBEKCQ010000089.1:0-14498 GCA_050014795.1 Terriglobia bacterium | reverse complement strand
AAGTGATAGGGCGAACCGTGAGCGAAGTACAGGCTTTCGAGGATCGGCTTGAAAACTTTGTCGTCCACCGCCAGCTTCGTCGTGATCCGGTCGGGGTCTTCGGATACGCCGCTTTCCTTCTGGAAATGAAACAGCCCGGAATTGTATTTCTGGTCGGCTTGGCGGCACACGTCGCGGATGAAGCGGGGGTAAATGTCAGGCCGTTCGCACAGCTTCAGAAGTTGCTCGTTTGATTCAAGCCCCCGGTCTTCCGCCATGCGCAGGAACACGACGCGGTCAATCGTCAATTGCACGGCGCCGTTTAGGTCGTCCAAAGACAGGCCCTTGTTCCGAAGGGCGATGTTCCCGGCCAGCGCGAGCCGCCAGCCCTCCATTTCCTTCAAAAACTCCGCGTCTACTTCGGACGTGCCGCGCTTCCGCTTGGACGCGGCGTATTGGTCAAATGCCCCCGACCAGACGGCTTCGCGCGAAAACACGTCCCACAACTCGCGCCAACGGTCGGGGTATTCGTCGAACCGCAAGTACTGAATTCGGGCGTGGCTCGCCTTGTCGCTCGGGCGGGGTCGCAGCGTGCAATCGTAAACGCCCAGTTCCTCAAAGTCGGTGAGAATGGACAGCGCGAGCTTGGCGCTCCATCCGTACCGGCGAAGCTGGAAGGCGGGGGCGGGGTCCGCGCCGATGTTGACGCCGCACCTCTTGGCTTCGGCGTAAAACTTCGGCAGGAGGCCGACGCGAAAGGTGTAATCCGGGGCCTTCTGCTGACCTTCCACATCCAGGCTGTCTTCTGGAATCACTTCCTGGTATTGCGGCGCGGTTCTGGCCTTGTTGTGCACATCCCAACCCAAGGCTTCAAAGAAGGGGTCAATCAGCGATTGGCGGACGTGATCTTCCTTAACACCGGGAGCGAGAAACGCCTGGTGGTTGGTCGCGAAGTACCGGCACAGGTTCGCGACCTCCTCTTTGCCCTGGTCAAACGTCTTGCTCATGCATACCTCTTTGCTCGTCTAACCCCTGTTTAGGCCGACCCGCCTAAACCGTCATGGCGGGCGGCCAGGGAAGAGTCCCGAAGGTGACCGACCGTCACGGGAGGAGTTGTTCATAACGCCAGGCCTGGACTCTCGCCAGTGAGCCGATTGTCCCACATCATAGACCACGTCTCAACCGCCGAAATCTGGCCGCTTTCTGAGCAGCGGGGCGCCACTTGGCCGTGTAACGCCCTAACCGGAAACTGACCTTGTCCCGCCTTGGCGGTAGTGGGACAGCAGGTAGCGCGGACCTGATTTGCAGGTCCGCGGTTCTTTCAGCAAAAAAGCCGCAGACCTGTAGAGCAGGTCTGCGCTACACGCTGTCGCCGGCCTGTGTTAACATTCCTCTTCGCATTCATCGTTCAGGTTAGCCATTTCTTTCGGAGGTTGAATCGATGCGGATGCTACTGGCAGGATTCATCGGCGGGATGCTGCTCGCAGGATGCACCCAGGTCCACGGGCAGCAGTCTGCCGGAGCGGTGCAGCAGCCCGAACTCACGGCCGTCACAGCGGATTTCATGCCCGGCGAAAAGACGATCTTCTATGACGACTTCACCGACATGGCCGCGGGTGACGCGCCATCTCACTTCAAGGTTCGCGGTCCGGCACCCGAACTGCGTGTCGGAGGCGGCATACGCCAACTGACCGCCGTGCAGAGCGGGTCACTCTTCCCGAACCTCACGAGCCTCCCGAAGAACTTCACTTACGAGGCGGAGGTGCAGTTCGAAAACCTCCGCAACGCACGTACGGCCTTGATCCTCTACTACCTCTCAAACCAGAAGGAGCAGAAGGAGGCTCTCATCTGGTGGATCTACGCGGCCCCGCAACCGCAACAGACACAACTCGTCGTGGCCGTGAAGAACCACACCGAGGAACTGGCGCGTAAGAATGTTCAGGTCAACTGGACTCAGCCGGCGAAGATCGCCCTGTGGGTCCAGAACGGACGGGTCCGCGCCTTCATAAACGGAGAGAAGCACGTCGACGCCAACCAAGTGGAACTGCCGGCGATCGACAAGGTCGAGATCCTGAGCTCCATCGCCGGCGCGGGTCAGGCGGTCGGTTACCGCAGCGTGCGGTTTGCCGAGTCCACTCCGGACTTCAGCCAGGTCATCTCCGCCTCCGGCCGTTACGTCTCGCACGGCATCCTTTTTGACACGGGCAGCGACCGGCTGAAGCCGGAATCGGCCGCGGTCATTCAATCCATCGCTCGCGGTCTGGAGACGAACCCGAGTCTGAAGGTGCTCATCGAGGGCCACACCGATTCGCTCGGCAGCGCCGACCAGAACCTGGACCTCTCCCGGCGCCGCGCCGAAGCCGTCCGAGCCGTTCTGATCTCTCAATTCAAGGTGGACGCCTCCCGGCTCACCACCGCCGGTCTCGGCGCGACCAAACCGCTCGACACCAACGACACGCCGCAGGGCCGAAGCCAGAACCGCCGGGTGGAGTTCGTGAAGCAATAGCACGGGTAGCGCAGACTTGTTCTTGAAGTCTGCGGCTTTTTCTCGAGTTCGGTGATTTCGAGCCGCAGAGTTACAGAACAACGCTGCGCTACCTACTCTGCGGCTCTTTTCCTAGGTTGCTCCCCCCAGTTCTGCCTCAAGCCCGGACGACAACTCTTACTTCAAGAATGCCAAACTCGAAGTGCCGCAGAGTTACAGAACAACTCTGCGCTACCTTGCTTACAGATAACGCTATATATTACCTAACCTTTATCTGACACCCAGCTTAACCGTTAACAACGCTTTGGCATCTTCAATATCATTTTTATCTTGGAAGGTAATAGTCAGCCCGCGGATTTTGCCAAATTTCTTCCCGTTCTTAAATTGCTCTTTCAATTCGTTGGAAATGGAACTGCAGTCGATGGCTTGCTCGACTTTATCGGTGAAATAGAAAGTTATCCGGAAGGCATCTTTGACTACTGAAAGCCAGAATATGGTTTTGGATTTCTTAGTGACTTTCATAAGCCAACTTTTGCCGTCGTTATAATATCTCCATTCTTTAGCAAAATCCGTATGCTCTGTGTGCAGGTATATAAAGAATGACTGCCATAGAATTTTGGCTTTCCCTATGTGAGAAAAGATTACTTTTTCTGCAGGGAATTGGTTTTTATCGCTCAGAACAGGTTGACCCATTTGAAATCTCCTGATTAAACCGGAATTTCCGTTTTGATTTCCCGGCCGACCCTCAATGTACATCTGACCGCCTCCGCCTACAACGGTCCTTCTGCGTTTCGGTGCCGGGGTGCTTCCAGTGGCCGGCGCAATGGTCGTCGTCCTCCTCGTGTTCGCGGGCTGACGCAGACCTTTCATTTGAGGTCTGCGATCCTGGGACTCAGCAGGGTAGCGCAAAGTTCAGCTTTTTCGAACTCTGCGGTCCTTCCCATTACCAAACCCGCAGAGTTTCTGAGATGCGAAACTCTTCGCTACCGGCTCTACGTTCTGTCTCTTCCGGTTGAGCCTCTCTTAATGAGGATGAGCATTGTCTGCACCTTCAGTCCGCTGGCAACCCACGGCGACCGCCTTCACCCCGACCGAAACCTGACCGGGCGATTGCATTCAGAGGCGCTCGGGCGTACGTTATCGGTCGGTCGAAAATTGAAAATGGAAGTTCCCGTTTAGACGGATCCCAATGGCGTTGGAAGCGATCAAGAGATTCTTCTTGCGCACTGCCGACCTGTGGCTTGCTGCGAGCTTGACGGCAGCGGGAGTCTATTTCTTCAGCGGATACTTCACCACCGTGCGTTTCGACCGCGAGCGGATTGAAGTCCAAGTCAACCGCGGGCGGATTCACGTCACCGGGCTCTACCATTACGCGAACGCATCGCGGCTGCCAGCGGTCCTAACGCTCAGGAACCCTTTCCCCACCGATCCCGACCACCCTCGGCCCGATTGGTTCTGGCTCTCGGAAGCCACGGAGGACGGCCGAGACTTGGCCGAGTTGCCGGTTGTGGTCCGCGGTGACGATGTGTCTTTCCGCTTGGTTTTTCGGCCCGGTGAAGCGAAATGGGTCCGCCTCGACTACGATCAACCCACGCGTGTGGCGAACGGCCGCTATTTGCTGGTCACGACGCGCGCCTGGCGGCGCCCGATTGGGCGGGGAGACTACTTCCTGCGCTTGCCTGCCGACGTCGAATTGGCTTCCTCCAATTACCCGCTCCAACGGGCTCCAGAGGCGAGCGGCCGCAGCGTCTATCATTTCGTACGCACCGATTTCTATCCCGATCAGGACTGGGTATTTGCCTGGGAGGATCCCAAATCGCAGGCAGTTTATCGCGGAGGAGGACCCCGATGAGAAGAGGAATCCGAGTGACGTCCCTCCTGCTCTGGTTCCTACTGGCCACTCCCCTGTCCGCCTATGCCAACGATGCCCCTGGGGTGGATGGGATGCTTTCGGTGTTGATGATCGTCCCCATTGCTATCCTGGGGCTTCGCCTCGCGGGGGTGAAGGTTCCACCGGGAGGGAAGATCAAGCGACTTCTCCGCGGGCTCGCCCTCGGCTTCTCGATCCTGTTCTTTACACTGTTCTTTACGGTGTTTTTAGGGAGCGGCGGTTGGGCTTTAGGTGGCCTGATGATGGGGTCTTATGGAGTGCTGCGCGGTAGGCGGGCCATTAAGCACGGTCAAGGCCGGAAGCGATTTGCCATCGGTCTCGCCGTCATAGTCTTCACCCTCATCGCCGTCGCTGATTATGTCGTCTCGTTCCGATCTTTGTATCTCGCAACACACTTCACGGAAGGCGGGGCAGCCATTGGGGTCTTGACGATCGTCATAGCAGAAACCGAGTTCCAGTCTGCCGCGAAATTAGACACCAACCAAAATGGAGTCGGGGAATTCGGTACGATCGAGCAGCTTATGAAAGCCGGTCTTTTGGGCGACATCTACATCAAAGAGAACCCCCGGCGGGGCTATCGCTACGTCCTGGTCCTGAGCGAAGACCCGGCGCGCGCTGAAAAAGAGTTCTTCGTCTATGCCACGCCGGAGGACTACGGCTCCTCGGAGTTTTACGTGCCGGGCTCCTCGTTGTGGGCAGTGGCTCGGCCTCCGAAACTGGTGGCCCGGCGCACCTTTGCCTGTGACGAGACACGGGTGTGTCGCGCCGCCGACCTCGGGACGTCGCGCGCCGTCACCCGCGCGGAAGCTCAGAAGTGGAACCCCGTGAATTAGGGACTTGGGTTTCTCGCGGGCGGGACCCGGTGCAGGGGCATGGCTGGCTCAGGCTTTTCTCGGCCCGCGCATCGCCGCAACGCGCCGCAGGCGGGGCTGGCAGCGCGGGCAGCAATCTACGAAGGAGAACATCGATGAGACGAGCAATCCAAGTGACGTCCCTCCTGCTCTGGTTCCTACTAGCCGGCCCCCTGCCCGCCTTTGCCAACGAATCCCCCGCGCCGACTGCGATGCTTTCCCTGCTGATGATCATCCCGGTTGCCATCCTCGGGCTCCGCCTTGCGGGGGCGAAGCTTCCGCCGAGAGGGAAGGCCAAACGAATTCTCCTGGGGGTCGCCCTGGCCTTCTCGATCCTGGTTTCTATGGCTGGTTCAGCGGGTGGCTTTCTTACTCTGGGGGCGTTGGTCGTTTTGCTGTGTTACGGGGTGTTGCGCGGCGGTCAGGCCATGAAGCACGGGCAAGGCGGGAAGCGATTTGCCGTGGGTCTCACGGTCATGGTTCTCACCCTCCTGGCTGTTGCTGATTATTCCGCCTCCGCGTCGTTCGAACCAGCTTATATTCATTCATCGGGGGTACTGGAAGGCCACGCGGTTAGATGGATTCGGACGATCGTCAGTAACGAAATCGACTTTCAGAAAGCTGCGACCTTAGATGCGAATAAAAACGGCGTCGGAGAGTTTGGCACGCTCGAACAGCTCGTTAAAGCCCGCCTGCTCTTTGACACCCAGGATCCATTCTATGGCTATCGCTTCGCCGTGGTGGTGAGCGATGATCCGGCGCGCGCTGAAAAAGAGTTCTTCGTTTATGCCAGGCCCGAAAATTACGGCTACTATTCGGAACCCTCCCCCCTTCTTCCCGGCTATTCACTTTGGGGCCTGGTGCGAGGCCGGAGACTGCGCGCGCGCCGCACGTTTGCCTCGGACGAAACAGGCGTGATTCGCGCCGCCGACCTCGGGACTTCGCGCGCCGTCACCCGCGAGGAAGCTCAGAAGTGGAACCCTCTCGGGGGTTAGGGTTTAATCGAGGGCGTTCCTTCCGCCAACTCGATCAGGCGTTCCTGCTTGAAGCGCATATTCCGATCAGACAAAGGGAGAAGCCATGCCAAATTCTCAAGATAAAACGGAAATCCGCCTGGAGACTTCAATCGCCGGGATGCGGCGCGAGAAGTCAGCCATCGTTAGACCGTGCCACCGCTACGCCCTCACGTTCCTCAGCGTGGTGATTTTGATGGCTCCCGCGGTCAACCCTTTGGACCCGGCATTCAGGCACGAGTTGCACGCCCAGGCGGCCCCAAGCGCGATTGTTTACAGCGCTTCCTTCAGCCCCGACGGGCAGTACCTCGCTTGGTCGTCAAATTATGGCCCTGTTAGGTTGCGCGAGGTGGCCACGGGACGCGAGGTGCGCACAATGGCGAGCGGTGGCGTGGGCCTTGTGTTCAGTGGCGACAGTCAGTTTCTCGCCTGTGGATGCACAGCCCAAAGCGTCTGTCTCTGGGAGGTGGCCACGGGGCGGCAGATCCGCAAGCTCGAGAGCCCGACAGGGGTCACGTCCCTCGCCTTTAGTCCCGATGGCCGGTTTCTCGCCATAGGCAGCCCAGGCCCCAGCGTCAGTGTCCGCGAGGTGGCCACTGGGCGCGCGGTACGCACCATGGTAGGCCATCGCGACCACACGCTGCTCCCAGCTGTTGCTTTCAGCCCTAGTAATCGCTACATCGCCTCGGGAGGTGCCTACAACACGGTAAAGCTTTGGGAAGCCGCCACCGGACGCGAGGTACGCACCTTTATGGCGAGCCACAGCCTCAATGGTTTACCAGTTGTGTTATGTATCGCGTTCAGTCCGGGCGGTCGGTACCTCGCTTCGGGGAGTCAAGAACCCACGGTGAGGCTTTGGGATGTGACCACGGGCCGCCAGGTGCACGCCCTGGCTGGGCACACGAGCATGGTTTTGTCCATTGCCTTCAGCTCGGACGGTCGATACCTCGCCACGGGGAGTCAGGACTGTACGGTGAAGATTTGGGAGGTAGCTGCCGGAAGGGAAGTCCGCACCTTTTCGGGGCATACGGCGCGCATTTTAGCTGTCTCATTTAGTCGCGATGGCAGGTTTGTCAGCGCTTGGGGCGAGGACAATACACTGAAGACCTGGGAAATCACCCGCCAGCGCGCAGGCCCTTAACGACTGTCTAGGGTGGTGTACCCATTTCCGTGGGAAAAGAACGGGCGCATTCTGCCCTGAGAATCCACCGATTTCTTCCAGGGTGTCCTACTCAAAAAGTCCACCGGGTGAGCTCCTTCCGTTAAATCTGGGGTGTGACGCCACAGATTCGGAGAATGGGCGGCAAGTCAAGACTGCGGATCTCAGGTGGGTAGCAGGTAGCGCGGACCTGATTTGTAGGCCCGCGGTTCTTTCAGCAGGTAGCCACGGCATGATCTCTATGCCGTGGGTTCGCAAGAAGGTAGCGGGTAGCGCAGAGTTATGCGCGGTAGCGCATTACTCTGCGGCTCTTTCCCTAGGTTGCTCCCCCCAGTTCTGTCTCAAGCCCGGGCGACAACTCTTACCTCAAGAATGCCAAACTCGAAGTGCCGCAGAGTTAGAAAACAACTCTGCGCTACCTTGCTACCTTGCTGACCCTGTCCTGCCTTGGCCCTTTAGTTGTTTGCGGCAGTGTCGTAGCATAGCGGCTCGGTGTTTGTCACCTGAGCAGGTAGCGCAGAGTTTGGCGTCTCAGAAACTCTGCGGCTCTCCCGATCGAAAGGACCGCAGAGTTCGCAAAAGTCGAACTCTCGGCTACCCGTTCCGACTTTATATAACCGAGGTGAGGACATGGGATTAATCACCCGACGAGACGCCTTATGCCGCGCTAGTCGCGTGGGGACGGCTCTGGCCGTGGGCTTGCCGGCGTTGAACGTGGCGGGCCAAAGCCAGCCGGATCCAAAGGAGCAGGGGGCGCGTCAACTGAAAGTCATTGTCGCCGGTGGGCACCCCGGTGATCCGGAGTACGGTTGCGGCGGAACCATTGCGCGCTATACCGACCTCGGTCACCAGGTGGTCCTCCTTTACCTGAACAACGGCGAGTGGCCTCCGGCGCAGGGCGGAGCTTCTGCCCACGTCCGCACGGAGGAAGCCCGCAAGGCGTGCGAGATTCTGAAGGCGCGCCCTGCCTATGCGGGACAAATCAACGGCAGGGGAATACTCGATTCGTCTCACTTCGACGAGTTCCGGAAGATCCTGGAGGCCGAGCGACCCGACGTGGTCTTCACCCAGTGGCCGATCGACCAGCACCGCGATCACCGGGTGATTTCGGGGCTGGCCTTCGATGCCTGGCGGCAGATGGGAAAGAAGTTCGCACTCTACTATTACGAAGTTTCAAATGGGGAAGACACGCTGCAATTCTCGCCCACCCACTACGTGGATATTACGGAGGCGGAGCCGCGCAAACGCTCCGCGTGTTACGCGCATGCCTCACAAACCCCTGACCGGTTTTATGACTTGCAGGACCAGGTCGCGAAGTTCCGGGGTATCGAGAGCGGATTCCAACGGGCAGAAGCGTATGTCCTCCAGGTACAAAGCCCCTATCAGGCGCTCCCGGCAGCGCCTTGAAAGCAGGTAGCGCGGACCTGATTTGTAGGCTCGCGGTTCTTTCGGCAGGTAGCCACGGCACGATCTCTATGCCGTGGGTTCGTGAGCGGGTAGCGCAGAGTTATGCGCGGTAGCGCATTACTCTGCGGCTCTTTCCCTAGGTTGCTCCCCCCAGTTCTGTCTCAAGCCCGGGCGACAACTCTTAACTTCAAGAATGCCAGACTCGAAGTGGGTAGCGCAGACTTGTTCTTGAAGTCTGCGGCTTTTTCTGCAGTTCGGCGATTTCGAGCCGCAGAGTTACAGAACAACTCTGCGCTACCTTGCTGTAGCGCCGGTCTGCGACCGGCGTTTTCCCAGGTCGCCGCTCATAGAGCGGCGCTACAGAGAGACAAGACCCCTCACCCGTCAGTCGGCTGACGGACATTCTCTCCCCAGGGTAGAGGGACGTAAGGGTGAGGGGGTAGTCCGGTTGCGGCAGGGATAAATCCGTGCCCTTTCGCCGGGGACTGAAACCTGCATGGCGCCATTCGGCACGCAGAGCGGACGCTCTGCGCCAGCCCGCGCTACCAGGACTTCAGCGGGGCGGTGCGGGAGCGGGTAGCTCAGAGTTATGTGCGGTAGCACATTACTCTGCGGCTCTTTTCTTAGGTTTCTCCCCCCAGTTGTGCCTCATGCCCGGGCGACAACTCTTACCTCAAGAATGCCAAACTCGAAGTGCCGCAGAGTTACAGAACAACTCTGCGCTACCTTGCTCCCACGGGGCGGTGTGAGACACGCGAGCAGTTTAGTCCCCCTTGCTGATGGGCGCATACATAAAAGGCAATGTATGCGCCACCCGCGGTGGTCGAGCTAACATGAGGGCACACGCTATGCGCGCCACAGGGCCCATGATACCATCCGGTCTGATGGACGCCGAAAACGAGTTCCCGTACCCAGTGCTCGCTGTCACTGATCTTGCCAACAACTACAGTCCCGGGCATTTCCGCTTTGCGGTTGGACATTGCCGTGACGTGATTGCCAAGGTCATAGCCGAGGACAACCGTTCCGACCAGCAAATCGCGCGGGTCCGGATTCTCAAGTATCTCGACCTTCAGCTCTCACGTGCGGTTCGTTGGATTGAAGACGATGCTGATCTGATGGCGGGCGTTATGCGGAACCTCATAGAGCTGAAGTTTTGGGCTCACTTCATTTCAGAGAGCCCAGAGAAAGCGACACAGTTCCTGAACGAAGCGTCAATTGATGCGCGGGAGTTGTATGAGCAGTTGGAAAAACTTGTCCCACCTGACACCTATCAACTCGCAATGCCGCTGATTCAGGGGAAGCGGGTGACTGTTGCACAGTCAGGCCCGCCGGAATCTTTTATTTGGAAGATCTGCTCAAAGTTGATACATCCAAGTTCTTGGGTGATCAATGACCCTGAAGGCACCACGCACAACGCTTATCAGCGTCAGGTCTTGGCTACCTACATCCTCTATTATGGCTGGGGAATAATTACCATGTTTCACGACATCGTCTGGGAGTAGCGCGGGTGGCGCATACATTGTTTTTGATGTATGCGCCCCACGAACACGCGCAACATCTCTGTCACCGCGTCCTATCCATGGCCTGTCCTGGCTTCTTAACGGTCCCGCAAGGCGGGATGTCGGCGCCACCTGCATATCAGAAGAAATCCCTAATCGACCAGCCATTTTGCCAGTTCCAGACGAATGGTCTCCCCAGCCGCCTTGATTCCCTCATGGACAGGAATATAAACAATTCCATCCATGTCGCTTGGAAGCTCCAGTCGGCCTTTGTACAAGAGGAAGACTTTCGCGGAGTGCCGTCCCCATCTACCGAGGAAGTAGCCAAGTTCGAAAATCACATTCTGCCGGCAGCGCCACCGAATTTCAGTGCTTTCCTCGCCGGTGGCTAATCTGTCGTCCGGCGTCATCAAAACGAAGGCAAGATTTGCTTTCCCCGCGTAGTGCTCTAGCTTCTCGATGATAGTCCGTCCCCCGGAGGGCTCATCCTGAACGATTGTGGGTGTCCCGAGCCGCAATGTATTTTGGATAAAGTCCTTGAGTTCGTACTTCAGAGGTCCATCATGACCGTGAACGATGAAAACCTTACAGTCGCGTGGATGCCAGAAATTGTGCAAAGCCTCGAAAATATCTCGGCAAATTCGCTCAGGAGATCGATTCTTGTCGCCCAGCCCGAGAAATGCCTCTCTAGAACAGAAACCGAGATCCTCCCTGCGGTACTGTTCCCACATGTAGCGCGACTCTCCGCCAGCGAGCGGGAGGGGGAAGAAAGGCTTGTTCATGAGTCGGGCTTTCTCAATCGAATCCAGGACCCCGTTGGCTCCCCCAATGGTTACTAGAGCATCTGCAATCGATACTAGGTAGGTACGAAGTCGTGCATAGCCCCCGTGCGCGAGCAGCTCGTCCAGTTCGTAGCGTTGCCCTATCGTCGCCCTTTCATCTTCAATCCTGGTCGCAGCTGTGTACCAAGCGAGGTAATCCGTAACAGCGAGCTCTTGTTCATGAGATTCATTTTTGATCTCCTGTGCCATTAGCAGCTCTAGCTCCGTGCCGCCACCAAAGACCATGCAGCAACGCTTCAATACTGCCTGCTTTGCTAGCTGTTTGCACACGCCGAACACGAACTCCTTACTCTCCTCTTCGACCAACCTCCCTTGAAATAGTATTTTCTTGCCCCTCATACGTGCCTCCACGAGCTAACTACCGTCCTCTATGTCATACAACCTTGGAGAGATTCCACGTGACGAACACAGGCGCCTGAGATCCGCAATGAGACGGTCCAGCAATGCCCCCTTCTTACGAAGCCTAACGCGATCGTCTAGCTCCTTAATGTCTTCGAGGGTCTTGGAAAGACAAGGAACTGTAACCTTCGCACTCTCGAGCACTTTCCAGAAGGCTGGATTCGCGGGGTTATACCGCCAATATCCGTTAAGAACTAGCACTATGTCTCGGGCCGCAAGCAAGAAAGTTGACAGATCAACGCACAGCCAGCGCCGTCTTTTGCACCACCGATCATATCGCTCTCGGTGAACCGTCAATATGCGAAGGTCATAACGGATCCGATCCTCTAGGTCCGCAGGCGAGTATTTGAGCAGTAAAGCAGGACGCTGGATAGGAGCAACTTGGGCGGAGGGCTTCAACAGCTTGAAGTCCTGAAAGTTGTAGACGCGTACTTGTTCCTTAGTGCAGAAGGAAATATCGACCTGAAGTTGGTCGAACCAGAGTTTATCGACTGCCGCCACGTTCGAAGGCAGCGCGGGGGAATCGCCACGAAAGAATCCAATCATTGCCTTCTTGCAGCCAACCCGCTGGTATGCGCTTAGCCGAACCGCTTCCGCTGGGATCGACTGGGCCACCGCGACAACGTCCACATCCGACAAGGCGTCGATGTCACCTGATGCAGCAGAACCAATGATGAAGACGGCACTTATATGCGGATCGTGTTCCCAGCCGAGATCCCTAACAAGCTTTCTTGCCACCGTCTTCAGGTCAGGTGGGTATAACATGGTGCGCTTTCCTTTTCTTGCCTTCTTTAGCGTCATGGCTAACGGTCCGCACACCGCATGCACGCTCCCACTGCAACATGGGCATTGCGTCCGCCTAACGTTCAGGTTCAGCCGCCGGACCGCCGAAGTCGGGCCGGTCGACCGGAACCGGAGGTTCGACCCGATACGCTCTCGGCCACTTCGACCAGAGAATGCAGCGCTTTATTGACCGCGGCGGAGTTTGGAAAGACAGCCGCAACCTCAGGATCAAGCACTACCACGTTAGAGCTTGCCCTAATCCGCTCGTAGTATTTACCGCGCTCAAGCTTCGTGAAGTCAGAGCGTTTGTACTCCGCGCGAAGTTCATCGGATGTGGACTTAACCTTCTTCATAAATGCGCCTTTCAAACTGAGTTGCGATACGAGCACTGACGATGCGGATTGCTTCACCGCGCTCAGTATGGGATACAACCAGAAGCTGGCCGGCCGACGACATGCCAAAGGTGACCAGCCTTGCCTCACCTTCCGAATGGTCGGGGTCGGCGCCCGTCACTGCCAACCGGTCATGGAAAACCGCTTCCTCAAACGAAACCCGATGCTTGCGGAGGTTCTTCGCAGCCTTGGCAGAGTCCCATTCAAAATGCATGCCCTGATTCTAAGCTTGTAGTCCCCCAAGGTTCAACTCTTGTTCAGGCCGACCCGCCTAATCCGCCAGCCCCTCGGCTTTGGCTCGAGGCGGTGAGCCAGAGTCGAACCGCTGACGGACCTAAGACCCGGCACCCCCACGATCGCGGGGTGGACAAGTCCTCATTATAATACCACCTATGACCTATCATGCAAGTTGCCTCCGTGAATCATCGGGCCATCGGATGATCGGATCATCGGGTCATTGAACCAGGTAGCGCGGACCTGATTGGTAGGTCCGGGGTTCGTTCAAGAATCCCCACTAAAGAGCCGCTACGCTGGCTGTCATTCTGAGGAGTCCCGATCAGATCGGGACGACGAAGAATCCCGGCAGTGACCGAACTGAAAAGGATGCTTCGCTGCGCTCAGCATGACAGTTCAAGGATTCCCACTAAAGAGTAAAATCCGCCGGTCACAGACCGGCGCTACAGAAGCGCGTATAAACAGATAGCACACAGACTCTAGGGCCCCGCCGAAGCCGAAGCGGGTAGCGCGGATCCCCGCTCTTGGGGTCCGCGGTCCTTCCAGCAAAGAAAAGCCGCAGACCTCAACGATGGAGGTCTGCGCTACCTTGCCCTTTAGTTGTTTGCGGCAGTGGCGTAGCATAGCGGCTCGGTGTTGTTACCTGAGAGGGAGGGTTGGTCGTGCCAATAGATTCATCCTCGGCCTGGAAGGCTCGTCACCAACGCTGGCTGCGCTACGTTGAGGGGACAGTCAAGACGATGGAGGCGGGGCGCGCCATCCCGACGGGGCCGTCGCCCAAGCGCCTCGTCGCTCCGCCGGTTTCTGCGGCCGGAGGAGAGCCGGTGAAGGTGGTGGTTTGCGCGCCGCACCCGGATGACGAGGCGCTGGTCGGCGCGCTGCCGCTGCGCTGGCGTCTCGAAACCGCTGCCCAAGTTACCGACGGCGCGGTTACGCTCGGCAGCAATGTGAGTCAGCGGCCACGGCGGCTGCGGGAGCTGGAGTCTGCCTGCCGCGTTCTCGGCTTCGATTTGGTAGTGCCGCTTCATCCCGCGGGCTTCGACAACGTCAACTTGAAGAACCGCGCGAGCCGGCCGGATGAGTGGGCCGCCAAGGTTGAGGCTCTGCGCGAGATGTTCGATCGGTTGCAGCCTGAGGTGGTCTTTGCCCCGCACGCCGAAGATTTCAACACCACGCACATCGGTACGCACTACTTGGCGGTGGATGCCCTCGGCGCGTATCTCGAACGCAGTGGGCGCGGGCCACTGCTGCTGATTGAGACCGAGTACTGGCACGAGAACGCGCAGCCGAACCTGATGGTGGGCGTTGCGCCGGAAGTTGAGGCCATTCTGGTGATGGCTACCGCCGAGCACGGCGGGGAAGTCGCACGCAACCCTTACCACGTGCGTCACCCAGCGCGCCTGATTGAGAACGTGCGCCTGGGAGCGGAAGTCGTCGGCGGCCAGGGCGGGCCCGCGCCGGATTTCCCTTTCGCTGAACTCTATCGGGTGACGTTTATGAAGGGGAGGGAAGTCATTCAACCAAAGCCCGGCGGCCGCATCGTCGGGCCAGGGGAAAAGATCGA
>JBEKCQ010000088.1:0-14956 GCA_050014795.1 Terriglobia bacterium | reverse complement strand
CGATTACGTGGGCTTTACCATCCCGGAGGTTTTTGTGGTGGGTTATGGTCTGGATCACGCCCAGCAGTATCGCCATTTGCCGGATGTGCGCATCTGGCGTGCGACGTAGCGCCGGGCTTTAGAGTCTGTGTGATAACTCTCGTTTTGGGGTCGTTAGGTTACGAGTTGGTTCTATGAAACTCGGATTTCGTTGCTTAATTCTGTCGGACCGGGCGCTTGAGCGGTCGCTCGGTCTGGTCCGCCGCCTAGGCCACCGCCCTTTGGTGACTCCACAGTCGGGTCAGATTGTAGGCGGTCGCGGCCAGAGCCATTTCGACGCCCACCTTCGCCAAGCCCCGCAAGCGGAAGCGGCGCATCCCGCGTTGTTCTTTCAGCACTCCGAAGACCGGCTCGATGATCGCCTTGCGCCGCCGATAGACCGCCCGCCCGGCGGGGCTCCGCAACCGTTGGCGCATGTGGCGCTGCTCGGCATGATGCAGGCGGCCGACACGACTGCGCCGCCCTCGTCCCTTCAACTCGCGCGCCAAGTTCGAGTCGGGCACGTAGCCCTCGATGCCGTGCGCTTCCAGACCCGCGATATTGGCGAGCGAGAAGAAGCCGCTGTCGGCGCTCACCTTCTGGGGCAATTCTCCGCAGCGCCGCCCGACCGCGTCGACCACGGACAGCAAACTGCCGTTGTCGGTGGCCTCCTGCGTCACCCGCTGTTCGACAATCAGATGATCCTCACTCACCGCCATCGCCACCGTATAGCCCAGCGTGAAGCCCTGCCACTCACGCAGGAAGCGGCTGTCGGGGTCAGTCCGTGAGCGCTTCGGCGGCCCCGCTTTGCGCAGCTTCTGCAGGCGCCGGGGGATCTCCGCCAGCCGCTCCTCGACCGCTTGCTTTTCCTGCGGATCAAGCGCCGTCCCCGGTGTTTCGTTCGGATCGGCCGCGTCGCACTGCTGCTGCCAACGCCGCACCTGCTGCCGCAGCTTCGCCCGCTCGCGCCGCAAAGCGTCCTCGCTCTCCACCCGGTTCCGCGAAGCGTTCGCCGCCACGCGTGTCGAATCGATCGCCACGTGCCCCAGCCGCCCCAGACCCGCACCGCGGGCCAGTTCCAGCACCTGCGTGAACAGATCGTTGATCGCCCTCCGGTGATGCCGCCGAAATTCGTTCAGTGTCCAGTGGTCCGGCGTGGCTCCCCCCGCCAGATAGCGGAACGCCAGGTCTTCCCGAATCCGCTGCTCCAGCCGCCGCGACGACGTCACCCCCAAGGCGTACGCGTACAGCCATACCTTCACCATCAGCAGCGGCGGATATGCCGGAGGACCCTCTTCTCCGTAAGCCTGCTCGAACCCCCGCAGGTCCAGTTGCTCCACCACGCGATGCACGAAAAAACACAAGTGGTCTTCCCCCAGCACGTCCTTCACGCTGGGCGGCAACAACCACGCTTGATCCGGCTCATAGGGAAGGAATCTCATCACGGGCCTCCTCGCCTGCCTTCCCTGCACGCGTACAACCGAGAGTTATCACACAGACTCTATAGCCCCCTGGTTGCAGCAAATCAGATCTCACAGCCTCGAGCTGTGATGTAGACTCTCTCACTTGCGGTGGTACAAAATCTCGGGCAGCTCACGTTGCTCGGCCATCAGTCCTTGCGAGTGACGGAGCGGCACTACGCGCCGTGGGTGCGGGCCAGACAGGAACAGTTGGAGGCCAGTGTACGCCGGGTTTGGGCGCTTGATCCGGTTGTGTCTGCGGCAACGAAGGGTACACGCGGGGTACACGGAAAACCTGAGCGGGTCAACTGAATGAAAGAAAAGCACTTAAAATGGTGGAGGCGGGGGGAGTCGAACCCCCGTCCGAAGAGGCTAACGGTTAGAAGCCTACATGCTTATCCCGTTCGCTTCCTGCTTTCGCCCACGGCCCTCAGGAACGAGCAATAACGGACCGCCGACTAGCCTGCCTCACCTTTCGGCGAGTATCTCGTCTGCGGTTCTCAGGCGGCCAACCGCAAGCCAGCCCGCTGATCGACGCCTCTTTCCGCCCTGCGGGCCTGACGGAGGAGACGGCCACCTAATTAATTAGGCAGCGTAGGCATACTGCGTGTTGGCAGTTGTCTTTGTTCCACTCCGATTACGGGTGGTGTGGACCCCCGGCATGCCTTCTAAGCGCAAGCGCTCCCGTCGAAACCGGTACGCCCCCACGTTCCATTTCAGATTACGCCCCGCTTTCGCCGGTGTCAAGAAGATCGCCCGGCGTAGGGCTCAGCTCCCCGATGGCTGTCTCTCCCTCTGTCCGCAAAGCAAGGGCCAACAGGAACATGGGAGTTGACACGCGCCCATTAGCCTGTACCATAAGGGGGAACAAAAGCTATCGAATCGAGGTGCTACCCTTGGCGGAGATGCAACAGAACCCGATTCCCGAACTGGTCAATCAAGCGCGTGAGCGGCTGGCTCAGCAGTTACGCGCGCCCGCGGAGCAGTTGCAGAAACTCGAGCAGGGCTTGCAGGAATTGCGCAGCCAGTACCAGCAGTTGGAGGAAGCTGTCCAGCAGCAGCTCGACCTCCTGGCCAAGGTGGAGCTTCCGGCCCCGCCTGCCCCTGTCGCCGATGCTTCGCTGGAGAAGGTGCTGGCAGCAGTGCGTGACCTGATCACCGCGACGTTGCCGGAGCAGGTGCTGGAAGTGCTCACCCAGGACGCCGCGGAGCTGGGTGTGCGGGCCGCGGTATTCGATATCCGAGGCAAGGCCGCCTGGGGATCCTCCGCGAGGGGGTTCGGCGCTGGCCTTACCGACAAAGTCTTTCGAGGGCTGGTAGTCCCGCTGAGCCAGGACAATCCCTTCCGGACCTGCTTCGAAACCGGCGGGCACGTGGACGTGAGCGTTGACCTGCTGAAGAAAAACCGCAATATCCTCGACAAGCTCCGGCCCAGTTCTGGCGATCCTATCTTGCTTCTGCCCATTCGTTCTGCGGGCTCGGTTTCGGCGATCTTCTATGTGGATGCGGGAGGCACGAAGAAGGAATTGCCCATTGACGCCGTGAAGATTCTGGCTGAATTTGCGGGGGCGCAGCTTGACCGGCTGATGGCTTTGAGCGGCGGCATTTCTGCCCCGGCAGAGGTGGCTAAGGCCGAGCCGGAGCCGGTTGAGGTGGTGGCAGAGGAGCCGGGGCGCGAGGCGCCAATCGCGACGATTGAAGCCGAGCCCGTTGAGGCGCCGGCCGCCGAAGCTTTGCCGACCCCGGTGCTCGGCGAGACTGTTCCTGTGGAACCAGCCCCGCCACCTCCGCCCGCTCCAGCAGTCGAGGAACCTGCCGTGGCGGCACCTCGGGTAGAAGAAGCCGTGGTTGCCCCTCCGCCTCCAGCCGCGCCCGCAGTGGGGTTCGACCTATCCCAACTCAGTGAGACTGAGCAGAAGATCCACCGGGACGCCAAGCGGTTTGCCAAGCTGCTGATCTCTGAGATCGAGCTGTACAACAAGGCCAAGGTTGCGGATGGGCGGAAGAACAGCGACCTCTACAAGCGCCTGAAATCGGACATCGACCGCAGCCGCCAGACGTACGAGAAGCGTTTCGGCAAGACGGTGGGGAAGCAGTACGACTACTTCCACGAGGAGTTGGTGAAGACGCTGGCCGGCAACGATTCGTCCCTCTTGGGGCCGGAATATCCCGGCCCTTCGGTTTGAGACCCCGCGATCAAATCCTGACCGGCCTTTGCTTGGGGCTGGTCTATCTTTTCTCCGTGGCCTCGCTACGGGCGGAGGCTGACCCGCTCGGCGGGCGACTGCGGCAGCTCGCAGCTCGGGCGGCGGAGAAACGCAATTGGGCCCCGCTGCGCCACTATGCGGTGTCGGCGCCTGACTCCGAACGACGCGGTCAGGCCTACCTTGTGCTCGGCTACCGGGAATACGAAGCGGCCGAATATCCGACTGCCGCGGACGACCTGCGCCAAGCCTCAGAGACGGGCTTTTCGCTGGCCGACTTTGCCAAGTACTACAGGGCGCTGGCCGCCCGCCAGGCGGGTCAATCCGGCCAAGCCCTTGAGGCCCTGGACGGCTATGCCGAGCGCTATCCCACCAGTGCGCTGCGGGTCGAAGCCCTGGCGCTCGTGGCAGAGCTGTGGCTGGAAGCCGGTCAGCCCGAGCGGGCCATGGACGCGCTGGCAGCCGAGCCCCGGGTTCGACAACAGCCGCCGTTGGCTCTCCTGCTGGCACAGGCGTACTGGGACGCGAAACGGCCCGCAGAAGCCGCCCGGCGCTTTCAGGAGGTGTACTACGCCTTTCCGGCCGCCGCCGAGGCAAAAGCCGCAGCGGATGCTCTGAATCGGCTCCGGGCGGAGTTGGGAGCGAATTTCCCGCAGGCGACGCAGGAAATCCAGACGGCGCGTGCCGAACTGCTCTCGGTCAAAGCGGGGCCGACGGACGCCCTCGCCGAATACGACACGCTGCTTCAAGCCTATACGGATAGCCCATTCGTGCCGCGCTGGAAAGTCGGGCGAGCGCGATGTCTGGTGCGGCTCAGACAGGCCGAGCAGGCCGTCGCATCCCTGCCCGACAGTTTCCCGGCCAACCCGGAAACGGACGCGCAGCGCCTGGCAACGCTCGTCGAGGCCCACCTCCAAAGGGCTGACCTGCCCGCGATGTTCCGGGCCCTGGACCAGCTTCGCGCGCTTTACCCGCAATCGGCTTCCTACGCTGCGGCCCTTTCCCTGGCGGGCAATTACTTCGTGCGAGAGGGTGATTGGAAGACGGCGTCCGATTGCTACCAACCCTTGGCCGACGGCTTCCCCGGTTCCGATTTCGCTCCCGACGCAAGTTGGCGCGTGGCCTGGGCCCACTACATCCAGAGGGATCTGGCTGCGGCGACATCTGCCTTTGCGAACTACGTCACACGCTATCCGGACGCGCTGCACGTCCCCGGAGCCCTGTACTGGCTGGGCCGGATGGCAGCGGAGCGCGGAGCGGCGCCCGAAGCTCGCGCCCTGTACACGGCGCTCGAGACGCGGTTCGTGCATAGCTACTATGCGCTCCAAGCCGAGCAGCGACTCAGCGAGATGGACTCCGAGCCAGCGCCGGAAGCCAAGAACGGAGACTCCCAGCCGCTGACGCCCGTGGCGGCGTTGGCGCACCAACTCCCGCCGCGCCCGCCCTCGCCTGTCCCGGCGTGCCCGCCGGCCACGCCCAGCGAGGACCTGCGACCATTCCTCGTGCTTCAGGGGCTGAGCCTTGAGAATCTCGGCGAACAATACCTGCTGGCCATGCTGGCAGATCGTCCGGAGGCGACCGAGTTGCTTCTGGCTCTCGGCCGGCTCCGAGCGGAACAGCGCAATCCCAGCGCCGCGCTGCTGGACGCCAGGCGGGCTGTGCCCAGGTACGCGGAGTATGAGTTCTCCGAGATCCCGCCGGAGGTTTGGAACCTGCTCTATCCCCGGGACTACTGGCAATTGGTCAAGCGGCAGGCGCGCGCCAACGGGCTGGACCCGTACATGGTGATGGGTCTGATCCGCCAGGAGTCGGCGTTCAATCCTCGAGCCACTTCGTCCGCGAATGCGCGCGGCCTGATGCAAATCCTGCCGCAGACCGCCAGTCGCACCCGGCGCGGGCGTGCTCGCGAGGCGCCTAGGCTCTACGATCCCGCCTACAATGTGCGCTTCGGTTGCCGCTACCTCCGCGACCTCCTCAAGGCGTTTGAGGGCAGTTTCGAGCAGGCGCTCGCCGCCTACCATGCGGGCGACTTTCGCGTTAAGGACTGGCTGGGCAAGAACTCCTTCCGCGAGCCCGCGGAGTTCACGGAGACCATTCCCATCCCCGCCACGCACGCTTACGTGGAAGCGGTCCGGCGCGACGCGGCCATCTATCGCCAGTTGTTGAGTGGCACGGCGAAGTTCGCCCGTTGCCGCTGACACTCGGCGGTCAGCCGCCGCCCGTCGTGAGGTGCCGCCCGCGAAACAAGCGCAACGGGTTTCGCTTTTTCGGCGGGCTGTGTTACGATGATGCACTCCAGAATCGATGGCGGAGTCTGGCAAAAGCGTACGATGAGTAGCAGCACGACAGTCCAACCTACGGTGAACTACCTGGTGCCTCCCGACACGGCGATCGAAGCGAAGGGCGAAGGCCCGGCCTGCGAGCTGGGCGCCTTGGCCGGCAAGCCGGTCCTGGTGGTCCTGCGCCTCGCCGAGATCATCGAGCAGCAATCGCTGCACGTGTCGATCTGGGGTTCCGCGGATGGGAAGGCCTGGGGCGACCAGGCGCTGTTCTGGTACCCGCAGAAATTCTACCGCGGAGTGATACCCGCCGCCCTGGACCTGCGCCAGCGCCCGGAGATCAAGTTCTTGCAGGCGCGCTGGGACGTGAACCGCTGGGGCCGCGGCTATCCTCGTCCTTTCTTCCAGATTGCCATCGAAGTTCAGGAGCTCGCTGTCGGTTAGCGAGACGCAAGCGCGAGGTTGACTCCGGTGGAACCAGAGGACCGCGAGTACGTTACCCCTGAGATCGATAAGCGCCAGCACCGCCGTGCGCAATTGGTGACCCAGGTCCGGTGCGATGCCCTGGGCCGCGACGAGTTCTTGCTCACGCGCGACGTGAGCGTGGGCGGTATGTTCGTCACCACGAAAGACCCTTTTCCCGGGGATTCCGAAGTTACCCTCTCGTTCAGTTTGCGAGCGGGCGAGCCGCTCATCGCTTCTCGGGGCAAGGTGATGTATTCCCTCCGGGGCATCGGGATGGGAATTGCGTTTGTTGGCCTGAGCGAAGAAGCCCGCCAAGCCTTGCAGAAATTTGTGGACGAAGCCGCCTGAATCCTGCCATTCTTCCTCTCTAACCTTTCCGGGGGAACCGATGAAACCTGTGGCCATTCTTGCCGCCATCCTTGCCTGCAGCGCAGGGGCGTGGGCGCAGAAACCTGAGCAGGCCCAGCCTGAAGCGAAGCCGCCCGCGCCTGCGGCGACGCCGCAGACGGAAACGGCGGGCGGGGCGCAACCCGCGCCGGCTGCTCCGGCGGGCGACGGGTATCTCACGCCTGCGCAAGTGAAAGAACTGCTGCACAAGGTCTGGCTGGCGGATTATCGCATCAATGACCTGCTCAGCGAAGTGCATCCGGAGCGCTGGAAGCTCTCCCCGGCGGTGCGCAACCCCTTCCAGCAGACGCTCGAAACGCTTCGCGCGCAACTGGTGGCCCTTGACGGCTGGCGCACCCAGCTCGAAACGCGGCCCGACAGCATGTACCTGGGGTATATGACCTACGCCGCGATGGACGCGGTCTTGCCGCGCCTGGATGGCGTGGCGCGCAGCATCGCCCAGCATGAGAACGCCAGCCTCGGCGCCCAGTTCAGCCAGGCAGGCAATCAGCTCTTTGATTTGCAGCAAACGTTGGGCCTCTATCTTGGCGCCCTGCTGCGCAACCAGGACCAGGTCCTGCAAGCCATGCAGAGCAACCTGGCCGCTTGCCAGAATGAGTTGGGCTACGCCCTGCGTGCCCGGCCGGTAACGGCCAAGCCTGTGAAGAACGTCATCACCCGGTACCAGGGACGGCGGCCCTCGCCCCGCGCTTCGGGCGGTGCCGGCCGGACTGCGCCGAAGTCCGCCGCCCCACCTGCCAAACCCACGCCCAAGAAGTAGCGGCGGCCTTCAGGCCGCCACCTCGGCCTATTCCGACCCTAGGTAGCGGCGGCCTTCAGGCCGCCAGTTGATTCTCCGGCCGTGCGCCCCCACTATTCGGCCAGCGCGAAATTCACGTCGATCTCGGTCACGACCTCGACGGGCTCGCCGTTGAGTAGCGTGGGCTGGTAACGCCAACGGGCTACCGCTTCGCGCGCTGCGTTCACCAGCAGCGGATGCCCGGCCAGCACCCGCAAGTTCTGAATCCTCCCGTTCGTGCTAATCACCGCTTCCAGTCGCACCGTGCCCTGAACGCGCGCCATGCGGGCGAGCGGCGGATAGTCGGGCATGGGCCGCGAGATGGCCCGGGCGGCTTCCACCTGGCCGCCCACGCGGATTTGCGTTGGCTTGCTGGGCTTCAACGGCGCAACAGGCGGCGGAGGGGACGTCTGGGCGGTCCAGAAGGCGCCGACTGGAATGCCGCCTTTCGTTCCGTCCGGAACACCGCCCAGGACGCACTCCGGGCAAACCGCGCCGGGGCCTTCGAGCGGCTCGGGCTCGTCGATGAATTGCCCGACGGTGTCGGGAATTCGCGTGGGTATCACCAGCGCGCCCGGGCGCGCCGGCTGCGGTCTTCTCGCGGCAGCGGACTTCGCGGTCGCAGGCGGTGGCGGCGGAGGCGGAGGCGAAGGCACGAATACCCATTGCCTTTTCAGTTCGGCTAGGCTCAGGGCTTGCGTGTGGACCAGCGGGAACAGGACCAGCGCGCCCACCAGGGCAGTCTCCACCAGATAAGCGATCGGGACCGTCGCCCGCCAACCCGAAGTGTCCACGAGCGTCCGCTCGAACATGGCACACCTCCCCGCGGCGGTCCTCACACCGCCGGCGTCCCGCGCCCGCCGCGCTTCGCCCGCCACGCCCTTTCTCTCTCCGCTTGTATTGACACCAAAGGGTATGTAGATGTTCCAATCTTATTAGAGTTGTAACTGCCTGAAAGTAGGCCGTCGGGGGTGAGAGGGGGGGGGCGAGCGTGGCGGAGTGGGAGTGGAGCGTCCCTGGCGTATGTTTACGCTTTTGCAAACTCAACTTCAACTTACGCACTGCGTCTAACCCACCGTGTTTTCAATGACATTCCGACATGGCAGACGTAAGCGCTGTGTTTTCAAGAACATTCCGGCATGGCTGTAGAAGCCACCGATCACGGTCTTTTGTTTTCAATAAGATCCAGGCTCTACACCGTGCAAATTTAAAGTTACTACGATATTTGCGCAAAGCGAGCCTTTATTATAGGCAACATGTATAGCTAACTGTCTTCGCGTCGCCCTTTGCGGTTAGGGGAGACGCCGGCCGCCTCCTCCGGCTACCGTGCGCGCTGAGCTTTCGAACAACTATAGCCTAGCACGCTTTGGCTTCCGTGTCAAGAGCCATAATGTCCGCCATAGCCAGGACCCAGTGGCCCCGAGTCGGGAAAGGGAAGGGAACAATAAGAATCTAGGAGTGTCTTGCTTCTCCGACGGGCGGCGAGTCTGTGCGAGAAGCGCTCGCATTCATGCGGCTCCGCCGCTGGGTTGTGCGGAAAGGCTCTGCCTTTCCGGAAAGCAGGCCAAACAATCAAATAGTTAGATGCCTTGCTGCGGAAAGCCGGAGGCTTTCCGCACAGCCAGGCGGCACCGCCGCTCGTTGTCAGCCTACCTGCGACCTACCACCATTGAGTAAAAGCCGCAGACCTGAAGAACAGGTGTGCGCTACATGACCTTCTCCAACTCGCTCGCGGCGGAATCGATGAGCGCGGCTTCGCCCTCGAGGATTTTGCCCACGCGCGCCACCTGCTCATCGGCTTCTTTCCATTTCTTCTGCTCGATGGCCTCGCGCACGCCGGGAATAGTCTTGACGCCGTAACCCGTATAGGCGCCGGGAGCATAAATTTGATGTTTGAACCACGGCCGTCCGGGCAGTCCCTCGGGGCTGGTGAGTTGGCGCTCGCTTTCGATGAGCTTGGCATTCACCGTCCGCAGGGGAGCGCGGGCCAACGCCGCCCCGCCATTCTCATGGGCTTTGGCCCAGGCCTTTTGATAGCGCTCAGCGCTGCGCGTGAGCAGATCCAGGGCATTGTCGAGGGGAGCGAAATTGATGTAGGGCGGAACCTCTTCTGGCGGGGGCGGGACGAAGACCTTTTTCGGGTCGGCGGTGGCGGTGAAGACTCCTTCCTCGATCTGCCGGTTGCGCTCGCGGACTTCGTCCTGCTTGGTCTTGAGCAGCTTCTTGAGGTCATCCGCGTATTTGTGGACCGTGTCGGCAAAGCTCGAGAAATCGAAAGGCAGTAGTTCCGCGTCCGCCAGGCGCATCACGGCCGTGCCTACGGTCTGGGCCAGGGCGCGGCCGTAAGTGAAGTCGGTATCCGAAAAGTGGGTGTACCAATAGAAGTCGTCGTAGATGGAGTGGTAAATCCCGCCGTCGTCCTCGCCGCCGTACCCGAGGTTCAGCGAGGCCACCCCCAGGTGGTCGATAAAGGCCGTGTAGTCGGAGCCGGAGCCGAGCGCACCGATGCGCCAGTCGGGCCGGGAGCGCGCTTCCGCGCGTTCTTCGGGCGACTCAGCCTCCGCGATGCGCTGCAATTGCCGGCGTTTCCAGACGGGGATTTGTTTCTCAGGATCAGTGATATCGCGGGCCACGCCATTGACGAACCTCTCGAGCGTGTGCGAGCCGCCCGCGTAGAAATACCCGCGGCCGTTGGAGTCGGTGTTGAGATAAGCGACGGCGTGCTGGCGCAGTTCGTCGGCGTGGGCTTCGGCCCACTCGGTCGAGCCCAGCAGCCCTTCCTCTTCTCCATCCCAGGCGCAGTAGATGATGGTGCGCTTAGGCTTCCAGCCTTGCTTGAGCAGTGCCGCGAGCGCGCGAGCCTCTTCCATCTCCGCGGCCATCGCCGAGACGGGATCCTCGGCGCCGTTCACCCAGGCATCGTGATGGTTGCCGCGCACAATCCATTCGTCGGGATAGACCGAGCCGGGAATCTTCACGATGACGTCGTAAATCGTTTTGATGTCCCAGTTCGCTTTCACTTTCAGATGAACCTTCGCGGGGCCGGGGCCAAGGCGATAGGTAATGGGCAGCGCGCCTCGCCATTCGGCGGGAGCCACGGGGCCCGTGAGCGCGGCCAGCAGCGGCTGCGCGTCGCCGTAGGAAATGGGCAGGGTCGGAATCTTCGTGAATACCTTCACTTCGCTCAGCGGCAGCCGTTTGGCGTCTTTCGTCGCGCCGATGCCGGGCGTCAGCGGATCGCCGGGGTGAATCACCATGTCCATGACGCTGCCGCGCTGCACGCCATCGGACGGACGAAACGCGCCCGCCGGGAAGACTTCACCTTCGTAGTAGCCGTCGTCCTTGGGGTCAGAGTAGATCAGGCAGCCAATCGCGCCGTGCTCCGCCGCGACCTTCGGCTTTATCCCGCGCCAGGAGGCCCCGTAGCGGGAAATCACGACGGCGCCTTTGACGGAAACGCCCAGGCGTTCAAGTCTCTCGTAGTCTTCCGGCACGCCGTAATTGACGTACACCAACGGCCCGGTCACGTCACCGTCGGCGGAGTAGGCGTTGTAAGTGGGCAGTTGCTCGCCGTGCTGGCTGGAAGTGGGGTCCACAGCAACCGTCGGCTCCTGGAGCTTGGCGACGAATTTCGTGGGCTCGACCAGTTCCACCGCGCGCTCCTTGGGCGTCGGGAAAAGAACTTCAAACGTCTCGATCTGCGCGTCCAGGCCCCATTCCTTGAACCTGGCGAGAATCCACTCGGCATTGTCCTTGTCATAAGCCGAGCCGACATGATGCGGGTGCGCTGCCATGCGCTGGACATACTCGCGCAAATTCTCGGGGCTGGGAATCGCCTGAAACTTCGCTTCCCATTCGCGCTCGAGGCGCGCCGCCTCGTCCGAGTACCCACCCAGCGCCGGCGCCGGGCCGGTCTCGGCCGCGCTCATCACCAGACCCATCATCACAAATAGAACTACCAGTACTAGACGACGCATGAGACCTCCTTGGAACTGTGACGCCTGCCGTCAGGCGAGCACGTGCCGCTCTGGAGAGTCTGGATGAAAACAGGCTGACAACGAGCGGCTGTGCCGCCCCGCTGTGCGGAAAGCCTCCGGCTTTCCGCAGCAGGGCATTTAACTATTTAATCCTTTGGCCTGCTTTCCGGAAAGGCAGAGCCTTTCCCCACAGCCCAGCGGCCGAGCCGCACGCATGCAAGTGTTTTTCACCCAGACCTAAAGACTACCGCTATGCTGTTGTCTCTGCCAGGCTCTTGTCAAGAATCTTCAGCGCCGCGTCGATGTCGGCCTTCGAAATATTCAGCGGGGGCGACATGCGGATGACGTTGCCGTAAAGCCCGCCCTTACCAACGATCATCCCGTTAGCCCGCAAGCGTTCCAGAACCTGATTGACCAGTTCCGTCGCCGGCTCTTTCGTCTGGCGGTCTTTGACCAGCTCGATCCCCTGCAACAAGCCCATGCCGCGGACGTCGCCGATGACCGCGTGTTTTTCCTTGAGAGCTTCGAGCCCCTGACGGAAGTGCGCGCCGACCTCGTGCGCGTTGTCCATCAGCCGTTCTTCCTCGATGAGGTCAATCGTGGCCTTGGCAGCGACGCAGGTGACGGGATTGCCGCCGAAAGTGGAAATGGTCAAGCCCTTGTAGGCGTCGGCGATTCCCGCCCGCGTGATGGTGCAGCCGATGGGCACGCCGTTGGCCATGCCCTTGGCGCAGGTGATGAAATCCGGCTCGACTTCCCAGTGCTCGATGCCGAACCACTTCTTGCCCGTGCGCCCGAAGCCCGCCTGCACCTCGTCGGAAATGAGCAGCCCGCCGTAGTTGCGGACGATGTTGGCGACGATCTTGAAATATCCCGGCGGGGGCACGACCACGCCACCCACGCCCTGGATGGTCTCCACCAGCATTCCCGCCACGGCGCCGCAAGTGGAGGTCTTGATGACTTCCTCGACGTCCTTCGCGCAGTGGAGTTCGCAGCTCGGATAGCTCAGCGCGTACGGGCAGCGGTAACAGTACGGTCCGGGCGCATGTACGATCCCGTAAGGAATCACGCCGGCCTTGCGCCAAGTATGTATTCCGGTCAGCGATTTCGTGAGTTGCGAGTGTCCACTATAGCCGTGCCGCAGGGCGACCACTTCGTAATTGCCCGTGTAGATGCGCGCGCTCAGCACCGCCACTTCGTTCGCTTCCGTGCCGCTATTGGTGAAGAAACATTTCTGGAGCTTTCCCGGAGTGATCTGCGCCATCTTCTCAGCCAGCGCCACGATGGCCTCGGTGGGAAACAGCGTCGAGGTGTGCTGGACGCGATCAATCTGGGCCTTGACCTTCTCCGTCACCTTCGGGTTCGCGTGGCCCACGCTGATGGTGACGATCCCGCCGAGGAAGTCCAGATACTGGCGACCTTCCAGGTCGTACACGTATTGCCCCTTGGCGTGATCAATCACGAGCGGGTCTTTGAAGTAGGTCGTGATGCACTTGAACATGTACTGCTGATGTTTGCGGATGATTTCGTCTTTGGTCATGGTTGTCCTCAACAGCCTTCAGCCATCGGCTTTCAGCCGCCAGCCGCAGGATTGTGCCAGCCGGAGCATTGTAGCGCAAGGTCTGTTTTTCGGCCTTGCGGCGTGGATTAGTGATTCTAGTCGAGGTTGGATGAGACCACAGGATGGAGACGCCGCGGGTCTGCGATTCTCAACCCAAGGCAGACCTTTGAAGAGCTGCGTCGCCTGAGGCTGACAGCCGATTCAGGTTGCCACGGCCAGCAGCTTCTCCACAGCCTTGGGAAGTTCGATGGGCGCGAAGAAGTCTTCAGGGTAGAGGTAGTCGTCTCCCGACTCGTCAACGATCCGGAGCAGGTGGCGTCCTTCCACGCTCGGGTCGGGGAGTGCCTGGTAGAGCTTGCGAAGCTCCAAGGATACTTCGTACCCCTCGTTTCGCACACAGATCACGTATCGCAGTTCTTTCGCTCTCTTGCTCATAGTCTAATCAATCAGGCGTTTGACTTTCAGTTCCTTCTTACCTATGCCATGAGCCTCGTACCAGTGTATCTCAGCCTTGCATATCGTACCATCAGGCAGCCGAACTGTGCCAACGCCCTTCAACTTTCGCCAGCCGCCTTTTCCATAGTGCTTCTTCAGACGTGCGACCTCCCGGATGGCGCTGCCGGCGGCGATTGTTTCGATGGTCGTGATGTCACCAACGAGTTCGAACCACATTTGCGGCCACGGTTGCGCAACGGCGCTCGCAGACCCCTGCTACAGCGTTGAACCCTCAACTCTTGACTCTCAACTCTCGACTACTTCAAGTACTTATCCAGCCACCCGAGCACGGTCTTGTACCACAGTTGGCTGTTCTGGGGTTTCAGAACCCAATGGCCTTCGTCGGGGAAATAGAGCAGGCGCGAAGGCACACCGCGCCGCTGGAGCGCCGTGAAGAGCTGGAAGGCCTGACCCACCGGCACGCGGTAATCCAACTCGCCTTCGACCACGAGCATGGGCGTCTGAATGTTCTGCACGAAGTTGGACGGCGAAGCCTTCTCGCGCAGTTCGGCCCCCCGCTTTTCCCAGGGCGACCCCTTGAACTCCCACTCGTCGAACCACAGTTCTTCGGTTTCGCCGTACATGCTGCGGTTGTCGTAAACGCCGTCGTGCGAAACCAGCGCCTTGAAACGGTTGGTGTGGCCGGCAATCCAGTCGATCATGTAACCGCCGAAGCTGGCCCCCGCCGCACCGATCCGCGTCTTGTCAACATAGGGCAGAGACTCGAGGTAGTCCGTGGCGGCCATCACGTCTTCGTAGCAGGCGCCGCCCCAGTCGCCGGAAATCTGAACATCTGGGCATTCCAGCGATAGCTCCAGGCATCGTCCCAGGCGCTTTGCGGCCCGCCGTGAACGAGCATCAGGCCCGGGTATTTCTTGCTCGCATCGAAACCCGGTGGCTTGACGAGCAGGTTGTGGATCTGGGCGCCCAGCGCGCCCTTGGTGTTCACATCCTCGACGGGGTTCAAGTCGAGTTCGGCCATCAGTGCGTCATTCGCGTGGCTGATTTGGAACAACGAGTGCCCAGTCAGCTTGCTGATCCCTTCGTACTTTAGATCTTGACGGTATACTTCGGGCGGCTGCGTCAGGCTGCTTCGTGTAATGACCAGAGACTTCCCATCCGCTGTCGCCTGTATTTCATCATTGAACCCATCGACGATCTTCACGACTCCAGGCTTGCTCACCGTGACCTTGAAGATGGGCTGGCGGCCGCGCTCTGGAGCCGTGAAGTAGATCGTGTCGCTGTCGGGCGCCCAGGCAAAAGCGTTCACCCACTGGTCGAAATCCGGCGTGAGGTCTTTCACCTTTCCCG
>JBEKCQ010000087.1:0-14707 GCA_050014795.1 Terriglobia bacterium | reverse complement strand
CAGCCACGCAACTCCGCCATCAATAACTGGGAAGTGATGAAGTCGCACATCGATGGCGATCCCAAGGTGCGCCGCAACTTCGACCAGATCGTCACCATCGCCAGCCAGATGCGCGAGGCGCTTCTGGCTAATGACTGGAGCGACGTCGCCGAGTTGCTGGCGCTGGAGTGGGACAATCGCAAGCGGAATTTCAAGGGCATCTCCACGCCGAAGATCGATCGCATGATCGAGCAGACCTCCAAGCACGGCACGCTGGCCGCCAAGGTTTGCGGGGCGGGCGGAGGCGGCTGCGTGGTCTTTCTGGTGGCGCCGGGCACGAAGCCAGCGGTCGAACAGATGCTCACGCGCCTGGGAGGCCGCATCATCAACTTTGCCGTGTCGCGCACCGGCTTGGAGGTGCGCTCGAATCAGACCGAGGCTGGGCGGATGCGCCGGAGAGTCGAACCGCAGTGAACACTGAGAGAGTCTTTTTCGCGGAGGGGAACCTCCGACCGATCTGGCGATTCCTTCTGTCGATTCCGATGGTGCTGTTGGCCATCGTGGTGGCAGAGGCGTTGGCCGGGTTCGCGTTTGCGGGAGCGGGTCACCGAGGGGCTGTTTTCGCGGCCCAGGTTTTCGCGTTGGCCCTGCTCTTGGCGGCGTTCAAGTTGCTGACCAGCCTGCTGGACCGGAGACCGCTCGGTTCGGTGGGGCTGGCATTCTGTGGCCGCTGGCATCTGGAATTTGGCATGGGCCTCGGCATCGGCACGCTGATGATACTCAGCGTCGGGGCGCTGGAGCAGTTCCTGGGAATGGCCCATTTCGCGGTGAACTCCGCCTCGCCCGGCCAGTTCGCGGGTTGGGGCGTCGGCCTCCTGGTTTTCCTCTTCGTGGCGGCGACTGATGAGGAGCTTATCTATAGAGGCTACCCATTTCAGCGTCTGGTGGACGCGCTCGGGCCCGGCGGGGCGGTGGTGCTGTTCGCGGGTGCGTTTGGCTTGGTGCATCTGCGCAATCCTGACCATACCTGGCTCTCCACGCTCAACACCATGCTGGTCGGCGTTCCCTTGGCTGTGGCTTATCTCCGTACCCGAGCCCTGTGGCTTCCCGTTGGGATTCATCTTGCCTGGAATTACGTCCAGGGTTGTGGACTGGGATTGCCGGTCAGTGGGATCCGGATGCCCTTTTCTTTTTTCCGCGCGGAGGGCAATGGAAGTGAGCTGCTCACCGGCGGGCCCTACGGCCCGGAAGGAGGCCTGCTCGCCACCGGCGTGATCGTGGCCGCCACGGTTTACCTCTCACTCTCCAGGAGCATCTACATCAGCAGGGAAATGAGAGCGCTGGTCTTTGGCCCTGCGCCGGTCGCAGCGAGTGCGGCGGAGGCCGTCGTTCCGCGCGAGGTTTCAACCGTACAGGCGAACGCTGATCAGCTCGATTTGAAGTAGATGATAGCGGAGCATCGAAAAATCCGCAGCGGGAGAAGAGCCCGCCTGAGAGCACGCCTCCAGCTTCTGACAGCGGGGGTGCTGGGGCTGGCGACTGTTCTCGGCGCACAGCTTGCCTGGGCGAAGAAAGCTGATGCGGCCCGCGACGCCCGCCTCGTGTTGATCAAGGGGCTGGCCCACGAAGTTGCCGTTACCAAGGTGCCACTGCCGCGAGGGAAGAGGGGCATCTTCCTCGACGCTCAGGGCCAGGTGGATCAGGCCAAGGCCGATGCCGAGCTGGGCAGGAACGGCGCGGCCGTCCGGCCCGGGATGCCAATTCAGATCACCAAGATCGAGTTCAAGGCGAAGCGTATCGTCTTCGAAATCAACGGGGGTGGGAAGAAAGGGAAGAAGTGGTATCAGCGAATCGAGATTGGCATAGGCGGGACCACCCGGCCCATCGTGCCGGACGCCCCAGTGCTGGCGTATGGTTCCTCAGTTTCCCTGACGTTCGCAGAAAAGGTTCCGCCGCTGACCGTGGAGCAGGCCAAGAAGTTGCTGGGAGCGGTGCTGGATTTTGAGCGGCGCTCGCCCACTGTCCTCTATACTCCTACGGTCCCGCCGGAATTCAAAGAGGCCATCAAAAAGCACGAGGTCATCGTGGGGATGGACCGCGATGCGGTGCTTTCCTCCAAAGGCCCGCCGGACCGCAAAGTCCGCGAGGTCCGGGAGGGGGTCGAGATGGAGGATTGGATCTACGGGCTTCCCCCGCACGTCCTCTTCGTGACCTTTGACGGCGACACGGTCGTGAGAGTCCAGCAACACTGATCCGATGCCAGCCCCGGTTGGTTGGCTTCCTAAACCTAATGTCGCTTGACGATTTGTGGAAGCCCACGGTTCGGAGGGCTCGAAGCCTGGCTGCCGTCTCGGAAAGCATCTCCAGTCGCGATTTGCTACGGCGTCTCCCCTGGGCATTATCTTGCGTCCCGGCGACTGGACCCCGGGAGGGAGGCGTAAACCGCACGCTCGAAATCCGCGTCGAGGGCCACCGCTTGGTCGTCGAAGAATGGGAGGAACTGCATCAGAATGACAGCACAAACTCCCTGCTGGGCGTCGATCTAGAAGTGGGTATTGTAGGCGCCGGCCCACGACAAGCTGCCAGCGGAGCGGCCTCGCTCGATCGGATGGGTGTTGATGAGAAAGCCCAGGCCCAACTTGTCCACGGAGCCCGGGTGGAAATCAACGTCCTTCACGAACTTGGGCAGGAGACTCGTGACGCGCCCGGCCTCGAGGTCGCCAATCTGGTTCCGCGCCCTGAGCGCCACCGTTTCAGCTCGCTTCCAGCCTACTTCACCAGTTTCACCAGCCGCATTGGCTTCGTCTTCGAACTGGAAGAAAGGAGACCCTTGACGTACTCTCCGGAAAGTTGAGCGGCTCCCTCCGCCGTGAGCTTCGCCGAATATGCAACCCTGCCGTGGCCCGAAAACAGCAAGCAAACCGAGTTCCCGCTGACGACACCCGATATGTCCCAACCGTCGCCCGACCCGACAACTTTCCGGCTATCCTGGTGTTGGTTGAGGGAAATAACGCCCCATTTCGGGTCCTTCCACAATCCTGTAACGTTCAAGGCGGCAGCATCAGGGCATGCCTCCAGCCACGCCTTTCCTTCCTTGTCCACACTCTGGCCGGAGGCGGTTGAGATGAAGGGGGTGGTGGAGATGATAACAGCCAGGATCAACCCCGTCAGTACTCTTCGCATCTTCCTTTTCCTTTCTGTTGTGACTGCAATTATCCTTGCGCTGGGATTCTCCCCAGGGTATGACACAGCCCGGCGCGCCCTGCCGGGAAGAACACCGGAATACCGGCTACTTGACCTTCCACGTGCTGGGGTGCGCCTTCGCCAGTTCCTTCTTGCCTTCCTCATCCTCGATGGCCACCAAGTCGTTGCGCGCCTTCCACATTCCCATGTGGATGGTTTGCGCCAGATAATAAGTCTTCCCTGCCTCGACCGTAAGCACCAAGATGCTGGAGTTCTCGGCCTGAGAACAGAAATAGTGCTCGCCAGGTGTCACCGTGAAGAAGAAATAGTTGTTGCCCCGGTTCACTCCCTTCCACTCGCTGTCCACCGCCAGCTTGGTCTGGATCTTATTCCCATACATGGTTGACCGTATAACGTATATCAACGCCGCGTCGGCGGTCGGGGTGCCGGTTGGGTGCTGGCTTTTGTCCGTGTCGGCTGAGTACTTGACCTGTTTCTCTTTGGGACCGCAGGCCTTCAACTCCAAGTCCTTCGAGGTAGATTCTCGGGATTCATCCTTTTGTGCGGCCGCAATTACTGGCAACGCAAACAAGAAGATAAACGCAGCCACAAGAAAGCGCCGAAATAAAGTCATATAGGGATCCTCCTTTTCGAGTTCCATAAACCAGGATTTCCGTTGGGCATCCTCGGCTACGGCAGTGTACACCCCACCGGCTCGTTCGCAACAACAATCTTGTAGTCGAGACGCCGGGCGAGCTCTCCTGGAGCCAGCGGTCCCCCTTCGAGATGGAGCCACGCAGCACCTTGACCCGCGTCCCCGTGATCTCAGCGATCTCGATTTCGTTGTCGAGTTCCAGGCGTGGAGTCCTGCGCAGCACGCCGATTGTTACTTCAGACTACAGGGGGATCTGGAGCGGGTCTTCTGCTGCAATGTCCCCACAAGCCCTTTGGAACCCCTGATGCACCGAAAACGGGATTGAAGCCGGACCCTGGGTTGTCTGGCCTGCTCCTCACCTCCAAGCCTGGCTGCCGGCTGGGAAAGCATCCCCAGTCGTGAATTGCTACGGGGTCTCCCCCGGCCATTATCTTGCGTCCCGGCGACTGAACCCCGGGAGGGAGGCGCAGACGGCACGCTCGAAGTCCGCCTCGAGGGCGGTCGCCTCGTGATCGGCGCAAGGGAGAAACTGCATCAGAATGACCGCGCAAACCTTCTGGTTGGGGTCGATCCAGAAGAGGGTGTTGTAGACCCCGCCCCACGCCAAGCTGCCAGCGGAATGGCCCCCCTCGACGGGCGTGGAGTAAATCATAAAACCCAGGCCGAACTTGTTGGACGCCGGCGGGAAAGCACGGTCTTTCAACAACTTGGGCATAAGACTCCCAAGGGGCTCGAGCACGAGGTCGCCAATCTGATTCTGTCCCATGAGCGCCACCGTCTCAGCCCGCAGGATACGCTTCTGCCCCAGTTGTCCCCCGCCCAGCAACATCTGTAGAAACCTGAGGTAGTCACTGGCCGTTGAGTACAGCCCCCCGCCCCCGCTGAAGAACCGAACAGTCGGCGGCGGCTGGTGAGGCATTTCCAAGAGGCTTCCATTGTCCTGACGCTCGTGGATAGTCACCAGACGCGCCTCCTTGCTGGCGGGAACACTGAAGTAGGTGTCCGGCATGCCGAGAGGCGCGAAGATGTTCTGGCGAAAGTACTCGTCCAACGACCGGCCGCTGACCTTCTCCACCAGCTTTCCCAGCCAGTCCGCGCTGATACCGTACTCCCATCTCGAACCAGGATCGAAAACGAGGGGCGCCCTCAAGAATCCGTCACCTCCCTCGAACATACTCGGGATTACGCGTGCAGCCGCCAAATCACCGATGTCACGATTGCTGAACTCGTAGCTGAACCCGGAGGTATGGGTGAGCAGATGACGAATGGTGACGGGAGTTGCAGGGGGCCTCAGAATTGGCTTACCCCTCTTCCTGTCGAACCCTTGGAAAACCTTCACCTGAGCCAGCTCCGGCAGATACTTCCCCGCGGGGTCGTCAAGTTTCAGCACTCCCTGCTCGACGAGTTGCATCACGGCCACAGATGTGACCGGCTTGGTCATCGAGGCGATGCGGAATATCGAGTCGGGAGTCATGGCAACACCAGCCCTGACGTCTTGTTTGCCGAACGCCCCCTGATAGACAACGCCATCTGCGGTGGCCACCATCGCCACGACACCTGGGATCTTCTTCTGCTCGACAGCCCTTCGAAGAACGGCGTCAATCTGCTCTGTGCCACGCTGCGGCGCCCTGTTGGTACAGCCTGTTACAACGGTCAAGGTAATGAGAGAGGCGAGAAGCGAAGTGCGAAGGGCACGGGCTTGACTTACAGATGCGGTCTCTTCAGCCGGGATGTGCATTTTGGGGCCTCCTTGTGCGGACAATTATACGCTCGTCAGGCTTCTAGGGCGGTTTCTGTCGTCCGCTGGTCCGAAATCGCAGCAATTGCCCTTTGGAACCCCTGATGCACCGAAAACGGGATTGAAGCCGGACCCTGGGCGGTTTGACCCAGACCCGCACAGTGTGACCTACTGTCTGCTGCACCAAGGGTTTGCGTTGACTTCGCTCAGCGGGCCGCTTAACATTCTCTGTTCCATCGCTTTACCGTAAATGCTCTGGAGGGAGTCTCTATGCCGATCAAGGTAGCAATCAACGGGTTCGGGCGCATCGGGCGAAACGTCCTGCGCGCCTCGCTCGCCGACTCGGGGATCGAGTATGTTGCCGTCAATGACATCACCGACCCCAAAACGTTGGCGCATCTGCTGAAGTACGACTCGGTGTTGGGCATTTTCGGCGCCGACGTGGGCTATGGTGACGACACCATCAAGGTCAACGGGCGCACGATCAAGGTATTCAAAGTGAAAGACCCGGCGGACCTGGATTGGACTTCGCTGGGCGCTCAGATCGTGATTGAGTCCACGGGACTGTTCACCAAAGCGGAGGACGCGCGGAAGCACCTGAAAGGCACGGTGAAGAAAGTCCTGATTACCGCGCCGGCCAAAAATGAAGACGTGACCCTGGTACTGGGCGTGAATGACGCGGCCTACGACCCGGCGAAGCACCACATTATTTCCAACGCTTCCTGCACGACGAACTGCCTGGCGCCGGTGGCCAAGGTGGTGCATGAGAACTTCAAGATCTTGAAGGGCTCCATGACCACGATCCACGCCTACACGAAC
Source organism: Terriglobia bacterium (assembly GCA_050014795.1). Taxonomy (GTDB): domain Bacteria; phylum Acidobacteriota; class Terriglobia; order UBA7540; family UBA7540; genus JALHUF01. The sequence goes on along the minus strand of JBEKCQ010000087.1, from coordinate 8,333 downwards.
GACCAGAGGATCCTGGACCTTCCCCACAAGGATTTGCGCCGGGCCCGCGCCGCAGCCGTGTCCATCATTCCGACCACGACGGGAGCGGCCAAGGCCGTGGGATTAGTGCTGCCGGAACTGAAAGGGAAGCTCGACGGCTGCTCCATGCGGGTGCCGACACCGAACGTCTCGCTGGTGGACCTGGTAGTGTTTGTCGAGAGGCCCACGTCGGTGGACGAGGTCAATGGCGCGCTCAAGAAAGCAGCGGAAGGCCCGCTCAAGGGCATCCTGCAATATTGCACCGACGAGCTGGTCTCCATCGACTTCCGTGGCAATCCGCACTCGGCCATCGTGGACGCAGGCTTCACCAAGGTGATCGACGGGACGTGCGTGAAGGTCACGGCGTGGTACGACAACGAGTGGGGTTATTCGTGCCGCGTCGTCGATCTCATCAACTTCCTGGCGAAGAAGCTCTAACCTGTCCGTGGTCCGTTGTCCGTCGTCAGTCGGACGCCGCCACCCGGGGGTGACGGCCAGCCTGGCAACGACCGGCAACGGGCCACTGGCAACTGACCTCTGACCACTCATACCAAAGCGGTGACTTATGCCTAAGCTATCCATTCGCGATTTGGACCTGAAAGGCAAGCGTGTCTTCATGCGCGTGGACTTCAATGTGCCCCTGAGTGATACCCAGGAAATCACTGACGACACGCGCGTGCGCGCCTCGCTCCCCAGCATTCAACTGGCGCTCGAGCGCGGGGCGCGGCTCATTCTTGCCTCTCATCTGGGGCGCCCGAAAGGGAAGCCGAATCCTAAGATGAGCCTGCGCCCGGTGGCGGTCCGGCTCTCCCAACTCCTGGGGAAGCCGGTCACCTTCGCGCCCGACTGTGTGGGAGCACAAGTCGAGGAGCAGGCGGCGGCGCTCAAGGATGGCGAGGTTCTGCTGCTGGAGAACTTGCGCTTCCATCCCGAGGAGGAGAAGAACGATCCGGAGTTTTCGCGGCAGTTGGCGGCTCTGGCGGAGGTTTATGTCAATGACGCCTTCGGCTCCGCCCACCGTGCGCATTCCTCCACCGAGGGAATCACGAAGTTCCTCTCTCCGTGCGCTGCGGGCCTGCTTATGGAGAAGGAGCTCGAATACCTGGGCAAGGCCGTCGAGAGCCCGGAGCGGCCCTATACGGCCATCGTGGGCGGCGCCAAAGTCTCGGACAAGATCGAATTGCTCCAGAACCTGATGAAGTTTGCGGATACCGTCTTGATTGGCGGCGCGATGGCCTACACCTTCTTGAAGGCGCAAGGGGTCGAGGTGGGGCTTTCGAAGACCGAAGACGACAAGCTCGACCTGGCTCGCGACCTGATGCAATTCGCCGAGCGGCGGACCATCAAATTGCGGCTTCCTTCGGACCACGTGGTGGCGGAGAAGGTTGACCCGAGTGCGGCGGCGGAAGTGGTGAGCACGGCGAGCATCCCGGCCAACCGCATGGGCGTGGACATCGGGCCCGCCACCCGCGCCGAATATGCCCGCGAAATCGCCCGCGCCAAAACGATTGTCTGGAACGGGCCGATGGGCGTGTTCGAGATCGACCAGTTTGCCCAGGGGACGCTCGAGGTGGCTCGCGCTGTGGCCGCGTCTTCGGCCGTGTCGATTGTGGGCGGTGGCGATTCGGTGGCGGCCATCGCCAAGGCCGGTGTGGAGTCGAAGATTACCCATATCTCCACGGGCGGCGGGGCGTCGCTGGAGTTCCTCTCCGGGATGACGCTGCCCGGCGTCGCGGCCCTGACCGAAAAAAGGTAGACGGTATACGGTAGACAGGGAAACGCCAGGACAATGACCCGGCCCCATCTACCTTCCGCCCTGCACTATCTGCCCCTGCCGTTGTGGCCCGAGACAACTCGCTACTTCGCTAGGCGTCTGATATGATAAAAGGAGTTGCGGAGAAACTGGATGAGCATGACGGAAGAGAACGCAACCCGTTACACTGAGCGTATTGTTCGCGACCCGGCGATCTGCGGCGGAGAGCCGGTTTTGAAGGGCACGCGGGTCACCCTGCGCACGGTGCTCGCCAGTCTCGCTGAGGGGGATTCCATAGAGGACATCCTGAAGGATTTCCCCAGCCTCAAGCCGGAAGATGTCCGTGCCGCGATTGCTTTTGCCGCGGCTTCCGCGGAAGAGGATCTTCCTCTACCCGCCGTCCCCCAGATTCGATGAGGATCAAACTCGACGAGAATCAGCCGTCCCGTCTGGCTTCGCGGCTGGGCGACTTGGGCCACGATGTTCAGACCGTAGGAGAGGAGGGAATCGGCGGCAAAGTCGATGCCGTGATTTGGGAGGCGGCCCAGCGCGAAGCACGGTTCCTGATTACGCAGGACATGGATTTCTCGGACGCGCGACGCTTCAGACCCGGATCGCATCACGGCATTTTGCTGATTCGTCTTCGCACCCCCAGCCGGCGAGCGCTCATCCAGCGCGTTGAAGATCTGTTTCGGGAAGAAGATGTTTCCCAGTGGGCGCGCTGTTTTGTCGTGGCTACGGAACGCAAGGTGCGAGTACGGCGGCCGACTAAGAATTAAAGCACAGGATCCTTCGGCGGAACGTGCCCTGCGCCGACTTTATGAGCGCCATCGAGGAGGATTGATCACACCATGCGTCGTCCTGTCATTGCTGGCAACTGGAAGATGTACAAGACCATCGGGGAAGCGGTGGATTTCGTTGGGAAGCTTAAGCCGCTGGTGGCGACGGCAGACCACTGTGAGGTGGTCGTCGCGCCGCCTTTCACAGCCTTGCGCGCGGTGGCCGAGGCAGCGAAGGGGAGCAATATCTCCGTGGCCGCCCAGGACGTCCACTGGGACAAGGAGGGCGCGCACACGGGAGATGTTTCCCCGACGATGCTCGTGGACAGCGGCTGCACGCACGTGATCATCGGACACTCCGAGCGGCGGCAGGACCACGGCGAAACCGACGCGAACGTCAACCGGAAGATCAAGGCAGCCCTGGCGGCCGGACTCGTGCCCATCGTGTGTGTGGGCGAAACCCTGGCGGAGCGCGAAGCGGGCAAGACCCAAGCAGTGCTCGAGCGACAGATCCAGGGCGGGTTCGCCGGGTTGACCCCCCAGGACTTTTCCCGTATCATCATAGCTTACGAGCCAGTCTGGGCCATTGGGACGGGGCGCACGGCGACCCCGGAAATGGCGGCGGAAAGTCATCGCTTTATCCGTGGGCTGGTCCGCCGGCAGTACGGAGAAGATCTCGCCAGCCGGGCGAGGATTCTGTACGGCGGCAGCGTCAAGCCCGACAATGTCGCTGGCTTGATGGCCCAGGAAGAAATCGACGGGGCGCTGGTGGGCGGCGCGAGCTTGAAAGTGGACTCTTTTTCGGTCCTCGTGAATTGCCCTCGAGCGTAGTAGGCCCGGCAAGGAAAGAGGTCGAATGGTATCAGCCGTAGTTGCGCTTCACATGCTGGTCAGCATTTTGCTCATCCTGATTGTGCTGATCCAGGGCGGAGAGAACGTGGATATCACCGCGGCTTTTGGCGGCGTGAGCCAGGCGGCCTTCGGGCCGCGCGGCGCGGTGACGACTTTCGCCAAGGCCACCTGGGTGCTCGCAGGCATCTTCATGGCCACGTCCATCACTCTGGCGATTTGGGCCACCAAGCATTCGGGCGTGTCCATCATGGATCACGCGCCCACCAAGTCGGCGCCGGCAGCGCCGGTGAAGAAGTGAAGAAGACAGTTCTCAGCGGCCAGTTGCCAGTAAGAACCAGACGCGTCTGCCGGCTGGCAACGGAGGGCTGGGAACTGAGAACTGATAAGTGCCCCTTTGCGGAAGTGGCGGAATTGGCAGACGCACCAGCTTGAGGGGCTGACGGTCGCAAGACCGTGGGGGTTCGAGTCCCCCCTTCCGCACCACCTCCTTCGGCGGGCAGCGCGATACCTGGCCCGCGGCCACCCGGAGCCAGCGTAGACCTTCCTCGGTACTGCATCATCGGCGCGCGGCCCGTAATGGCCATCGAGACCGCAGATGGCGGGATGGATATCCTTGCCTACGACTGGCGCACGGGCGAATTTGCGCGCGACATGGGATACCTGACGCGCCTCAGCTTGCCTGATGAGGAAGTGGAGCTAGTCTCTCGAGAGCAGTTCGACGCCTGCGTCGCCGAACTCCGCGCCCGGCTCAGATAGTCAGGTGGCGGAGGCTACGTCCCCGATGCTGGCCGCCTGCTACCCCCCTCCCACCTGCTGCCTGCCACCTAGTGTTTTTTGTGGTACACTGAGGGCGACCAACCGGTTGGTATGTGTGCTATGAGGACAACCACAGAGTCTAAACAGAAACTGCGGGAAATCTGCCGCGTCGCGGCTCGCGTCTTCTACGAGAAGGGCTACGACGGCGCGTCCATGCAGGACATCGCCAAGGCCGTGGGCCTGACCAAGGCCGGGCTCTATCACCATGTCGGGAGCAAGGACCGCCTGCTGTTTGAAATCATGAACTACGGCATGGACATCCTGGACGAGACGGTCCTGCAAAAGGTCAAGGACATCCAGGACCCGCGCGAGAAGTTCCGCCAAACCATCATCGGCCACATCGACTTGATTGTGCGCGCTCGCGACCAGGAGATCACCGTCATCCTGCATGAGAACCGCTCGCTGAAAGGCGCGCTGCGGAAGAAGATCAACGCGCGTAAGCGGGACTACATTCACTACCTGGAAGGCCTCATCGCCCAGGTGCAGGAGCAATCGGGCCGCTCGCCGCTGCTTTCGCCGCCGCTCGCCGCCTTCGCTTTGCTGGGGATGGTCAACTGGCTTTATCAGTGGTTTCGGCCCGAGGGTCCCACCAAACAGACGGAACTCACCCAGACCTACGTCGATTTCTTTTTCCGCGGCTTGCTGGGAATGCTGTAGTGCGGGTTTCCTGCCAGACGAGTCGGGGCTGAATTACACCGCTTCTGACGGCCGCGCGTCAGTCTTCCTACCCTGGGAAGGGCGCGCCTTCAGGGCCACCAACCTCTGAATATCCAGGATGTCCCGCGCCGATTTGATATCGATGTATAGCCAGACACCTTCGTGATATCGATGCGCACCTGCAAGTAGCTGCTTGACGTGCTTCCCAAGCTCTAGACTCTGCGCTTTCTCCAGCAGACTCCGACCCACAACAACCAGGGCAATGAAAGCGTCCTTGCCGGGGAATAGCGCGAGGAGAGGCTTCCCGTTCCGGCGAAATTGAAAGGCCCAGCCGTAATTCTTGCCGCCGAAGATGAGTTCTCCTCGTCCCCGATAGTTATCCCACATATATTGATTCAGGCCCTCCCAGTCCTTCCGTCTGCGGCCCAGCACCGCGAGGACCTCCTTCGCCGACGGCTTGTGTGTCCGGTCATCGAAAACGCTCTTGGCCATGGGGATCTCCTTGTAGTTGTCCAATTCTACCTCAGACTGTGGTTTCGACGGTGTGCCGCGTAGGGCTCGATCCGGCTGGATCGTTGCTGTTTCTAGATCCTGAGGGGGATCGAATCTCGATCTGTTGCCCGTTCGGGAACCCACGTGATAGCATCAGCGCCCACGTTCTTGAAAGGGGAACAAGACTGGTTATGGCCTTTCCGACGGTGGCGTTTCAGGGCGAGCGGGGTTCGTTCAGCGAAGAGGCGGCGTACAAGCTGCTGGGCCGCAACATCCGGGTTCGGCCCTACGAGACTTTCTCCGCCATCTTTGAGGCTGTGGCGACCGGCCAAACGAAGTTTTGCTTGGCCCCGATCGAAAACACCCTGGCCGGTTCGGTGTACGAGAACTACGACCTCCTGCTGAAACATGACCTGCACATCGTGGGCGAAGTCAGCCTGCGCATCGTGCACAACCTCATCGCCTTCCCGGGAACCACGCTCCGGACCGTGCGGCGGGTTTACTCCCACCCCGTGGCGCTGGCGCAATGCAGCCGGTTCTTCGCCCGGCTTCCGAAGCTTGAGAAGATTCCCTTTTATGACACCGCGGGAGCCGTGAAAATGTTGGCCGAGCGGCACGATCGCGACGCGGCCGCCATCGCCAGCCGCACGGCCGCTGCGGTGTATCACGCGCGCATCCTGAAAACCCACTTGGAGGATCACCGCGAGAATTACACGCGCTTCCTCTTGCTTTCCAAGGCCGCGGGCGTCGCGCGCTGGGCCAACAAGGTGTCCATCGTCTTCTCCACGGACAACGTCCCTGGGGCGCTGTACAAGTGCTTGAGCGTTTTCGCCCTGCGCGATATCGACCTGACCAAGATGGAGTCGCGACCGTTGCGCGGCCGGCCCTGGGAATACTTCTTCTATCTGGATTTCAGGGGCAACGTGAAGGAAGAACGTTGCGGGAACGCTCTGGCCCACCTGGGCGAGGTCACCAATTTCCTGCGTGTCCTGGGCTGCTACAAACGGGCGGAACCGTGAGTCTAGGGGCGAGCCTTGTGCTCGCCCAGGATTGTATCTGCCCGGTCATCGAGGGCGACCATTAGGGTCGCCCCTACCGCACGAAACGAATAATCCCAAAGCGAGTGGGCACGTGGAAGGTTCGTCCCTCCGGGATGGTGCTCCAGCACATGAAGCGGCGCCGGGAGTCGTCGCCGGGACCATCGGCCCGGTAGAAGTTGATGCGCCACTCGGCGTTCGGCTCCAGCAGTCGGACGTCCATGGACCTGACCGGGATGCGCATCTCGCACGTCCAGATGTGGTTCTGCGCATCGACGCGCGTGGCGTGCTCGAAATGTGAGTCCCAGGCGGCATCGTTAAACGGGTCTTTGTCCTTATCAATTTCCAGGTCGATCCACTGGTTGTTGGGCGCCACCTCGAACTCGTAGTAATGATTCACGCGCGCGGGCTCGGGGTTGGCGAAGACTTCCACCACGTCGCGGTTCCACAACTCCCAACGCTCCTTGGCAGGATCTTCTCCTTCGTAGATGTTCAGCGTGGAGTACTTGCACTGGAACGCAAAATAGACGTGGGTAGGCGTCCAAAGGCTGGCCACTTTGGTCTCGGCCTCGGGGAAGTGCTGGTGGCCGGACATGTCGTGGTCAAAGCGGACCCACTCGGCCTTCTGCCACACTTTCTTGGTCAGGTCGCCGTCGGGGACGAAGTCTTCGGGCATGAATTTTGCCGTGGTTCGCACATCACTGCTGTAAGGGCTGGGTTCGCTCATGGGTTTACCTGTTGCCTCGGCCAGAAGCCGGTTGATGGTTTTGCGCGCCGCGGTTATGTCGGGAATGACCTCGCAATCGTCGCGGTTGATGGCGTAGGCGACGACCTCCTTCATGGCTTTCTCGATTCGCGCGGCGTCGCGAGCCCGCGCCGGCTGCTTCTTCAGTTCCCCCAGTTGACTTCTCAACATGTGCAAGGCTTCGTAGTCTTGGATGCCTTGGCGGAGCAGTTCCCAGCGCGTGCTCGAGATGGGGCCGTGCTCTCCGGGGTACACGAAGTACATGTCGCCGGAATGCCAGCGGAAGCGCGGCTGCTGCCAGAGCGTGTCCGGCCAGCAGTGGTAGGCCCAGCGCAGATAGCCGGCCAAACCAAAGCGCCAGGAAATCCACGGCAACATGCGGGCTTCCCAGAGCGGCGAGTAGAGGAACACGTTGGGCGAGTAAGGAGCGCAGGCCGTATAGAAAGTTGTCGGGCCTACGCCGCGTCGTTTGGCGAGGAGTTGCCGGACGGTCTCCGGGTGCGCCAGGTCGTCCCAGTGGATCGTCACGTCACCGGCCTCCACGGACTCCTGGCTGGAACTCCCGCCAGCCAGGGCGATTTTGAGTTCGGGGGCGTTCGCCTTCAGCGTGCTCAGGATGCCCGCCATGATACTCTGAGGTTTCTCGTCAAATCCGATATAGGTTCGATCGAGCCATCCTTTGCTTTTCAGATGGCGCACGAAATCCGGTAGGAATTTCCCCCAGGCCCGCCGGTACCCTTCGTCGCCCACCACGGTGTGGCGAATGCGGAGTTGTCCGGTTGCCGTGTCCATATATCCGATGTCGCAATCTGGTGAGTCGCCCGGGCCGTCCACCATCGAAAAGCAGTGGATGGTCTTCTTCACGCCGGCCTTCATCATTAGCTCGACATAGCGGTCGAAGACAGAATAGTCAAACGTGAATTTCCCTTCCTGGCCCAGCTGCCACTGCCCCGGGAAACGCCATTCAACCATGGAAGGGAAGACGTTGCCGGTCTGCGAGCGCCACGGGTCGTGGAGGATGCCGGTGGTGATGGACTTCTGTCCGTGGGCTGCGAGGTCTCGCGCATACGCCTCCAGCAGCTCCCAGTGTTGTTCTGACCACACGGGGACCTTGGCCCAGCGGGCCACGGCCGCAGGGTCCTGCCAGATGTTCAGGTAGAAGCTGCCCTCGGGCATATCGGGCA
>JBEKCQ010000086.1:0-16807 GCA_050014795.1 Terriglobia bacterium | reverse complement strand
GTTGGGGCCTGCGCATATTTGAATTCCTCAGGTGCCTTAGAAGGCTCTGGGGCCGGTGGAGCCTGGAGCACGGTGGGCTCTTGCTGTTTCAGCAAAGGGTGAAACTCGCCCGTATACCACAGCCCAGCGACGACCAGGGCTACCAGCGCTGGCGCCGCCCAGGCCCAGCGGAACCAGGTAATCCTCCTCCCTGGAGCGGGGCCCAGCACCAGGACTTTCGCGGGCTCCTCGGCTTCGCTCAGCCGCAGCAGTTCGCCCACCTGTTCCTGGCAGCGCGCGCAGAGGGCCAAGTGAGGTTGTAGGCTCTCGCGTTCGCCTCGTGTGAGTGTCTGATCTACATAGGCCGCCAGAGTCTCCACGCCCGGGCAGTCCGGACCCTCAGCCTGAAGCTGGGCTCGGAGCTTGCCGGCTATCAGTTTCCCCAACTCCTTGGAATCCTTCTTCATGGCTTACTCACAACTCCGGGACGGCTGCCCTCGCCGCCGTCGGCCTTCCTTCTCAACCCATAGAACGGACACAACGCCTCTTATTGCACATTTTTATTCCGGTTTCAGCGCTCGATCTAGTTCCACCGTCACGCCGCGAGAGTCGAAATCGAGGCAGCGGTCAATCTCATAGGCGCTGAGTTTTTTCTCACTGCGCAAGTAGCCTTCGATGCGTTTACGCAACTTCTTCCGCAACGCTTCCAGATGTCGCGAGATGGTCGCTTCGTGCTCACCGGAGAGCCGGCCAATCTGCTTCAGGGTGAGCTGCTGCACGTAGTAGTAGCTGAGCAGCAGCTTCTCTGCCGGCGGGAGATTTCGCAGGCAGCCTTCCACGGCTTCGCTCAGGCAGGCGTCGTAGCGCCGGTCATCCTTCTCGGAAACTGAACCCGGCGTGGTTGACGTGTCGTCCGGATTGTCAGGCAGAGGCACGAGTCGGCTCTGGCGGCGATATTCATTCACGAACTTCTGATAGAGCACCGCGCGCAGCCAGGTCTTCAAGCTGCTCCGACCATGGAAGTAGGTGAACCGGGAGGAACGAACGGCTTCGGAGGAATCTACACCGTACAGTTCCGGTGCACGATGCCGCGAGCCGCCTCATAAAGCACTTCACGATATGCGGAGCAGAAAGTGTCCCAGGCGCGTTCGTTTCCCTGGGCGCAACCCAGAGCCAAGCCCAGGTCTTCCACGCGCAAGGTGCCGAGCAGTTGCGGAATCTGGCCAGGCTCGGCTGTGGCGGCGCGTAAGATTCCTTGCCAGGCGACTCGCGCGAAGTCTTCGAGAGAGACTGACCAGCGTGCTGCACCCGAAGCGCGATAGAGGGCCTCCAGGCGCGTCCGGTGCTGCACGAAGAATTCGTCGAAGGTCTGGCTGGCCATCGCACAGGGCCCGGTAGGGTCGGAGCCGGAATGGTTCTGCTCAGTCCCGCCCGGCCCCTCCTGAGAAGCACTCTTGCAGCTTTCCGGGCGGAAAGTCAAGAGACGGCAGCCGCCTTCAGCTACTGCACAGTGAAATCGGATGGGCGCTTCAGCCTCTGATAGAGTTCGCGACGCCCTTCCTTGTCGCTGTCTTGGATTCGGTGGGCTGCCGCAGCCACCGCTTCGGCCTTGGCGCGTGGGACTACCGCCACACCCTCAGTGTCGGCCACGATGATGTCGCCGGGCATCACCAGTACTCCGCCGACGTTGACCGGGTTGTTGTAGGACTCAATCACCACCCGGCCCGGGTCGATGCCCCGCGTGGAGCCGCGCTGGTAAACCGGGATGCGCTCGAGAATCACCTCGTCAGAGTCGCGACAGCCGCCGTCGATGACGATGCCGCGCATGCCGCGCGTGAACCAACCGAGCGCGTTGTTCGAGCCGCAAAAGCCCACGTCCTTGGTCCGCGAGGCGTCGATCACCAGGATGGTGTCCGCTTTGAGGAAGTTTTCGAAGTCGCCGGGGATCTTCTTCTCGTACCAGTTGCCTTCCCACTGGGCGAACTCATCGTGGCTGGGAAAGATGGGTGCACGCTCCTGCGGGGGGACAATGCGCAGTGTGACCGCGACGCCGTAAATGCGATGGGTGAATTTCTGCTCGTCGCGCCACAGCGGCTTGAGTCCCGCGTCCACGATGGTGACGTCCTGGAGTCCGACGACGTCCAGGCCATCCACGACGTCCGTGACCCGTAGACCCTGAAACTTCTTCACGAGCGCTTCGTTTTCTTGCTGCGAATACGTCTTGACCTGAAGGTACTGCTTGGAAAAGGGCAGTTCTTGCGCTTGAGCTGCCACCATGCTAACGGCCAAAACGATGAGCGTTGAATATCTCACGGACACCTCCAATTCCTTTCGATCAGCAACACCGCCCGGGATAGGAGTATTTCTGCCGGATACGCCACAAGTAGAATTCCTGCGCTGTCATGGGTTGGCCGCCGCACCCCCGAACGTGATCGCAGTATCGTGCGTACGCCCTGTCGCCGCAGAACTCGCGCGCCAACTCCCAGAGACTGCGCAGAACCTGTTGGACCCTCGTCATAATACCCTCTCTTTGAATCCCCGCCGCTGGAAAAGCGCACGCCGGGGCCAGCGGTCCCACCTGCCACCAGCGACTTACCTGTCCAGCTCCAGCTTCGAAATCTGCAACGGCGCCTCATTCAACACCGGCTTTTTGTGGCCGGAGATGTACAGCCACCAGTGCCGACCGGATTCAACCAGAATCACGACAACGAGCGCCGCGAAGATGAATGTGATCACCGCGTCCAACCGGTCGTTGAAGATCAGGCGTTGGGTTTCGACGATCTTGTCCGGCGAAACCGTTCCTGCGGCGACCTGATCGGCCAGGAAGCGCGCATGGGCCAGGAAGCCGATCCGCGGGTTGGGATGCCAGATTTTCTGAACACTCGCCGTCATCGTGACGGCCACCAGCCACGCCAGCGGCGTGAGGGTGACCCACGCATACCGCAGCTTGCCCATCTTGATGAGAATGGTGGTGCACACGCAGAGGGCAATCGCCGCCAGGAGTTGATTGGAAATCCCGAACAACGGCCACAGGCTGTTGATGCCGCCCAGCGGGTCCGCCACGCCCTGATAAAGAAAATATCCCCAGGCGCCCACCATCAGACCGCTGGCCAGAATGTTACTCGGGTACCATCCAGTTCTTCCCAGGGGTTTCCAGAAGTGGCCAAGCAAGTCCTGGAGCATGAAGCGGCCCACCCGCGTGCCCGCGTCGAGCAGGGTCAGGATGAACAGCGCCTCGAACATGATGGCGAAGTGATACCAGATGCCCAGGAGTCTCGACCCGCCCAGGACGTTGGAGAAGATGTGGGCCATGCCCACCGCCAGCGACGGCGCGCCCCCGGTACGATTGAAGAGCGTCATCTCGCCGATCTTGGCGGCGAGGTCGGCCATCTGCTGCTGCGTCACGGGAAAGCCCCAGCCCGCAATCGTCGCCACGGCCTGTGCGGGCAGTGCTCCGACCACGCCCGCCGGGCTGTTCATGGCGAAATAGACCCCCGGCTGGAGTACCGAGGCGGCGATCATCGCCATGATTGCCACGAACGATTCCATTAGCATGCCGCCGTAGCCCACCAGGCGCGCATGGCTTTCCTTGCTGAGCATCTTCGGCGTGGTGCCGGAGGCGATCAGCGAGTGGAATCCGGAGATGGCGCCACAGGCGATGGTAATAAAGCAGAAGGGGAATATCTTGCCCGCGAAGACGGGGCCCGTGCCGTCAGCAAAGCGTGTTATAGCCGGCAACAGCAACATGGGCCGGACCGCCAGGATGCCAGCGGCCAGCGCCAGAATGGTCCCGAGTTTCACGAAGGTGCTCAGATAATCGCGCGGCGCCAGCAGCAGCCATACGGGCAGCACGGAAGCGGCGAACCCGTAGGCGATAATCATCCAAACCAGCGTCGGCCCGCTATAGGTGAAGAGAGGCGCCAGCAGCGGCGACTCGGCCACATAGCGCCCGCCCACCACCGCGCCCAGTACCAGGACGAACCCCAGAACTGACGCCTCGAACACTCGCCCGGGCCGCAGGAAGCGCAGGTAAATCCCCATCAGCAAGGCGATAGGGATGGTCATAGCGATGGTGGAAAGCCCCCACGGGCTCGATTTCAAGGCATTGACCACCACCAGGGCCGCCGCAGCCAGCAGGATGATCATGATGCCCAACACGCCGAACAAGGCGGTGTACCCACCCACCGGGCTGATTTCTTCCTTCGCCATTTGTCCCAGCGATTTGCCGTCGCGCCGAAGTGAGCAGAACAGGGTAACGAAGTCCTGGATCGTGCCGCCGAGCACACCGCCAATTACAATCCAGAGGGTGCCGGGCAAATAGCCAAACTGCGCGGCGAGGATGGGACCGACCAGCGGCCCCGCCCCGGCAATCGCGGCAAAGTGATGGCCAAAGACCACCCACTTATGGGTAGGGACGAAATCGCGGCCGTCTTCCAGCCGTTCGGCGGGCGTGGCGCGCCGGTCGTTCAACTCCAGGACGCGGCACGCCACAAAGCGGCTATAGAACCTGTAGCCCAGCAGATAGATGCACGCCGCGGCGGCAATCAACCACACGGCGTTGAGCGGCTCACCGCGCGCCAGCGCAATCATGCCCAGACCAAGCGCCGCGACGAGCGCGACGAGTATCCAGAAGATTCGTCTCAGAATAGCCATTTCCGCCCCGGCCGGCAGCGCAAAAGGCGCGCACTGGCGCGCGGAAATATAGCACGGCTCACAATGCAGTAGTCAGTTCTCAGTTGTAGGAGCAAGGCGCAGCGTTGGAGTTTCGGCACGGGCGCTGATAGAATCGCGCGTCATTCCGAGGCGGTTTCCACAAAGGAAGGAAAGAGGGAGGGCCATGAGGGCTTTGCGATGGTGGGGAGTGCTTCTCCTGGTGGCCGCGCCGGCCCTGGCGGCGGAACAACTCTGCGACGTGGTCATTCGCAACGGGCGCGTTATGGATCCGGAGACGCACCGGGACGCGCCCGGGCTGAACGTGGGCATTCGCGGCAAGACCATCGTCGCCATCACGCCTGAACCCCTCGAAGGGCAGGTGGAGATCGACGCGGCCGGTCGGGTGGTGGCACCCGGCTTCATCGACGTCCTCTCTTACAGTCCGAGGCCCTACGGCGTGTGGTACAAGCTGGCGGACGGCGTCACCACCAACCTGGCGATGCACGGGGCGCCCGGCACGGACGGCGACATGAAGGCCTGGTACCGCATCTATGAGCGGCAGCGGCCGCCGGTGCACTTCGGCGGTGCCTTGCTCTACACGGCCGCCCGGGCGAAGCTTCAGGTGGGCACCTATCGCCCCGCCTCGGCGGCTCAACTAGCCATCTTGACGGCGCGGGCAGAGCAGGCTCTGCAGGATGGCGCGCTGGGCATCTCCATGAGCCTGGAGTACGAGCCCGGCATCAGCAGCGCCGAGGTGGAAGCCATGCTGCGCCTGGCCGAACGCTACCACGTGCCGGTCTTCTTCCACGTGCGCTATTCGACCATGGAACCGCCCGGGACAAATCTCGACGCCCTGCACGAAGTGCTCTCCCTGGCGCGGCAAACGGGCGCCGCCGTGCACATCGAACACATTACCAGCACGGGCGGCACGCACTCCATGAGAGAGTCGCTCAACCTTCTCGAGGCCGCGCGCGAGGGAGGCGTGGACGTCACGGCCGACGCCTACCCTTATCCTTTCTGGGGGTCGCGGCTGGATTCGGCCCGCTTCGCGCCGGGGTGGCAAAAGCGTTTCCAAATCGGCTATGGAGATCTCCAGTTGGCAGGCTCCGCGGAACGGCTCACGCCGGCCAGCTTTGCGCGCTATCGCCGGCAGGGCAAGCTTGCGGTAGCCTACGCCATCCCCGAGGAGGACGTGGTGACGGCGCTAGGTTCGCCCTTCGTGATGCTGGGCAGCGACGCCATCCTGGAGCCCGGCAACAACAATCATCCCCGGGCCGCAGGGACCTTCACCCGCACCCTGCGCGTTTACGTCCGCGAACGGCACGTGCTGACCCTGATGGAGGCGCTGGAGAAGATGACCATCCTCCCGGCGCGGCGCCTGGAGACGGCGGCTCCCGCTTTGCGCCGCAAAGGGCGCCTGCAAGTGGGCGCCGATGCTGACCTCGTAGTCTTCGATCCCGAAAAAGTCGGCGACTGTGCCACCGTCGAGCACCCCAATTGCTTTGCCGTGGGCATCGACTACGTGCTGGTGGCCGGAAAAGTGGTCAAGGATCCGCAGGGTTTCCACAAACAAGTTCGCCTGGGCGAGGCCATCACCAACTGGCGCAAAGCGGATGTGACCAGCCGAAAGTAAGGACCACGCCTCTGGATTCTCGGGGGCCACGGGCCGTCGGTCGCCGGAGGGCGCGTGGCGGCGGCGCTCGTGCCCAAGTACACGGGAAAGATGCCGGAGACTTTCCCGCAGGATGTCGTGGGGAATATCGAGAAGGCTTATCGCGTCGTCAGCGGGGCGACGGAGTGAATTGCATCTGCCGGCAGGGCGCGGGCGAAGAATATGGCGCGGGAGCGATCAGCGGTATCGCTCGGCTTTGACCACGCCTCGGCCTTCCTCGATGGTCACAAACTGGTCGGCCTCCACGGGGCCGACTTTCTCGGCTTGCCCGCTGGGCCAGCGAACCTCAACCTGGTCAACCTTGCGCGTCGGCCCGAGCCCGAAGTGCTGGCGGAGGTCGCTCTGCGAAAGGTAACTTGAGCCGCTGAGCACTTCGCGGATCTGCCGCTGTCCTCCCGCCGTCACCGCCACCCGAGCGCCAATCGCTGAACGGTTGGAGCGCGTGCCCACGAGCTTGACATTCAACCAGTGATTCCCGCTGTGGTTCTCGTTCTTGA
This sequence comes from Terriglobia bacterium, assembly GCA_050014795.1. GTDB lineage: Bacteria > Acidobacteriota > Terriglobia > UBA7540 > UBA7540 > JALHUF01. Next base: position 10,006 of record JBEKCQ010000086.1, on the reverse strand, counting down.
GCAGCGACGGCGGCTCGCTCATGTTCATGACCAGGATGTCGAGATTCCCGTCGTTGTCGAAGTCGCCGAAGGCACAACCGCGGCTGGCGTGTGGCTCGAGCACTGCCGGGCCGCATAGGTCGGAAACCTCTTCAAAACTGCCGCTTCCGTTGTTCTCGAATACGATACGCTTCGTCTTGAACCTGTACTCCGGATATACCTTCTCGACCTCCGGATAGACCGTGCCCGTCACGTGGAACAAGTCGAGCCAGCCGTCGTTGTCGAGGTCGGCGAAGTCCACGCCCCAACAGACATACTGCGTGTTGACGGCCAGGCCAGCGGCGTAGGTAAGGTCGTCGAAGAAGTCGCCCTTGACGTTGCGCAGCAGGAGCGGCGTGTCTTCGCTGAAGTGGGGGAGGAAGAGGTCGAGCCAGCCGTCACCATCGTAATCGCCCACGGCCACGCCCATATTGGCTTGCTCCTGGCCGTCGCCGTTGACGGCCACGCCGGCTTCCATGCCTACGTCGGTAAACGTTCCATCATGGTTGTTGCGGAAGAGCAGGTTGGGAGTGGAATCGCAGGCGACGAACAGGTCCGGCCAGCCATCGTTGTTGTAGTCGAAGGCGACCGCGGTTAGCCCAAAGCGGCCGCCGGGCGCCCTGATGCCGGCCTTGGCCGAGACCTCGGTAAACGTCCCATCGCCGTTGTTGTGGTAAAGCGAGCAGAACTCCTTGTTCAGGCCCATCGGGCCGCAGTTCACCGAAACGCCTTTGTACATACAGTAGCGGTTGGCGCCGCCTACAGGCGTGGTCGCCAGGTCCAGGTCGATGTAGCGGGAAACAAACAGGTCCAGGTTGCCGTCGCGGTCGTAGTCAACGAAGGTGCAGCCGCTGCCGTAGCGCGTGCCGGTCTGTCTGAACCCGGCCTTCTCCGTGACGTCGGTGAAGGTGCCGTCGCCATTGTTGTGGTAGAGGACGTTCTGGCCGAAATACGTCAGGAACAAGTCATCGTAGCCGTCGTTGTCGTAGTCGCCGATGCAGACGCCGTAGCCCCAGCCGGTGTGTTTCAATCCGGCTTTCTCGGTCACATCGGTGAAGGTGCCATCGCGGTTGTTGTGATAGAGGTGGTTAGTGGGTTCCTGGCCGCGGGGAAAGCCTTCGTGCCGCGTGCCGTTCACGAGGAAGATGTCGAGCCACCCGTCGCGGTCGTAATCGAAGAAGGCAATGCCGGGCCCATTCGCCTCCACGATATACTTCTTGGCGTATTCCTCGCCGTAAACCACGGGGGTTGTCAGTCCCGCGCGGGGCGCCACGTCGGTGAAGGTCACAGGAAAGGGTCTACCGGAAGGCTTGGGGCGGGGCGCCGGGCGCACGCCGCGCGACGCCATGCCTTGTCCTGCTAGGTGCAGTGGGCTCGCGAGGAGCAGGCTCGCGGGGGCGAGGGTTTGGAGGAAGCGCCGGCGCGTGGAATTCATAACAGGTTACGCCACCAGAGCCAATCGGCGAGACAGTACGGTCACTCTGGTGGGCTCAAATCATCATAGCACGGGAGATACAACGGGAGACTACTCGGGAGGTTCCTCGGTCTGCGGCGCGCTCATGCGCCCCTGGATGCCGACGCGAAGGGCTTGGCCGGCGCTGAAAAGCCTATCGTGGGTCTCCCGATAGACGGCGAGCTCCCGCTTGGCTTCCTCCTCCCGGCCCAAACGGCGGTAGGCGAAGGAAAGCTGATAGTGGGCCACGGGATTGTCAGGCGCAAGTTTGACGGCGGCTTCCAGAGGCGCGACCGCCTCCTCGGCCCGATTGGCGGAGACCAGCGATTTGCCCAGCCCGATCAACGCCTCCACGAACCCTGGGTCGAGTTTCGCGGCCCGCCCGAAACGTTCGATAGCTTCGCTCCACTGCCGGGCCTGCCGGGCCATCTCGCCCAGTTCGTATTCCGCCCCACTGCTCCCCGGGTCAATCTGCAACTCCTCGGCGAACTCCCGGCGCGCCTCGTCGAGCGTGGTCGGGCCTCGCTCGCCCGCCAGTAGCAAGCGTCCCAGCCGAAGGTGAATTCCCGGCAAGCGTGGGTTGAGCGAGAGGACCTTACGATATTCTTCCATGGCCTCCGCGGCCTTCCCCTGAATCTCCAGCACCTCGGCGTTGAATTGATGAGCTTGAATGGACGCGGGCGCAGTGCGCAGCAGCCGCTGCGAGGCCCGGGTCGAAAGTTCTGAATAGAGCAGCGCGCTCAAGTAGAGCACGTCCGGATCGTCGGGGAAGTCGCGATTGAGCCAGCGGGCGAAATCCACGGCCTTGTCTGGCTGACTCGTCGCCATGGCGCAGCGCAGCGCGCTCGTACCCATCACATGTTTCAGTCGCGGGTCTGGGATGCGGGGGTAGTCCTTCTCCAGATAAGCCAGCGCGTCGCGGCACTGGCCGCTTTCTGCCAGGCTGAGGCCGAGGAAGTAGCGGGCGGCGGTTAGCGTAGGTTTCAGTTTCAGCGCCTGCCGGCACGACGCAAGGGCGTCGCGGAACCGGCCACCAGAGTAATAGGCCATGCCGAGGTTGGCGTGGAACTCCGCGATGCCGGGAGCGAGCTTGGTTAGCCGTTCGAATCCCTGGATGGCGGTGGGGAAATCTCCTTGGCGCAACGCGGCTGAGGCCTGGGCGGCAAGCTGCGCCAGCTCGGCCTGTTGCGCCGGCGGGATGGACTGACGAGAAGGTCTCTGCGGAGCCGGCGCCTGCGCTCCCGCCGGAGTGCCTGCCAGAAGCAGGGCGCAGATGGCGACGGCAAACCTGACCCGCATCCGTCCGTTTTTCACGACTGTGAGGATAATGGCAAACTCGCAGGACGTCAAATGCGGCCGCCCTTGCAAGCCCCCGAGGGGTCCCGCAGGCGGGATAGTCCAGCGCGTGAGCGCTGGCAAGAGGAGGGGAGAACTCAGCTTTCAATCCTGAGGGTGTAGCGACGCCCCGCCGGGTCGGCGGCGAGGACGCCGCCGCTACAGAAAGAAAGAACCCCGGATAGTACAAAAAGAAAAAACCCTGGCCGGCCGCCGGAGCGACCGACCAGGGTTAGGAAAACAATCGAAAGTCAGCCTAGAAGATGAACTTCAGACCGACCTGCATGATGCGTGGATCCCACGCGGTATTGACTTGGCCCTGGCCGCCGTTGAAGCGGGTGGTGCCAATCATCTGGTCGTTGCACGTGCGTCCAAACGCCTTGGTGCCATCAGGGTTGTTGTCCCCGCTGCAGCCGGAGTTAATATACTTCCACTGCGGATGGTTCCAGGTGTTGAACGTCTCCAGGCGCAACTGGATGGTGGAGTGTTCACCCTTGAACCAGGGCAGTTGGAAGTTCTTGAGGATCGCCAAGTCCCAGTTGTTCCGGCCCGGACCGGTCAGAGCGCTACGGCCCATGTAGCCGAACATCCCTGGCTGGCCGTCGGCCCGGAGCTGGTCTAGCGTGGGCTGGACAACCACCGACGGGTCATACCAAGTCGGGGTAGGTCCATACTCGGGATCGTTGAACACCCCCTTCTTGATCTTCAGAGGCGCGACATTGTTGCACTTCATGTTGCCGCCGATGCCCGTGCTCATGCCCGTGATGCCGCAGTTGAAATTCACGGGCTGGCCGGTGAACATGCTGGTGATACCGCTGATGGTCCAGCCTCCCAGGAGGCTCTTGACCGGGCCGCTGGAGCTCTTGAAGAAGGGCAGTTCGTACACGTAGTTGAACACCAGGATCTGCCCGCGGTTCAAGTCAGAGAGACCCTTCCACCTTGAGAGGTTGGAGTCGTCGATGCCGTTGTAGGAGCTGGTTTGTGCGTAGGTGCTCGTGGAATCATCGATGGTCTTGGACCAGGTGTAGGAGGTCTGGAACGTGATCCCGTGGCCAAAGACGTGGCGGAAGTTCACCTGGAGCGAATTGTAGCCCGAAACCGCCGTGTTCTCCTTACTCGAGATGCCGCCGTAGCCCCGGTAAGGTCGGAAGAAGTTGGAGTTGCTGGTGGGGTCATGGTTGATCATGATGGTCTGGACATCGCAGTTGCCTTCCGCGTCGCAGTGGTTCTTGCCCGCGAGAGCGGGGGCATTCAGCGTTCCGACCCCGATGGGGATCATGTTCAGGTCGCGGTTACGAGCCAGGTTGCGACCCATGGTCCCAACCCAGGCGACGCTCAGCACGTTATTGCCCGGAAACTCGTGCTGAATGCCGAAGCTGAATTGCTGGACGTTCCCCCACTTCTGCCGATACGGGAATGTCGTGTAACCCCCCGGCCCGTAGGCGGCAGCCTGAGCGAAGGTGGTTATCGGCTGGATCTGGTCGTAGCTGGTCAAGTCATACAGCCACGGGGCTGCCACTGACGGCGGGTTGCCCTCGCCGCCTTCGGTCTGGGCTTCGTTGCCGTTGCCCATCTCGTAGTAGATCCCGTAGCCGCCCCGGATCACCGTCTTGCCGTTGCCCCAGGGGTCGTAGGCAAAGCCAAAGCGCGGCGCGATGGTCCAGTAGTAGGGCGTCTGGCAGCCCTTCAGGATCGCGCCGCTGCCGCACTCGACTAGCCCGTTGCCGTAGCCCGCGGCGGCGTCGTGCAAGTTCGGGTCCATAATGAAGTTCCCACCGGCATCCAGCTGCTTCTCCTGCCGAGGGTCGTACAGGCTAGGCACAAATCCTGAATCGATGGTCGGACGCGTGACGTCGTGGATGCGCGTGAAGAGGTAGTAGCGCACGCCAAGGTTCAACGTCAGCTTGCGACTGACCTTCCAGTCGTCCTGGACGTACGGCTCAAACGCCGTCATCCGCCAGTGGCCCTTGGCATAACCTCCCACGGGCACACCGCCTTGGGTCAGCGTCCCTTCCTGGTAGCCCTGAATGTTGCCCAGGGTCATGTCAGCCAAGCCATTGCCCGAGGTGTGGGAACCCCAGTTGTCAAACTGCATAACCCCTTGGACCGGGGAACCGAACTGCTCGTTCTTCCGGTACTTCTCCATGAAGAAGCCGAACTTCAGCGTGTGCCGGCCCTTGGTCCAGGCGATGTTGTCCTTCATGGTGATGACGGGGTTGGAGTTGAACCAGGGGTTGTAGCCGGATTGGCCTTCGTAGATACACAGAGGAGCCCCGCCGCAAATGGCGATGTCGGGGATGTTAGGCCTACCCTGGTTGGCGGCGAACAGGCTCTTGGTTGTCCAGCTATCCGGCTTGGCCAGGGTACCCGAGACCGACGAGGGCCCCACGATCGAGTCCAGGAGGATGTGGTCGACCGTGTAGCCCATCACAAACTCGTTCATCAGGTTGGGCTTGATGCTGGTGGCGATGTTCAGCACCGCGCTCTTGCCCGGGCCTCCGAACGGAGTCTTGACGGTGTCGTAGGCGGACCAATTCCACAGCGAGGGAACCGCCACCGTGTTCCAAGCGTCTTGAGTGAAACGGACGAACACGCGGGTCTTCTCACCAATGTTCTGGTCCACGCGGATCTGTTCCTGTCGCCAGTTGGTGGCCGTGCTGGAAGAAAGTAGCCATCCCGTTGGGGTCCCGGTGTTGGGCAAGGGAACCAGGGCGTCCAGGAGAATCTTACCGTTGTTGGCATTCTCGTCGTATTTTGCCAGCGTGGGCGTGGTGTCTGCCCCCAAAGTGGCGCGATAGTTGGCGAGGTTGTTGTAGGTCACGCCACCGATCTTTGGCAGCGTGCAGCCCGAGATGTTGCTGTTGTAGTTATCCGAATCCGGGTCGCATTCGGTGAAGTCCCCGGCTCTCATAAGCTCCGTGGGGACGCTGGCACTGATGACCTGGCCTTCCCGGTATTTCCGCCAGTTCTGGGACCAGAAGAAGAAGGTCTTGGTCTTGTCGGTGTTGTAGTGGCCCGGGATCCAGACCGGCCCGCCGATGTTGTAGCCGTAATCGTTCCACTTGCGGGGCGTCTTGGCAGCCTTCGTCTCGCCGATGCTGGCCCGGTTCTGGAACCAGGGGTTGGCGTCGAAGTGGTCGTTGCGGACATACTCGAAGACGGAGCCGTGGAAATCCTTCGTGCCGCCCTTGGTTGCGACCTCGATGGTGGCACCGGCGTGCTTACCCATGTCCGCGCCGTAGTTCGAGGTGGAAATACGGAACTCGGCGATGGTGTCCAAACTCGGATAGGTATTGAAGGTGCCCGCCGAGCCTTCATCCGTGTTGGGGCCGCTGTCGATTTCCCAGTTGTTGTACTGGGTGCGCCCGCCGTTGAAGGAAATGCTATTGTTCCCGTACACGCCCACGTGCGACGTGTCCAGTCCGTTGTCGGGCGCGGCGCCCGGAACCAACGTGGCCAGCGTGACCCAGTTGCGGCCGTTCAGTTCCAGGTTGGCAATCTGCGTGCCCGTCACGATGTCGGAAATTGCCGCCGTCTCGGTCTCCACACGCGTGATGTTGCCCGTGACGGTTACCTCTTGGGTGACCTGCCCGACCGTCAATTGCAGGTCCACCCGGAGGGTCTGCCCGACCGACAACGTGATACCCGAGCGCACCAGTTTCTGAAACCCTGGGGCCTCGGCGGTGACCACATAGTCGCCGATCGGGACTTTGGATGCGTACCACTCTCCCGCCGCGTTGGCGACCAGGTCGCGGGTGAAACCCCTAGCAGAGTTTGCCACCACGACCTTGGCCCCCGGGATCACAGCTCCCGTGGAGTCCATAACCGACCCCACGATCGTCGCCGTGTCCTGAGCCCAAGCGGTGAGAGAGACGAAGAAGAGAAACGTGCCTAGCAACAGAATTGTTCTCTTCACAAACGTCCTCCCTCTCTTGATTTTTACTCGCTGGTCCATAAACCGAACTTTCTTGGATATGACAACATGTCCGAGAACAGACTCAGATAATGAGTCTCGCTTTGGTAGTAGCAAAGAGGATGCCAAAATGTAACCTTTTTGTACTAGCTAAATAGTTGGAAACAATTAGGATTGCCACCAACTTCCAGGCCTTTTTCTGCGGAATACAATAAACCGTATTTTAGCTTACGCATCTTGGGATTCGGTGGTCGCAGATGGTCTTTTTGTAACATCCCTGGTAGGTGCGTACGGTGTCACCAGCTACCCCTTCCGCGGGTGATTCGGCGGGACGGCGCCCCGGGGAATCTGGCTCGGGGAAAGTGCTATCATGGGGCCGTGCGAGGGAACACGGTGAGCAGACCGAGAGCGCTTGGGACGCGTGAGTTCGCGCCGGCGCTACGGATTCTCGTCGCCCTGCTGAGCTTGGCGGCTGCTTCTTTGCCTAGCCTCGCGGAGGAGAAGGGCCCGCGTCGCGAGGGCTTCCAGCAGCTTGCCCAGCAGGCGGTGGAAGCGCAACGTCAGGGCCAGGGGGAACAGGCCATCCGGCTTTATTTGCGGGCGCTCCGCCTTCGACCCGAATGGCCCGAGGGCTGGCGGAGCGTGGGGGTTCTCCTCGCTGATCGCAAAGAGTACGCACGCGCCGAGGCGGCTTTTCAGAATCTGCTGGATATTGAACCGAAGAATGGCGCGGGGTGGGCGCTGCTGGGGCTGTGTGAGTACGAGCAGGGTCGATATGGGGAAGCCTACAAGCACATCCAGCAGGGGCAGACCCTGGGGATCGGGAACCCGGACCTGGAAAAAGTCGCCACCTTCCACACGGCACTCATGGCGATTCAAAAGGGAGATTTCCAACTCGCCCGAAGCCTTTTGGTGCGGCTCGCCCGCTCGGGCGTGGACGACCCTGACTTGGTCGCCGCCTTTGGCCTTGCAGCACTGCGTATCGCGAAGAGCCCGGAGCAACTGGGCGCTGAACAGAAAAGCCTTGTTGACCGGGTTGGGCAGATCGAACTGCCCGCCAGGCACATGCAAGTCCCCGAGGTCGTCGCCGCCTATGAAAAGCTCCTGGCGGAGCTGCCGCAGACTCCGGGACTGCATTATGCCTTTGGGGATTTCCTGGCGAGCGCGGGCCAGTACGACCGGGCGATCGAAGAGATGAAGAACGAGCTCCGGCTTAATCCCGATGACGTCCTGGCCATGGTCCAGGTTGCCCTGGACTATCTCAGCGCCAACCAGGCAGAGCAAGCTCTTCCTTATGCGGAGAAGGCTGTGCACCTGGCGCCACAGCTTTTTGCCACCCACTATGTGTGGGGCTGGACGCTTTACAGGAACGGCCAGAACGACCGCGCCATTCCCGAGCTCGAACGAGCGGTGAAGCTGGAACCTGACAGCGCCCGGGCCCACTACTCGCTTTCACAGGCGTATTTGCGGGCCGGCCGCAAAGCCGACGCCGACCGCGAGCGCGATGTCTTTGCGCGGCTGAGCCAGAAGACCACCCCGCCCGGCGCGGCTATGGGCGGGCGCGAATATTCCGGTACGCCGAGCGAGAATCTCCCCTCCCCTCCGGAACCTTAGAGTGGCCCTTCCCCGTAGCGTGGCCCACACCGCGCGCCGTCACTGCCTCTGCTGATCCGAACCTAGGCGGGCCTCCCACTTGGGCTGCTTCCCCGGACCAGGATTGCGTGGCGCGGGGTGAGTAATCTAAAATGCCTTGAGTTGATTCTTGGCGAGGCTGCTGTGCTGCGACTCCGCATGCTCTGGACCGTGCTCCTGCTGGCCACACTCGGGCTGGCCGCCGTCCAGGCGCAGGTCGAGGATCCGAAAGCCGTGTTCGACCGCGCGCAGCGCGCCTTGCTGGCCGGCAACTACGCGAAGGCTGAGCAAGGGTTCCGCGAGGTTCTGGAGCTGGATCCGCTCTCGGCCGCGGCGTACAGCAATCTGGGTGTGATCTACCTGCGCACGAACAAACTGGACGCGGCCATCGAGTCCTTTGAGGCGGCGCGCAAACTGGCGCCACAGGTGGTGGGCATCGACCTTAATTTGGGGCTGGCCTACTACCGCAAGAAAAACTACCAGCAAGCCGTCCCACACTTCGACCGCGTGCTCCAAGCCTACCCGGACCACGAGCAGGCGCGCTTCCTGAAGGGCATATGTCAATTCGTGCTGGACGACTACGAGGCCACGGTCCGGACCCTGGAGCCGCTGTACGAGCGGGAGAAGAACAACCTGGATTTCCTCTTTGTGCTCGGCATCTGCTACGGCAAGCTCAAGCGTGAGGCGGATTCAGAGAAGGCCTTCGCGCAATTGGTGCGCGCGGGAGGCGACACGCCCCACATGCACCTCCTGCTGGGGAAAGCCTACGTGGACCTCTACGCGCACCAGAAAGCGCGGGACGAGCTGGAAAAGGCCGTGGCCGCCAACCCCAAGCTGCCTTACGGTCACTTCAATTTGGGCGTCGTCTTTCAACGTCTGGGAATGCTGGAGGAAGCCGGGAAAGAATTCGACGCGGAAATCTCCCTCACCCCGAGCGAGCCCTGGACCTACGAGAACCGCGGGATCGTTTACCTGGCCCAGGACAACCCCGATCCCGCCATCGAGATGTTCCTGAAAGCGCTGGCGCTCGACCCCAAGATGCCCCTGTCGTTGGCGGGATTGGGGAAGGCCTACGTGCGCAAGGGGCAGGTGAAGGAAGCCGTTCCCTATTTGGAGCGGGCCGTCGCCCTGCAGCCCGACAGCGCCAACATCCACTACCAGCTCGGCCAGGCCTACCTGAAAACCGGCCGGCGCGCGGAAGCCAAGAAGGAAATGGACGAAGCTGGTAGGCTACAAGCTGAGGCCCGTGGGAAACAGGAAGAGAGAATCTCCGGCAAGCTCCCCGCCCCCGAAGCCCCCGGCCAGCAACCTTGAGACCGCAGCCGCCCGGCCCTCCCACGGCGTTCACCGGGCGCGTAAGATGAGGCAAGTGATATCGTCGTGCTGGCGCGTCGCGCCCACAAAGGCGTCCACGGCGGCCAGCAGGCTCTTCAGCGTTTGCTCGGCACTCGCCTCCGATGCCGGTCGCAGCGCTTCCAGGAGGCGCGCCTCGCCGTAGTCTTCGTCCTTCGCGTTGACCGCCTCTATCAGCCCGTCGGTGAATATCACCAGAAGGTCGCCCGCCCCGAGCGTTGCCGTGCCGCATTCGTAGCGTACCTGCGCATCGATACCCAGCGGCAGGCTGCCGGCTTCCAGGCGTTCGAGGCGGCCGGAGG
>JBEKCQ010000085.1:0-15404 GCA_050014795.1 Terriglobia bacterium | reverse complement strand
TCACCGACATTCGGGTGACGCACGTTCAAGCCGGTGGAGGTCAGGAAATCGCGCAGGCAACTTCGGTCAAAGCAGAAGGCGGGGAAATCCACCGGGCCCGTCCGCGGGTCCACGCCCTCCCAATAGATGAAAAAGCGGAAGTAGTCGAGCGTGATGCCGTCGGGCTTCAGACGCTTGATGGCGGCCCGGATCTGCTCCAGCTTGGCGCGGCGGAAATCGGCGCGCGAAGGGCAGATCATCACGTCGTCCGCGCGCCGGGCGGGCCGACCCTCACGGTCGATGCTCACGAGAGTCGGATCGGCCTTTGCAGCCTCGGGGTCGTTGAACGTCCGAATGATGAGGAAATACTTCAGACCGGCCGCGCGACACTGCTCGCGAAACGGAAACGAAGCGGCCAATTCATCACCGACGAACAGCGTGTTCAGGCCCAGAGACTTCGCGAACTCCACCAACTCCCTCGGCTCTCGCACCGCGCGATAGACCTTGGCGCCCAGCATCGGCGGGCTCTGCCCGAAGGCAGGCGAACACAGCAACATGACAAGCACACCTGCCAGGGTGATTCTGGTTGACCGCATTATCCCCTCCCCCGATGATTCAGCCAGCGAACGACCAAGATGGCATGGTGAGGCCGTCCCAGGAATTGCGATGTTACCATTCGCCTGGGCATCTGCAAGCGGCGAGTTGTCCCGCGCCATCTAACGCGGGGCGAGGCCGCGCGCCGGACTCCGCAAACCCAAGGGCGGAGACACGATGTCCCTCGAAAAGTCTCGGCGGGGGAGTTAGTATTTACGCCGCCGTGGGGCCGGAGCGATAGCTCGCGGCCATTCACGGTGAAGCCCAACTCCGGTTGGCGCTTGTCGATAGCGTCTTCGGATGCGCCCATTCCAGCCGGGGAAAGCAGGATGCTATGGTCAACCGTCGCCAATTCCTAACGCTTCTCGGACTGACAGCCGCCAGCGGCAGCGGTATGCCGGGCTTCGCCGGAACGCCGAGCCGCCTGGCTGCGCAAGAAGCCAAAGCAGCAGGCAAAGCTTACGGTTCCGGCTACTTCGGCGAATGGATTGAAGACCAGCACGGCCTGCCGGCTTATCGATACACGTGCAATCAGCTGACCGACCCCAAGGCCAGAACGCCAGTGAATACGGTATGGCGGTCGCCCACCGACCAGACGCATCAGGTGGGCAACGACCGACTCGTGGCTGCTGTTTCCAATTACGGCTACGTGCAGGTGCGGCAAGACGAGGGCAGCCCAAAGTTCCTCAACGACCACTTCCCGGAACAGAACCTCTACGGGGGCGGGCTGGGCTACCTCACCGACGGACGGATTTTGCTCTGCACTTACTATCCGGGCAATGCCGACCAGTTCGAGCGCCTCTTCGGCGTGGGATACCTGCAAAAGAAAGTTTCGGGCGGCACCTACACCATCGATCAGGTGATTTTCGCACCCTTCGGCGACGACCCCTTGTTGATTTCCCAGGTCACATTGAACAACAGCGGCCCAGCGGCCGATCTGCGCTGGGTAGAATACTGGGGCTGCCAGATCTACCAGTTTTCTTACCGGGCACTGCTGATGGCGGGCCTTCAACTGAACATGAGAAAGGCCGCGGCGTTGCGGCGCGGTCTCGCGGAGCGCTTCGCACACAGTTTTCGGACTCTCGAGGGTGGCGTCGGCCTGCTGGAGACAAAACGGTTTCTGGGAAGGACACCAGAAGATGAGAAAGCCTGGACGCAGGTTGAGCAGTACCTCACTGCCAACCCAAAGACCTTCTTCGGCGCGCCGCAGCCTCCGCCGGTGAAAGAGGCAGGCTTTGAGGACCTTGCTCCGCCTCCGACTTTCCTGGTGTCCCTCGATGCACCCGCCGACGGTATGGCAACCGACGGCAAAGCCTTCTTCGGCAACGGTGGAGCATTGCGGCCTGCGGGGATGGAGAAGCCATTGGACGGCAATCTGGCCGCCGCGGGAAACGAAAGTGCCCTGCTGCTCGAGCGCCGGCTGAAGCTGGGTGCGGGACAAAAGCGCACGCTCTACGTCGCGTACGGCTACCTGCCGGAAGGAGTTCAGCTTGAGAATTTGCTGGCGAAATACAAAAGGAACTTGTCTGCGCTCTGGTCGCGCTCCAGCCGCCGCTGGAAGGAGGACGGCCTGCGTTTGTCTGTGCCTGCGGAGCCTTGGGTGGAACGCGAGTTGACCTGGCACAATTACTACCTGCGCAGCAACTCAACCTACGACAGCTTCTTCCGCGAGCACATCCTGTCGCAGGGACACGTCTATCAGTATGTGATGGGGTTTCAAGGCGCAGCGCGTGACCCCCTCCAGCACGCTATGCCCTTCCTTTTCACCCATCCCGAACGGGTGAAGGAGATTCTTCGCTACACGCTCAAGGAGGTCCAGCCCGACGGCACGATACCTTACGGGATCGTGGGGAACGGCATGATCATGCCCGTCATCTTCCGCCCCAGCGACCTGGAACTGTGGCTCCTCTGGCTGGCGAGCGAATACGTCCTGGCCACGCGTGACTCCGCCTTCCTGGACGAGGCGCTTCCCACGTACCCGCTTTACGGTCCGACAGCCGGCAAGGAGACTGCCCGCAACCTCCTCCGCCGCTGCTTCCGGCACCTGGTTGACGTGACGGGTACGGGCGAGCATGGCCTGCTGCGCCTCTCCAACGGCGACTGGAACGATAGCGTGGTAGTCGGCCACGTTCCCCCGACTCAATACGATGAAGTCCACCGGGTAGGCGAAAGCGTGCTCAACGCGGCGATGGCCACCTATGTTCTCGACCTCTATGCGCGCCTGCTGACTTGCTCCGGCGACCGCGAACTGGCCGCCGAGGCCCGCCAGATTGCCGAGGCGCAACGGAAGGCCGTACGGGCGCAGTGGGCGGGGCGCTGGTTCCGCCGCGCCTGGTTGACTCCCCAACTGGGCTGGGTGGGCGAAGACCGGCTTTGGCTGGAACCGCAGCCCTGGGCCGTGCTCGGCGGCGCGGCGAGCCCGGAGCAGGCGCAGAAGCTCGCCCAAGCCATTGACGAGTTGGTTCGCCGACCCTCGCCCATCGGCGCCATGCTCATAAACCAGCCGATCAGAATGACCGCTGCCAAGCCGGGGATGCTAACAAATGGCGGCGTTTGGCCCTCCATCACCGGCACCTTGGTCTGGGCGCTGGCCAAGGTGGACGGCAAGCTGGCCTGGGACGAGTGGAAGAAGAACTCCCTGGCGCGGCATGCGGAGGCTTATCCGGAGATCTGGTGCGGAATCTGGAGTGGGCCGGACTCCTATAATTCGGTACTCTCCCCATATCCCGGCCAGACGTCGTTTGACGAGGCACTGCTCAAGGAGCCGAAACCCGGCCAGCCGCCCGCAGGCCTAGGCTTCGGCTGGACGGACTTTCCCGTCATGAACATGCACCCTCACGCTTGGCCCTTGTATAGTGCCGCGAAGCTCCTCGGGATTGAGTTCAACGAGAAGGGCGTCGCTTTCGCACCCGCGCTTCCCCTCGACGCCTATCGGTTTCAGTCACCACTTTTGGGCCTCGTCCGGACCACCAGCCAGTATGGAGGTTGGTATGCGCCAAAGGTTCCAGGCAACTGGCTTATCAGCTTGCATCTGCCTCGCCCGGAGCAGGAACGCTTCACCACCCTTCGTGTGAACGGCAGGAAGGTGACCTTCGAGCGAACTCCTAAAGGAGCTATTGAGTTCAAGGGATCCAGCACACCCGGCAAGCCCCTCCGCTGGGTGCTGACCTAGTGCGGCTGGCGGTCTGGGGGAGTAACGCATTGTCTTGTTCGGTCCCGAGCCCAGTTCAGTGGCGTCCAATAGCATGGAGTCTCCTTGGACAATAAAGTCAGCCCCAGCAATCAGATAGCAAGTAGGGTTCCTCCTGATTGGGCTGACGACGAGCAATGGCCCTTGTGTTCCCGGCCGGCTTCAGAGAGAATACGATTTGCAAATCCTGCCAAGGAGCAATTGTGCAACTCATACCGCGCGACGAGAAGTTCTACGACCTTTTCCGCGCGCAAGCGGAGAACATCCACAAAGCCGCGCAGATGCTGGTGGCCCTCTTCGAGAACTTCCAGGATGTCGAGAAGCACGTGGCGGAAATCAAGTTTGTCGAACACAAAGGCGACCAGCTCACACACGAACTGATGATGAAGCTCAACCAGACCTTCATCACTCCCTTCGACCGGGAGGATATCCATGCCTTGGGTTCGGCGCTTGACGACGTCCTCGACTTGGTGGATGCGGCGGCCAGTCGCCTGGTGATTTACAAGGTTACCGCCGTGACGCCCGGCGCCCGGCAACTCTCCAAGGTCATCGCGCATGGCACGGAGATCATCCTGAAGGCTGTCTCCCAGCTCGGCAAACCGGACCACATCCTCGAATACTGCGAGCAGATTGCTCAAATCGAAGAAGAAGCTGACCGCATCAAAGGCGAGTGCGTCGCTCGGCTCTTTGAGAACGCCGGCGACCCAATCGAGATCATTAAGTGGAAGGAAATCTACGAGGTCCTGGAAGCCACCACGGATAAGTGCGAGGATGTGGGAGACGTGCTGGAAGCCGTGGTTTTGAAGGCCGCCTGACAGCTCCTTCGCCTTGCCGAGATTATTGGCCACAGCGGGCATAGAACATACAGGCTCCAAGGGCAATCATCACCAGGCCAGTCGAGTCTGTTTCTGGCCCAGCCAGTAGGGGCTGGCCTCTTCTCGGTGAGTCCATGGAATCAAAGGAGTTGGCTCTAGTGTCCGGGTCCCCACTTGCCTGAGCCAAGCGAGGTCTATGTTCTGGTTTGCCATCTGCATCGTTCTGGTTGCCTTGTTGTTCGACTTCTTCAACGGCTTCCACGATGCCGCCAATTCCATTGCCACCGTGGTCTCCACGCGGGTCCTCTCGCCCCGCCTGGCGGTCATCTGGGCGGCCTTTTTCAATTTCGTCGCTGCCTTCACGTTCGGCACCGCCGTCGCCAGGACCATGGGCAAGGGCATGATCGATCTGCAATACGTAAACCTCTACGTGATCCTGGCTGGGCTGCTAGGGGCCATCTTCTGGGACCTCCTCACCTGGTACTACGGATTGCCGGTCAGTTCCTCACACGCCTTGATGGGAGGCTACGCAGGAGCGGCAATCGCCAAGGCAGGTTGGGGCGTCATCATCCTGAGCGGCTGGACGAAGACCTTGCTTTTCATCGTCCTCTCGCCTGCCATCGGTCTGGTCCTGGGCGCAGGCCTGATGATTGCCGTTTACTGGTTATTCCGCCACTGGGCTCCCCAGCGGCTCGACCGCTACTTCCGCAAGCTCCAGTTGGTTTCTGCCGCCGCTTATAGCTTCGGTCATGGCACCAACGACGCGCAGAAAACCATGGGGATTATTGCTGGGACACTTTTCACCGCGGGATACTTGGAGCGCTTCTACATTCCCTTTTGGGTGATCCTGGCGGCTTACGCTGCCATCGGCTTAGGGACTCTGGCCGGGGGCTGGCGGATTGTGAAAACCATGGGAATGAAGATCACCAAGCTGAAACCCGTGGGCGGATTCTGCGCAGAGACCGCGGCTGCCGTAAGCTTGCTCGGGACAGCGGTGGCAGGCATTCCCGTCTCCACTACCCACACTATCGCGGGCGGGATCATGGGCGTGGGGAGTGTCCAGCGCTTGAGCGCTGTGCACTGGGGCTTGGCCGGGCGCATTGTCTGGGCTTGGGTCCTGACCATCCCCATTTCCGGCGTCGTGGCAGCCGTCTTTTTCTGGCTCCTGCACCGGATGTTCCCCGCCGCATAAGAGTAGGTGTCAGGCGCCAGGTTTCAGGTGTCGGATGTCAGAGAGCGTAGTCGGCAATTGCGGGCTCTGAAGGATGTCTGCCTTCTGGCTTCTATCTTGCCTCGCTGTTAGTTCCCACGCGCAGATACGGCCGAATCTTCTTCCACTTCTTGTGCCCAATGCCGCGAATCGCCAGCAGGTCTTCAACCCGACGAAACGGTCCGTGCTTTTCCCGGAATGCCACAATTCGTTGGGCCAACTTCGGCCCAATTCCTGGCAGTTTGGAGAAGTCCTCGACTGTCGCGTGGTTTATGTCGATGGCTGTCGCGGGAGCTTCGGCACTGCGCCGTGTTTCTTTGGGCAAGCCTTCTGGGCCCGGGGCAAGGGGAGCCGCAATCGCGCAGAGCGTTAATGCCAGGAACCCGCTGGCGATCATTTCTTCAGAATCCTCTCCAGGGAGGGCGGCGGCCGCCGCCGCCCAGTCAGGCGCAACATGGCGCGCACGAGCGCATGGTAGAGCGGGATGATGTCCGGAGAAGACCGACGCAGGGCCCGCGAGTGTCGCCGGATGGTTGGCCAATCGCCACGCACAGCCGGGCCGGTAAGCGCTCGACGACCCCCGAACTCCACGAAGTTCCTGACCGTCTCCTCCACAAACCGGCCGAGCATGGGCCGAACAATTCTTGCCGGAACACCCGCCTGGCGAAGCAGCCGCGCTGAGCGGTCCATTAGCGTGACCAGCGTGGGGCATACCAGAAAAGCCGCAGCGTGATAGAGGATCTTCTGGGCGGCGCGAATCGGGAAGGCCACGCCACCGAGGGCCTTCACCCATTGTGTGGCGACCTTCCGTGCCCCCGGGTCGCCTTCGATGCCCCAGAAGCAGCCCTTCAAGTTGCGGACTCCCGCCGTCGGATTGGGAATGGTCTGAAAAGGGTGAAGCGAGCCAATCGCTGCTCCCCGCCGTCGCAGCGGTTGAAGCACGGTTGAGGGCAAGGAGCCGCAGGTATGGAGAACTACCTTACCTGTCCAGTCACCATCCAGGGCCGCCAAATCACCAGCCACCGGCTGCAAGGCAGCGTCGGCAGTCGTCAAGAGAATCACCGAAGCTTCGGTCAACTGCCGTGAGTTCAGCGCGACTGGCACGCCGCGCCCGATGAAGAGGACAGCACGCCGCGCCGCCTCCGGACGCCGAGCGGCCACGAAGCATATCGGTACACCCGCATCCGCCAAGAGCTTGCCCAGCGCCTGGCCCACTCGTCCCGGACCTATGATGGCTACACTTCGCTTCGCAAGCCCCATGCCAGAAACTCCTGCTGCTAATCCAGCACCTTGTACTTGCCGGCCTTTTGCCAGTCGGGCCAGCTCAAGCCTTCCGCGTCCCAAACGATCTTGCCCGCCCGCACGGTGAGCAGGCAGCGCAGCCTCTGTGCGCCCTTGAGTCGCGCGTGGCCGCTATCCACATATCCGAACGTTCCTTTCTGGAGTTCGAGTACGGCAATGTCCGCCGGGGCGCCCACGGACAATGTTCCCAGTTCCGGCCGTTTGATTTCGCGCGCCGGCGTGACCGTGGAGCGGTAGATGACTTCTTCAAGCGGCATGCCGAGATTGAGAATCTTCGACATGCAATTCACCATGTTCGCCTGGGGGATCAGGGAACTGTGCTGGTGGAGATCGGTGGAGATGGAATCCGGCCCGAAGCCCTGCTCCATGGCGGGCGAAGCGATGCGGAACCAGAAACTGCCCGCGCCGTGGCCGAGGTCGAACACGACCCCTCGCTTACGCGCCTCGCGCACGTATTCGTTTACCCGGTCGTTTGGGTCAAGCAAGGGAATGTGCTGGGCATACATGTGCGTGTGAATGTCGCCCGGCCGCATGTGGCGGAGCAGCAAATCCTCGTAGGTTCGTGTGGGCTGCGGCTGAAAATCCACCATAACAGGTACGTCCGCCAGCCGCCCAGCCTCGAAAGCGCGGTCCACGCCCTCCCACTCGGGCCCGCGATAATGCGCCGTCTTCACCCCCACAAGAATCTGCGGATAACGCTTGATCATTTCCGCCGTCGGCCGCGCATCCATTTCGTTCAAGCTCTGCTCGCCCACGGGGTCCATCCCCATCCCCACAATGTTCAGGAAAGCCAAGACGCGCACGCGGGCCTTGTCGATGACCCTCGCTTTGAACTGCTCGAAATTCTTCCAACCAGCAGAGCCCGCATCCACGATGGTGGTGACGCCGCTCGGGAAGGCACCCAGATCCGGATAGATTCCCCAGCCTCCCGGATCCTCCACGAAGACGTGGGCATGCATATCTACCAGCCCCGGAGTCACGTAAAGGCCGGAGACGTCTACAACTTTCTTCGCTTCCGAGGCAGGAATGTTCTCCGCCACGCGCGCGACGCGGTCACCCACAACGGCCACGTCACGCGGGGTATTCAAGTGATTGGCAGGATCAATGACCCACCCGCCCTTGAGGAGGAGGTCGTACGTCTGCGCCGAGGCTTTAGGAACCGGTCCGGCGAGCGCCAGCCCAGCCAAGGTCACAAACCAGAGTCCCCTCCGCAACATGCGGCATACCATCGTTTCCTCCTTGTTTGCCGGCACAAGTGGACGACAACCCGCTGGGCTGTAGAACAACTCTACGCTACTCGCCTCTGACACCCGCCTCTTTTTCTTTAAGCGCCTTGATGCGGTCGCGCAACTGGGCCGCCTTCTCAAACTCGAACTGCTTGGCCGCCTCGCGCATCTGCTTCTCGAGGTTGGCGATCAATCGTTCGAGCTGGTCCGGCAAGGCCAACTCCTCTTCTTCAATTTCCTCCGGTACCGTAATGTAGTCCGCCGCGACGATGGACGCCAGGGCCATATCCACAGGCTTCACAATGCTCTCCGGCGTGATGCCATTCTCTTCGTTGAAGCGCTGCTGTTTGGCCCGACGGCGACTGGTTTCCGCCAGCGCCCGGCGAATGGAATCCGTCATCGTATCGGCATAAAGAATCGCCTTGCCGTTAATGTTGCGTGCCGCGCGACCCATAGTCTGGATAAGCGATCCCGCGGAACGCAGGAAGCCCTCTTTGTCCGCGTCCAGGATGGCGACGAGCGAAACCTCCGGCAAGTCCAGACCCTCCCGCAGCAGGTTGATGCCGATGAGGACGTCGAATTCCCCCTTGCGCAAGTCACGTAGGATCTTGACGCGTTCGAGCGTCTCGATTTCCGAGTGCAAGTACCGGCAGCGGACCCCGACCTCCGTGTAGTATTCCGTCAGATCTTCAGCCATGCGTTTGGTGAGCGTCGTGACCAGCACGCGCTCCCCTGCTCCGGCGCGCGCGCGGATTTCTCCCAAGAGGTCGTCAATCTGGTCACGCGTGGCGCGGACTTCCGCCGGGGGATCGATCAAGCCCGTCGGGCGAATGATCTGCTCGACGACGCGGCCGCCCGCCTTGGTCAGTTCGTAAGGGCCCGGGGTCGCCGAGACGTAGATAAGCTGGCCCACCCGGTGTTCGAATTCTTCAAACGTCAGCGGGCGGTTGTCCAGCGCCGAAGGGAGCCGAAAACCATAGTCCACCAGCGTCTGCTTGCGCGAGCGGTCGCCGTGGTACATGCCGTGCAATTGTGGAACGGTCTGGTGGCTTTCGTCGATGAAGAGAAGTGCATCCTGGGGAAGGTAGTCGAGCAGGGTGGGCGGGGGCTCGCCCGGCAGGCGCCCCGAGAGGTGCCGCGAGTAATTCTCGATGCCGTGGCAGTAGCCCATCTCCTTCATCATCTCGACGTCAAACATGGTGCGCTGGTGGATGCGCTGGGCCTCCACCATCTTCCCCTGCTTTTCCAGTTCGCCGCGCCACCATTCGAGTTCGCTCAAGATGCGCGCCAGGGCCTCCTCCCGCTGATCGGTCGGCATCACATAGTGCGTGCGGGGATAGATGGGCAGCCGGGAATAGGTCTGCTTCACCTGCCCGAAGAGAGGATCAATCTGGGAGAGGGACTCGACTTCGTCGCCCCACATCTCGATTCGATACGCGTGGTCCTCGTAAGTGGGAAAGACCTCAATTACGTCGCCGCGGACACGGAAGGTCCCACGCCGGAAGTCAATGTCGTTGCGTTCGTACTGGATTTCGACCAGGCGGCGGAGGATGTCCTGCCGCGACGCCTTCTGCCCCTTCTCGAGCAGGAGGAGCATGCCGTAGTAAGCCTCGGGCGAGCCCAAACCGTAGATGCAGCTCACGCTCGCCACGATCAGGCAGTCGCGGCGCTCAAAGAGTGACCGCGTGGCCGACATCCGCAGTTTGTCCAGTTCGTCGTTGATGGTGGCTTCTTTCTCTATGTAGATGTCGCTCGAGGGAAGGTAGGCTTCGGGCTGGTAGTAGTCGTAGTAGCTGACGAAGTACTCGACGGCGTTCTGGGGAAAGAAGTGGCGGAACTCGTGGTAGAGTTGCGCCGCCAGGGTCTTGTTGTGAGCCAGCACCAGCGCGGGCCGGTTGGTCGCGTCGACCACTTTGGCCATCGTGTACGTCTTGCCGGAACCCGTGACGCCCAGCAGCACCTGGTGTTTTTCAGCTTCCTGGACGCCACGGACCAACTCCCCAATGGCTGTCACTTGGTCACCGCGCGGCTGGTAGTCGGAGACGAGTCTGAAGTCCATGGCTCCCTGGACACCCCGGAGGTAAAGGCAGAAAGCAGTATTATAACCCCTGGAGTCTCGCAGCCGAGTTTTCGGGCGGATTATTGCGGCGCCTGTGCTAAAATGCCGCAGTTTGATACTTACCAAGATTTCAAGAGAAGGCAGGTCCGATGAGAATCTGCAGCGTAAGGCGAACGAGCGTAGCATTCATCAATCTTCTGGCCCTGGCCGTGGCAGCTCACGGGCAGCAGTCGGCGCAACCCAAACCGGCGGCGCGCCCAGCCGCTGCAAAGCCTGCAGCCGCGGCGGCCAAGAAGCCTCCAGCACGTCCGGCGACGACGCCCCTCAAGACCCCTCCCGAACCGGGGGAGAAAGTCGTGCTCAAGGTTGGAAACGAACAAGTTAGCCAGGCCGATCTGGATTTCGTGATCAGCAAACTCAGCCCTGACATTAGGCAGGCCATAGCCCGGCAAGGTAAGGAGCCGATCGGCGCACAGTACGCATTGATGCTGGTACTCGCAGGAATGGCAATCAGCCATCGGCTGGACTCTTCACCCGATGTCCGCCGACAGATTGAGCTGCAGCGGTTGCAGATGCTGGCGCAGGCTGAGTATGAGAACATCGTGAGCCAGACCAAGGTCAGCCCCGAAGAGGTCAGCCAGTACTACGCCGGGCATCCGGAGGAATTCGACCAAGCCCAAGTCCGTGAGGCAGTTATCCGCAAGAAGCCGGATGGAGCCAAAGAAGGTACGCCCGGCCTGCTTGCCCCAGAAGCCAAGGCCAAGGCGGAGGAAATCCGCAAGGCGTTTGCCGCAGGGGGCGACCCGGCCAAAGTGGCGCAGGACTTCGCCGTCCCCAACGTGGTTCAGATTGACACACAGCCGCGCTCGATTCGACGCGGACAGTTGCCCGCCGACTTGGACAAGGCAGCGTTTCAGTCAAAGGAAGGTGAGGTTTCGGATCCGTTCGAGACTCCGCAGGCCCTCGTCTTCGTGCAAGTTGTGGGTCGCCGTCATATGGAACTGAAGGACGTCTCGGCGGAACTTGAGAACCGGCTCCGGGACCAGAAGGTGCAAGCGTCCATAGCCGAGTTGCGAAGCAAAGCGAACCTCTGGATGGACGAAGGATATTTCGCGGCGCCTCCGGCCACCCCGCCACCGACGCCAGCAACTCAGACGCCGGCCGTCAATCCGCCGCCGCAGCAATAAGCGGGAGCCTAGTAGGTCGCATGTTGTAGGTTACATGTAGGCGAAACACTCGGCATGCAGCGCAAATCATGAAGTCTACGAGCTTCACGTTCCTGCAACGGCAAAACCGCGGAGTCGATTCCGCGGCTCATGCCACCCACTGAGATTTGGAAAGCGTCTTGCTCAACTCTGGCCCATCTTTCTTAGCGCGTGAAAAGACTTTTCAACACTTCTGTTGAAAAGTTTGTGGAAAAGACCTCTCGCACGCGTGTTAAGCGTCCGAGTCTGAACAGCTTTTAGCTCTTTGCACCAATCTGTAGCATTCCTGTAAAATCGCCTCCCCTGACCACGATGCGCGCCTCGCAGAAGAGAGACTTCGCAAATTACTTAGCACGACGACAGGGGATATCTTCAGCTCGGCTCGTGAGGGTGCGGTTTTGGAAACTGAGTTGCAGCACGAAGCGTACCCGCCGCTGAGCAACAACTGGCGTGGAGGAATGCCTAAGGGTGGCTCTGGGAAAACCGCGGCGCTAAAGTAGCGGCTGCGGCTTCTTCAGCTTGACTTCGATCAGCTGGTTGTCTTGCTCAAGTTCAAAATCCCGGCCGAAGGTTTGGTGGCGCTCCGCAGTCACGATCAGGTGAATGGTGCCCTTGGGAATGTTCGTGAACTTGTAGCGTCCATGCGGGTTAGTCTTCGCACTGAAGGAGAGCTTCTTGGATTGCGCGAACGGAGCGTTGCCGCCTGGCTCACGAAACTGGAGCGTCAGGCGGGCATTGGCAATGGGCTGGTCGCTCGCCGTATCCTTGACCAGCACGTTGACGCTGGTCCGTTCTGGCGAGTCGCCCCAGGCAGGTGGCTGGAAGACGAGCAGGAATAGCAGGCCAGCAAAACACAAACCCAGGATTAGCTGGTTGTTTCCACGAGTTTGAAGCATTTGAGCCTTGACCCTCCAAACTACGTTCAATTCCGCGGGGTCCAACTAATTATACCAAAGGAGAGCGCGTCCGGCCATGCCCGAACTGCGTAAGGCCGTCACACAGCATTGACTTGCCCGGAAGACTCCGTTAACTTCGCGAGCGGGAAATTCCTGTAGTATGTAGCGTCGGCCTTCAGGCCGGCATGTCACTGGGGCAGGCTAACGCGTACCGCCACCCGCTCGGAGAATCACCATGGGATTTTCAACCGACGCCATTCATGTGGGACAGGAACCCGATCCCGCCACAGGAGCCATCGTCGTTCCCATCTATCAGACGTCGACCTTTGTGCAGGAAGAGCTTGGCAAGCATAAGGGTTACGAGTACGCCCGCACGTCGAATCCAACACGGGCGGCGCTGGAACGCAACCTCGCGGCGCTCGAGCGCGGCCGGTTTGGCTTCGCGTTCGCCTCCGGGATGGCAGCTATCAACGCCATAATGAGCTTGTTCAAGGTCGGCGAGCACATCGTAGCCGGCCACAATCTGTATGGCGGGACTTTCCGACTCTTCGAGCGCGTCTTGCGAGATTCTGGCCTCAGCTTCACTTACGCCAACACCTGCCGGCTGGAGGAAGTGGAGAAGGCCTTCCGTCCTAACACCCGGATGCTCTACATCGAAACACCCACCAACCCCGTCATGGAAATCACCGACGTCGCAGCCGCGGCGCGGCTGGCGCACGAGCATAAAACCATCCTGGCCGTGGATAACACCTTCATGAGCCCGTACTTCCAGCGCCCCCTTGAGCTCGGCGCCGATATTGTTATCCACAGCACCACGAAGTATTTGAACGGGCACAGCGACGGCGTCGGCGGGGCGGTCATTCTGAACGATGCTGAACTGGCCGCGCGGCTGAAGTTCATCCAGAACGCCGCCGGGGCAATCCTCGGACCATTCGATAGCTGGCTAGTTCTGCGTGGTGTGAAGACCTTGGCCGTCCGTATGGAGCGCCACAACGTAAACGGTCTGGCAGTGGCGCGCCACCTCGAAGCGCATCCCAAGGTCGAGAAGGTCTATTACCCCGGTCTTCCCTCTCACCCCCAGCACGAACTGGCCAAGAGGCAAATGACCGGTTCCGGCGGGATGTTGGCTTTTGAAACAGGTTCGCTCGAAAATGCCCGAACCGTGCTCAAGTCCGTTCGGCTGTGCTCTTTGGCGGAGAGCCTGGGAGGCGTCGAAACCCTGATCTCTCATCCGGCGACGATGACGCACGCCATTGTCCCACCCGAGGAGCGCCAGCGACTCGGCATCACCGACGGCCTGGTGCGCATTTCCGTAGGCATCGAAGACGTGGAAGACATCATCACGGACCTCGATCAGGCCCTGGCGAAGATCTGAGCCCACCCCATGCTCCCAGCCCAACCCCACAAGGCACTCCTGACGCTGGTATGGATACTACTCGGGCCGTCCTCCTGGGCAGCATCTGATCTCCCCGCATCGCCCCCTGAGTTAGTTGTCCCCCGCGTGGACCGGGCACCGGTGCTCGAGGACTTTCTGGAGATGAAGCCCAGTCCCGCCTGGGAAGGCCGTTTGGCCAAGGCTGACGGATTTACCCAGCGGTTGCCGAGCGATGGTGCACCATCGTCGCAACGGACTGACGTCTATCTGGGCTATGACGATGTGAACCTGTACTGCATTTTCGTCGCCTTCGACTCCGAGCCGCACAAGATGCGGGCGCACAAGACGATTCGCGACGACCTCTACGGCGACGAGCGCCTGGACCTTTTTCTCGACACCTATCACGACCATCGCCGCGCCTTCGTCTTCACCGTCAATGCGCTGGGCTTCCAGATGGACGGAACGTGGACGGAAGGCCAGCCTCTCCAATACGATCGTTCCTGGGACACCGTTTGGCATTCGCGCGGCAAGCTGACGAACCGCGGGTTTGTGGTCTGGGTGGCCGTGCCGTTTCGCAGCCTGCGCTTTCCCACCGTCTCCGAGCAGAACTGGGGGATCGTCCTGATCCGCTGGATTCCACGCACCAACGAATCTGCCACCTGGCCGCGCGTTACCACCCGCATCGAGGGTCGCCTGAACCAGGGCGCGACGCTCAAAGGCCTCAAGAACATCAGCCCCAGCCGCAACATGCAGTTCATTCCCTACGGATTCTTCCGCTCTTACCGGGCGCTCGACACGCGCGACCCGACAAACCCCCACTTCGTCACCAACAACGCCGAGCCCAACGCCGGCGTGGACGCCAAGTTCGTCCTGAAAGACAGCTTCGCGCTGGATGCGACCTTCAATCCGGACTTCAGTCAAGTGGAGTCCGACGAGCCGCAGGTAACCATCAATCGCCGCTTCGAGGTCTACTTTCCGGAGAAGCGCCCCTTTTTCCTGGAAA
This sequence comes from Terriglobia bacterium, assembly GCA_050014795.1. Classification (GTDB taxonomy): domain Bacteria; phylum Acidobacteriota; class Terriglobia; order UBA7540; family UBA7540; genus JALHUF01. The sequence goes on along the minus strand of JBEKCQ010000085.1, from coordinate 550 downwards.
ACCCCAGTTACTTTAACACGCCCATCAGCCTCTACTTTACGCGCCGGATCGCCGACCCACAGTTCGGGGTCCGCCTCACCGGCAAACGAGGCCCGTGGGCTGTCGGCGCCCTGCTCGCCGATGACGAGGCCGCCGGAAAGGCCGTCCCGCCCACAGACCCCCTCGCCGGCAAACGGGCGGGAATCGGCATCGTGCGCGTCAATCGCGACCTCTTCCGCCAGTCCTCGGTGGGCGCTATCTTCGCTGACCGGGAGTTGAACGGTGGATTCAACCGTGTGGGCGGGCTCGACGCCCGCTTCAAGCTGAGCGGAAACTGGCTGCTCACCGGACAGGGGATCGCCAGCTCCACGGTCCTCCCCGACGGCACTTCCATGGCCGGCCCCGCCTACAAGGCGCGCCTGCGGCGCGACGGCCGCCAGTTCTACATGGACCTCGACTACAACGACCGCAGCCCGGGATTTGACAGCCAGACCGGCTTTCTCGCAGAAAGCTCGGTCGAGAGGCCGATGAACGGCGGGCGCAATTTCTTTCGCCCGCCCCTACGTCCCGA
>JBEKCQ010000084.1:0-15570 GCA_050014795.1 Terriglobia bacterium | reverse complement strand
GCCGTCGGCGTTCCGGTACTGGAACTTGCCGGAGAATGAAGGCATGGAGGCTAGGTTATCTTCCCGCCGCACTCTGGGCAGAACTTCGCGCCGGCTTCCAGCTTGGTGCCGCAACGCGGGCACTCGTTCTTCGGGCGCAGGGGCTTGCCGCACTCGGGGCAGAACTTGGCACCCTGGGTGCGCGCGCCACAATTGGGGCAGAGCGCCGCAGCTTCGCTGGTCAGGTCGATGTCCTTGGTCAGATCCTGGTGCCGAACCTTTTCTTGAATCTGTTCGATGGTGGCCTGCGCCTGGGCGGCCGCCAGTTCCGTTTCGACGCTGGGCGCGCAGTCGTAGCAGAGCCCGCGCTTCTGGTTCCAGCACAGCGCCGCGCAAGCCCATTTGGCACACTTCGGACATTGGCGGAAGTTCGGCTTGGCCTCCTCGATGGCCTCGCGGAAAGCTTTGTCGTGGGCCGGGCCCGCCACCGCACGCTGGATTTCATAGCTGCCGGCGCCGGCGCGGCCGAAGACACCACCAAAGATGTCGCCCGCGGCACGCAGCGCGCTCGAAGCCATGCCCGTCATCGAGGCTTTGAATTCGGACATGAATCCGTTGCCACACCGGTCGCAGAAGAACTCGAATTGATAGCCTTTGTCCGTCGAGTGGTCGGTGTGGTTCTTGGTGAACTGGATAAGAGCCATAGAGAATCTCCCTGGATTTGGTCAGATGCCCCTCATGAGCGAGGACAGCATTCTAACCCAGGCGGGGTCGGAGCTTCAATCCCGTGTGTTGAACGCGGAAGGCAGAAGGCAGAAGGCAGAATGCTGAATGCTGAATGCTGAATGCAACTCCCTTCGCAGTGTGGCTAGCGCGGAGCGAGGTGGGTTGGTGGTCGGCGGCGAGTCACACCCCATGTTCCAGCGGGCAGGGGATGGCCGCGCGCCGCTCGCAGGGATTGAACAGCCGACACGGAGTCCGACAAGAGATTCCGGCGCGAGCAGTGGGTACTGGTTTTGATTGGCGAGTGCCAGACCGGGCAAGGAAATTGCTAGAATGTGCACCAAGTGGTTCAAAAGCACCGCAGAATGGAGTAGTGTTTGGGCGATGGCGCGTGTATAGTCTGAACCCTGCGGGAGGCCTCATGGCAGCAAAGCACCTCGTTGGACTCCTGGTATCTGTCCTGGCATTGGGCACGCTCTGCGCACAAGAGCAGAAAAAAGAGGAGACAGCGCCCTCCGGCACCGCCGCCTCGACTTCCGGCGCGCAGCAGCCTGTTCATGTGTCCAAGATTACCGAAGAAGACAAGGCGCGGAAGAACCCAGTGAAATACACGACGGTCTCCGTCGAGCGCGGGAAGAAGATCTACAAGACCCAGTGCGCCATGTGTCACGGAGACAACGGAGACGGTAAGGGCGACATGGTGGAGGAAATGAAGATCAACCCACCGGACCTCACCAAGCCAGAGACCCTCAAGAACCGTACGGACGGTGAGTTGTTCGCCATCCTGGGTGCAGGGTCCGAGGTGATGCCCGGCCAAGGCAACAGGATGCCCGACGAGCGCAAATGGAATATCGTGAACTTCATGCGCTCGCTGAGCGGAAAGGTGCCGGAGAAGGCGACCGGCAAGGAACCGGAGGAGAACGTCATCCTGGTTCCGCAATAGACGTTACAAGCGTAGGCACCTCACCAGAGCGCCCACACTAGCTGGCGCCACACCCGCCCCGCGTGGTTAGCGGGTGGCGAGCTTCTTCGCCAGGCTGAGCAGGACTTGGCGATCAGACTCCCCGATGTGTTCGGCCAGGGATTTCAGCTTCAGCAAAAAGCGAGCATCCACCCCCTGCTTCCCCTCTTCTCCCGCCAATTCCTCCAGGGTCTTGCGGGGCGTCAGGTTGGGCGTGGGAGGAGGCTCGTCGCCCGGATAGAAAAGCTGGTAGAGAGGCAACCCGAAAGCGGCGGCATATCTCTCCAGCGTCTCGAGCGAGGGGATCGTGTGGCCGTTCTCGACCCGTGAGGTGTAGCACCGGAGCAGCCCGGTCACGCGCTCAATATCCCCCTGCGAGAGGCCTCCCTTTTCGCGGAGCTGACGGATTCGTGCACCGATCGCCATGTCTTTTGTCTCCCTCTGTTTCTTCTTTTTCATGGTTTTCTCAGTTGCCATTGTCAGATTTACGCCACGATTCTCCCATTCCTGCAGCGGTTCTGCAACAGCACGAGAGTACCAGTACTATCGTCCTGATAGACGTCCTGTCTGAACGTTTTGTGCTGGAGACCAGGGGGCCTGAAAGCTTGCAGCTCCCGGATGCGAGGGGCGTGCCAGCGTCTATCCCAACACCATGGTGAGCAGAGCCATTCGCACGTAGAGGCCATTCTGCGCTTGGCGGAAGTAGGCGGCGCGTGGGTCGGCATCCACTTCCATGGTGATTTCCTCCAGGCGCGGCAGGGGATGCATGATGATGGATTTCTGCTTCATCAGCCGCAGGCTCTCCGCACTGATGATGTACACGCCGCGGCACTGCTCGTAATCCGCGATACGGTCGCCGAAGCGCTCCTTCTGCACGCGCGTCTGGTAAACCACGTCCACTTCCGGCAGAACCTTGTCCAGTGCCGTTTCTTCCGTCCACCAGACGTGGCGTTCCTGGAGATGGTCGAGGATGTCCTGTTTCATCTTGAGCAGGGGCGGGGCCACGAAGTAGATCTTCACGTCTTGAAACTTGCTGAGCAGATAGGTCAGCGAGCGAACCGTGCGGCCTTGCGCCAAGTCGCCGACCATGGCGATGCGCAGGCCGTCGATGGCGCCGATGTCCTTGCGAATCGTGTAGAGGTCAAGCAGCGCCTGGGTGGGGTGCTGGCCCGCGCCGTCTCCGGCGTTGATGACGGGGACGCGCGAAACCGCCGCCGCGCGCTTGGCGCTGCCCACTTCCTTGTGACGGATAACGATGACGTCCGCGTAGCCGTTGAGGATGCGGATGGTGTCTTCCAGAGTCTCACCCTTGGCGACGGAGGAGAATTCCGCGGCGTTCTCCGTGGAGATCACATGACCGCCCAGCCGATGCATGGCTGTTTCAAACGAGAAGCGGGTGCGCGTGGAAGGTTCGTAAAACAGCGTGGCCATGATGCGGTTCTGGTAGTCCGTAATGCCGCCACGCGCCACCACGCGTTCCATTTCTTCCGCGACTTCAAACAGGCGCGTCATGGTCGGGAGGTCGAACTGCTGAGCTTCGATGATGTGGTGCAGCTTCATGGTGCGATTTTCACTCCTCGTTCAGGGGATGGCGAGCCGGCGCTAGACCGAACGCCCACCTGTTGGCCAAGACTCGTCGCCCGGCAAGATACTCCGGGCTCCTCCTCCCGTCAACCTCGAAGAGATTGGAGGCGCGTTGCCCCTCGATGGATCGCCTGGCTACTTCGGGATGCTCAAGTCGGATAGACTCTTCAGACTCTATCGCCACAGCGTATCCTCCTTGTCCGTCCCCGACGGGCGAGTCCCTCCTTAGGCTAGCGAGTCTTTCCTGGAGTCAGGCCTCATCTCTCCCGGCAGACGGCCGATAACTTGATGTGAAGGTGCGGCGATGAACCCCGCGGGAAGGGGGAACACGTCCCCGAAAGGAGCCGGAGATGACACAGAAAACCGAAGGGCAGGCTCTCGGTCAGCCCAAGGATGGAGGCACAGAGAGCTTGGTCCGCGAGTTGGTGGCGTACTTGCGCGAACAGCGCGAAGTGCTGCGGCGGCAGTGGGTCGAGCAGACGACGGCGAAGGGGTACCTGGCGGACCTGACCCCGGAAGAAATCGAAACGGAATCGGCCATAATCTACGATACGTGCGTCGGCTGCCTCGAGACCGGGAAATATGACGCGGCGCAAGCCTATGCCGCCAAGATGGCAAAACGGGGGGTGCTGCGCGGGATGACGACCGAGCAGATCATCGGCGGTTTGGCTACCATGCGCGATATCTATGGGCGGAGCCTGTTTCAGCACTATCACCACGACCTGGCGAGGTTGTCTGCTGCCGCCCTCGACATCTACGAACCGGTCGCCAACAAAATCCTGTCGATCGTAGCCATGGCCTGCATCGAGGAACGCGAGAGAGTCGTCCGCCAGCAGCAAGAGGCGATGCGCGAACTTTCCACTCCCGTGCTGCAACTCCGCGAGGGCCTGCTCATCCTGCCGATTATCGGCCTGATCGACACGCAGCGCGCCCGGCAGCTCACCGAAGGATTGCTGCGTGCCATCCGTGCCAACCGCGCCAGGGTTGTGGTCATGGACATCACGGGCGTCCCGGCCGTGGACTCCAAAGTTGCCAACCATCTGCTGCAAACGGTGCAGGCAGCGCGTTTGATGGGCGCCGCCGTCATCGTCACAGGGTTGTCCGCAGAAGTCGCCCAGACCTTGGTGACCATTGGGGTGGACTTGAGCAGCTTGAACACCTTGAGCGACCTGCAAAGCGGCATCGAGGAAGCCGACCGATTGGTAGGGTACAGGGTCATCACGGCAGAGGCAACCATGGCGCGAAACGCAGAGACATAGGGGCGGCAAACGATGGAAGTCCCGATACTCAAACAAGGCGACTACCTGATCGCGACGATTCAGGCCGCGCTCAGCGATGCCGCGCTGCTCAAACTGCGGGATGAGCTGGTGGAGAGGGTGGGTAGGTTTCGCGCGCGCGGGGTCGTCCTGGATGTCACCGTGCTGGACGTGATGGACTCGTTTACTACCCGTACCCTGCGCGGCATTGCGCACATGACGAAATTGCGTGGAGCGCGGACCATCATCGTCGGCATCCAGCCCGAGGTGGCGTTTGCGATGACACAGTTGGGCATGACCCTGGAGGGCGTGGAGACGGCCTTGGACTTGGATGGGGGTCTCGCGGCGCTGCGCCAGGGAACAAAGGGGGGCGGCGACCGTGGCCGATGAAATCCGCGTGGCCATAGACTCGGAGGCGGACATCGTGGCCGCCCGCCAACAGGGGCGCGCGTTGGCGGCAGAGCTAGGCTTTTCAAGTGGTGACCTGACGCTCATTGCCACCGCCATCTCTGAGGTGGCCCGCAACATCGTTGCCTACGCCAAGCGCGGCGAAATCGTCCTGAGCCATGCCAACCAGGGCAGCAAGCGGGGGATCGTGGTGGTCGCCCGCGACCAGGGACCGGGTATCCCCGACATCGCGCAAGCGATGCAGGACGGCTACTCCACCTCGCACGGTCTGGGGCTGGGCTTGCCGGGGGCCAAGCGACTGATGGATGAGTTTGACATCGCTTCCCAGGTGGGCCAGGGGACGACCATCGTGATGAAGAAATGGGCAAGGCATCATGGGTAATGAGCTTTCCGAGCCGCCGCCGTTGATTGAGTGGGGGATGGCTGCCCAGCCGCTGGAGGGCGAAGCCGAGTCCGGCGACCAGTATGTGGTTCGGCCTCTTCCCAACGGCGTCCTCGTGGCCGCCGTGGACGGCTTGGGACACGGTCCTGAGGCTGCGGCTGCCGCCAGAAGCGCCGTCGTCACGCTCGCGGATTACGCGCACGAGCCGGTCATCTCGCTGATCAAACGCTGTCACGAAAGGCTGATTCGGACGCGCGGGGTGGTGATGAGTCTCGCCTCGTTCAACGCGCTGGATAACACGATGACGTGGCTGGGCGTGGGTAACGTCGAAGGCGCGCTGCTCCGCGCTGATGCCACGGCCAGGCCGGCGCGGGAAAGCATCCTGCTGCGCGGCGGGGTGGTCGGCTACCAATTGCCCGCGCTCCACGCGTCGATCCTTCCTGTCACACGGGGCGATGTGCTGATTCTTGCCACCGACGGCATTCGGGGTGGGTTTGTCGAGGATGTGACCCTGAGCGACCCGCCGCAGCAAATCGCCGAGCAAATTCTCGCCCGGCGTGCTAGCGGCGCGGATGACGCCCTGGTGCTGGTGGCGCGTTACCTGGGACATGAGCCGTGAAAGCAGCCCTAAGCGAGTTGGCGGAGCAATACGAGCTGGCGCTGGCAGATTACCTCGCGAGCGCTGGGGAAGCGGCGCTGGAGGGCGCCTATCGAGTCGGGCGGCGAGCCCTCGCGGACGCCCTGGGCGTCATGGAGTTATCCGCGATTCACCAGGAGGCACTGGGGAGAGTCCTGCATGATTGCCGAACGACCGAAGAGTGCGCACGGGCGGCAGCGGCGGCCACAGGGTTCTTCGCGGAAAGCTTGGCGCCCTATGAGATGGCCTTGCGGGGCTTCCGAGAGTCAAGCGAGCAACTGCGTCTCGCGAACGCGGCGCTGGAGCAACGGAGCAGCGACCTGGCGGCTGCCAATCAAGAGCTGGAAGCGTTCACGTATTCCGTCTCCCATGACCTCCGCGCGCCGCTGCGCCATATCGACGGCTTTTCCAAATTGCTTCTGGAAGAGTACAGCGCGGGGTTGCCGGAGGAAGCGCACCATTATCTGACGCGCGTTCGTGAAGGCACCCAGCGGATGGGCCAACTGGTGGACGATTTGCTCAGCCTTTCCCGCCTGGGCCGCCAGGAAGTGCGTTGGCAAATCGTTGGCTTGAACTCGCTGGTGGAGGAAGTGCGGCGTGATCTACAGCCGGAGATGGAGGGTCGGAAGATCGACTGGAAGGTCAGTTCCCTCCCCTTCGTGGAATGCGACCCGGCACTGATGAGGCAGGTCTTTGCCAACCTCCTCTCGAATGCTGTCAAATTCACCCGGCCGCGGGAACGGGCCGTGATTGAGGTCGGCACCATGACCCGCGACGGTCAAGATGTCACCTTTGTCCGCGATAACGGGGTCGGCTTCAGCATGAAATATGCCGATAAACTCTTTGGGATTTTTCAGCGCCTGCACCGGCAGGAAGACTTTGAAGGTACGGGTGTGGGCCTGGCCACGGTCCAGCGGATCATTCATAAACACGGCGGCCGGGTTTGGGCGGAGGGTGAGCTGGACAAAGGGGCGACTTTCTATTTCGCGCTCGGGGAGCCCGCGGGCGGCAGGGCGGGAAAAGCCGCGCGAGCGGGGGAGGCCATATGACAAGAGACGGAGAAATCCTGCTGGTTGAGGACAATCCCGAGGACGTGGAGCTGACTTTGCACGCGCTGCGGCAGCAAAACTTGGCCAACGACATTCACGTCGTGCGCGATGGCGAAGAAGCTCTGGATTTCCTTTTCTGTCGCGGTCCTTACGGCCGGCGCTCTTTCGAGTCTCCTCCGCGCGTCGTGCTCCTGGATTTGAAACTGCCCAAGGTGGATGGCCTGGAGGTTCTGCGCCAGATCAAGAGCGATCCGCGTACCAAGGCCATTCCCGTAGTTATCCTGACCGCCTCACGAGAAGAGAAGGACATGGTCAACGGCTACCACCTGGGAGGGAACGGATACATCCAGAAGCCGGTGGACTTCGACAAGTTCCGCGAGACGGTAAAGCAACTGGGACTGTACTGGGTGGTGGTGAACGAACCCCCGCCCGCCAGTGCCTTTCGAGTTCGATAGAGTGCCAGAACCATGACTGAGGCTCGAACCGAGAATCCCGTCCCTGCCCGGCAGCCGCTGCGGGTGCTGATCCTGGAGGACAATCCGCAGGATGCGGAACTCATAGCGGCGATGCTCAGGCGGGCGGGCTATTCACTGAGTCTTGAGGTGACAGATTCGCGCGAGCAGTTCCAGCAACGGTTAGAGCAAGGCAGTTTTGATGTCATCCTTGCCGACTACAACTTGGGTGGCTGGAACGCCACGGACGCTTTGCGCATCCTCCGGGAGTCAGGGAAGGATGTCCCGCTCGTGATCGTCACCGGAAGTCTGGGCGATGAAGCGGCCGTCGAATGCATCAAGCAGGGGGCCGCCGACTACGTTCTGAAGGACCGCCTGCACCGCCTGCCGACGGCAGTGGAGGGCGCGCTGCGCGAGAAAGCGCAACGCGAGGCTGCGACCCGGCTGCAAGAACAGATCTGGCACGCCAAGAAGGAGTGGGAGCAGACCTTTGACACCGTTCCGGACCCCGTGTTGATCTTGGACGAGCAGTTCCGCGTCAAGCGCGCCAATCGTGCCACGACTCGGGTGTTGGGTCTGGAGTTCTCCCAGCTCATCGGCCAGCCTTGCTACCAGGTGGTCCATGGCCGGACTGAGCCTCCTCCGGAGTGCCCCCTGCAGCGCATGTTGGTGACCGGCAAAGAGGCCCGGTGTGACGTCGAGGAACCCCGTCTGGGGAAGGTTTTCGACGCCACGGCTACTCCACTGCACAATTCCGGCGGCGCCGTGCTCGGCTGTGTCGAGGTGCTGCGCGACATTACCAAGCGGAAGCAGGCGGAAGCGGCGCTGCGCGAAAGTGAACTGAAACACCGCACCTTGTTCGAGACCGCGAATGACGCGATCCTGCTGATGCGCAGTGACCGGTTTATTGACTGCAACGCGCGGACGCTGACGATGTTTGGCTGCCGCCGGGAACAGATCATCGGCGCGCCGCCATACAAATTCTCACCGCCAACGCAGCCGGATGGACGGCGTTCCGAGGAGAAAGCCCTTGAGAGGATCAATCAGGCCCTGGCGGGCGAGCCGCAGCACTTTGAATGGGAACACTGCCGGGAGGACGGCACGCCGTTTGCCGCTGAAGTGAGTTTGAACGGTCTGGAGTTGGGGGGGGAGGTATTGCTCCAGGCGATCGTACGCGATATCAGCGAGCGGAAGCGGGCGGCAGAGCAGCTCCGGCAGTCGCAGAAGATGGAGGCGGTCGGGCAACTGGCGGGGGGAGTGGCGCACGACTTCAACAACCTGCTGACGGCCATCATCGGGTACAGTGACCTGGCGCGGGCCCGCCTCCGCGATGGCGACCGCCTGCGCAAGTATGTGCAGGAGATCAAGAAGGCCGGAGAGCGGGCGGCCTCGCTGACGCGGCAACTCCTGGCCTTCAGTCGTCGGCAGGTGTTGGTGCCCCAGGTACTGGACCTGAATTCGGTGGTCAGCAACCTGCAGAAGATGCTGCGGCGTCTGATCGGTGAGGACATCGACCTGGTGACCATCGCGGCCCCCGACTTGGGCTGTGTCAGAGCGGACCCGGGACAGATGGAGCAGGTCATCATTAATCTGGCAGTGAACGCGCGCGACGCCATGCCCCAGGGCGGCAAGCTTACCATCGAGACCGGCAACGTCGACCTGGATGAGTCCTACACCCGCAGCCACATTGACGTCACGCCAGGTCGCTATGCGATGCTGGTCGTGAGCGACGCCGGCTGTGGCATGGACGCGCAGACACTCTCCCACATGTTCGAACCCTTCTACACGACCAAGGAAGAAGGGAAAGGAACAGGATTGGGGCTGGCCACCGTCTATGGGATTGTTAAGCAAAGTGGCGGCCACATCTCGGTTTCGAGCGACCCAGGGAAGGGTACAACCTTCAAGATCTACTTGCCCCGGGTGGAAGAGAGCATCGTGCCGGTCCGGTCGAGCCTCGCGGCTCATAAAGTGTCCCGCGGGACGGAGACCGTCCTGCTCGTGGAAGATGACGTCACCGCCCGCGACGTGGTGCGCGAAGTCCTCCAGAGCCGCGGCTACACGGTGCTGGAGGCGGCGGGGTCGAACGAAGCACTCGAAATTGGTGAGCGGCAGGTGTCGCGACCGATCCACCTGATGCTGACCGACGTGGTGATGCCCGAAATGAGTGGCCCGCGTCTCGCCGACCGCCTGGCGTGCTTGCATCCCAAGATGAAAGTGCTTTATATGTCGGGTCACGCGGACGCGGCGGTCGCGCGGCACGTGAAGCTGAGCCTTGACGTCCCGTACCTCCAGAAACCCTTTGCGGCTGAAGTTCTGGCGCGCAAGGTACGCGAGCTCTTGGACGCTTCGCCGGCGGAGCCCAATTGATTCAGCCTCCCTGCAGGGCAAAGCCGCCCAGGGTCTTTCCCCTGCCTCACCGCACGCGATAGCCCTGCCGCCGGTGCGGCTGAGAATTGACAACGGCGCCACTCCAACCTAGTATGACCTTATCAGTTCAGCGGGGCGGACAAGTTCCCGCTCCGAGACATCGATGGGTGCGAAGAGTTCCATGGCTCGAAAGCGTGGTCCTAAAGCTGAGACCCGAAGCAAGCAGACCGCGACGTTCTCCGGCCTGCTGGATGTAATGTGCTCCCTGGCAGCCGAGCGTGACTTCAACCGTCTGCTGCAAAAGATCATGTACCGCTGCTCGCTGGTAATGGAGGCCGACCGCTCCACGCTTTTTCTGGTGGATGAGGCGAAGCAGCAGATCTGGTCGAAGGTGGCGGAGGGCACGGGCCTCAGTGAGATTCGCGTTCCCCTGGGCGCCGGCATCGTCGGTCACGTCGCCAAGACCGGCGAGACGGTCAACATCTCGGATGCCTACCAGGACCCCCGCTTCAATCCCGACGTGGACCGCCGCACCGGCTACCACACCCGCAGCATCCTCTGCATGCCGATGAGGAATAAGGAGGGGAAAATCCTGGGTGTCCTCCAGGTGCTGAACAAGCGGCAGGGCATTTTCACGCCCGGGGATGAGGAGATGCTCGAAGCGTTCGCGAGCGGGGCGGCGATCACGGTGCAGAATGCCATGCTGAACGAGGAAATCCGCAAGCGCATGCAGACCTCGGAAATCCTTCTGAACGTTATGCGCGCGGTGTCCTCGGAACTCGAGATTGACCAGCTGCTGCAGAAAATTGTGAGCAAGACCTCAGAGGTTATGCGCGCGGACCGGTGCACGCTGTTCCTGGTGGACCGGGTGACGGGCGGCTTGTGGTCCAAGGTGGCCCAGGGGGAGAACCTGAGCGAGATCCGCGTGCCGCGGGGCATGGGCATTGCCGGTCACGTCGGCCTGACGGGGGAAACGGTGAACATCCGCGATGCCTATCAGGATGCCCGCTTCAACCCTGACGTGGACCGCCGCACCGGCTACCACACGCGGACCATCCTCTGCATGCCGCTCCGCAATGAGAAAGGTGAAATCGTCGGCGTGATGCAGGTGCTCAACAAGAACGAGGGGGTCTTCACCGAGGAGGACGAGCAGTTGCTCGACGCGCTGGGCTCGCAGACCACCATCGCGCTCGAGAACTCGCGCCTGTTCGAGGAAGTCCGCTTCATGAAGAACTACAACGACAGCATCCTGCGGACTATGGAGACCGGCGTCGTTACGCTGGACCCGGAAGGGAAGGTGGCGTACTGCAACGGCGCGGGATTGAAGATCTTCTCGGGCGCGGAGGCCTACCTGCCCGGGCAGCGTTTCCAGGAGTTTTTCCCTCAGGAGCTGAATCCGCAGCTCGCGGCGGGCATCGGGCAGGCCTTGGAAGGCGGGGGCGCCTTCACCGCTTACGACCTCCAGTACCGCAAGGGTGAGGAAGAAGCGCTGAACATCAACGTCCACGTACTGCCCCTGCTCGACAGCAAGGAGAAATCCCTCGGCGTGGTCATCATCGCCGATGACATCACGCAGGAACAGCGCCTGATGAGCACGCTTTGCCGCTACGTGACCCGCCCGGTGGCCGAGCAGATCCTGAAAGATCGCGATCGGCTGAAACTGGGCGGCAATCGGTCTACGGTCTCCGTGCTCTTTTCCGACATCCGCAACTTCACCACGATATCGGAGCAATCCGCTGCGGAAGAAGTCGTCGCCATGCTGAATGAATACTTTTCCCGGATGTTGGATCCCATCTTCCGATATGAGGGGACCCTCGACAAGTTCATCGGTGATGCCATCATGGTGGTTTTCGGCGCGCCCATACCGTTCGAGAATGACGGCGAGCGTGCCGTCTTGGCCGCCAGAGAGATGCGGCGGGCGCTCAAGAAGTACAACGTGGACCGGAAAGCCCGAGGCTTGGCGCCCATCGACAACGGCATCGGCATCACCAAGGGTGAGGCGATTTCGGGGAACATCGGCTCGGAACAGCGCATGGACTACACCGTGATCGGCGACACGGTGAACATCGCTTCCCGCTTGGAAGGGCTTACCAAGACCTACGACTACAAGATCCTGGTGAATGAAGAAGTGTATCTGGAAGTGAAAGACAAGATTCCTTGCGTGGACCTCGGCTACGCCCAAGTCAAGGGCAAGGGCGAAGGAGTCCACATCTTTGGCATTCCTGATCTGCCAGATTAAGCCGCCGCGGTTCAAGCCACGTTCCGGACCGCAACTGCTCCCGACCAAGCGACATTATTACCGTGATGGTAAAAACGACCAAATCTGGCCGTATATAGCCACCAGTTGCCATCTCCCCACCCCGACCGAGTTCCGCCTCCTCCACATCCCCTTTGCTTTCTGTGGCTTGCCTTTGTTGGAATATCTCTGCAATGGTAGCCGGCTTGCTCGTTCCTAAGGTGAGGGCAGGAGGCAGACCATGGACTACGCGGTATCACATGGCGGCTTGCTGGTTCACGCGCGGAAGGATTGGCCGTGCGCGGTCTGTCGGCCCGAGGGCATTTCCGAGGGTCGAGGTTTCTGGCTGTGCGCCAACTGCGCCCACGGGATGATCGTCGCAGCCGAAGCAGGGATAGAGGGGGCCCGAGCCCTTCTCCCTGAGGTTGCCGACGCCCTGTTCAGCTTGGAGGGCCAGTCGCTGGAGAGCAGGCTTCCTGCGAACTGAAGTGGCCTGTTCCTTCGAGGCTGGCACGGAAGAGCCGACAGGGAATCGCGGCCTTTCAGGATCCTACTTGCCCGGCTGTTTCACGCTTACGGAGAACCCGCCCGGACCGGGATTGGCTATGGTGGTCTTCAGCCGCGGGTCCGATTCCACCCGATCAATGAAATCCTGCAACTCCGCCCTCTGGTTTGTGACGTTGTGCGCCACAATCACGCCACCCGGGGGCACCAGGGGCAGAACCATATCGAGATACTTGAGGTAGTCGGGCTTCCAGGCGTCAATGAAAACAAACTCGAACGGACCTGGAAGCTGAGGGATTTCTTTCAGGGCATCGCCCGGCTGGAGCGTGACCAAGGATTCGACGCCGGCGGCGCGGAAGTTCTCTCGCGCCAGCTTGACCTTGGCTCCATCAATCTCCAGGGTCGTCAGGTGGCCATTGGTTTGGTGCAGCCCGAGCGCTATCCAGATGGCGGAGTAGCCGTTGGAGGTGCCGATCTCCAGCGCCCGCTTCGCCTTGGCCGCAATCACTTGGTCGCGGAGAAATGCTCCCTCGTTTGCGTTAACGTTCAGCATGCCTGGCTGATTCTTGGGCATCCACGCCAGGCGTTCGAGAGCGAGTGCGACGGGGTCGTTGGCGTGCTGGGCGCCAGCCGGAACTGACCAGAAAAGCAAGATAGAGCAGACTGCCAGCAGGAAACCGTCAAGCCCCTGCCTGACGAACTTCAATCGCAGATTAGACATTCGGCCTTTTTTGCCCTTTCTCGGGGATCATTCCAGCGGACCGAGGAAACGTTGACGTTTGCCGCAAAGAGTTTAGCGCCGGCGGCCACCCCAAAGCCACGCGGCGGTCGGAGCTACCAGTTTGACCTATTTGGGCCTTTGAGGCAAGGCTCGGGACGGCCCAGAAACCCACGCCGCCCAGGCCTCAACCTTTTCCGTATTCCAAGGCGGCCTCGTACATTGCGACGATGTTTTCGGGCGGTACCTCCGGTTGGATGTTGTGCACTGCGCAGAGCACGTATCCGCCCCCTGGCGCAAGGTCATCGATGCGACGTCTCACCTCGCTCCTGACGTCCTCGGGTGTCCCGCGAGGAAGCACGTTCTGCGTGTCAATCGCGCCCCAGAATGTGATGTCCCGGCCGAACTCCCGCTTCAGGCGCCTTGTGTCCATACCTGCTGCCGAGACTTGGACCGGATTCACCGCGTCGATTCCCAGTTCAATGAAGTCCGGGAGAAAATCTGCGACGGAACCACACGTGTGGTAGAGCGCCAGCTTCCCGTGACGCTTGATGGCTTCTACCATCCTTTTCTGCCGGGGCTTGATCACCCGGCGGTACAGTTCCGGGCTGAACTGCGGCCCTCGCTGTGTGCCGAGGTCATCCCCCCAACAGACGATGTCCACAAACTCGCCGGCTTCCTCGAGAGCACGATGCACAATCTCAACCCAGATGTCGGTTATCCGGTCCGCCAGCGCTTCGCTGAAGGCAGGATTGACCAGGAGGTCGGTAAGCCATTCGCCGAAGCCTCGGAGCCACTGACCAACGTGGACCGGCCCGGCACCGGGATTCAGGACCACGGCATAGTCGGTATTCTCGTGGAGCCCTCTGGCTCGCTCGCGCAGGCCGCGATAGCGCCCGGGATCCGCCGGATCGGGCCAGCAGTGCGCCTCCAGGTTCTCAATCCCAGGCTCATCCAGGTGGCACAACGGGCTTTCGCCGGGGAAGTAGTGGGACTCTCCATGCCTCACGAATGGGACTCCCCACTCGGACAGCAGCGAGCCGTCGGGCAACTCACGCTCCGGACGGGCATCCGGGCGGCCAAGAAACAACGGCCGGAAGTCCACGCCAAAACGGCGCAAGATCGTCTCGTCCGGGATAACGGTGGATAACCACCTGGACCCAACGGCCGGCGGGGGATCAGGTGGGATGCCCAGGTGGGCTCTCAGCCGCCGGTGGGCTCCGGCCGTTATAGTGGAGGAGTTCTGGGACCCGAGGTCGAGGGGGACTCGGTCCGGCTTCTGGCGCTTCAGGGCCGTGAGAACGCGTTCCCGGTGAGTCATGGTCCTTGTTGCCCGCAGGGTTGCCGGGCCGTCACATGGCGTGTCAGAAATCCCTCGCCTCGTAGCGGACGCCCAACACCTTCTGTAGAAGGCCTTCCGATTCTAGCCGGCGAACGATGCGGGCGGAGCGCTCGACGCTCTTGCCCGCGGCATTGTATGGGCAGGCGACGACCAGCCCCTCGCCCAACTCGTACTTCTTCTGACTGCTGAAACAGAAGCCGCTCTTCGAGGCATTCTCCGTCTTGGTGATCTCAGTCTCACCACTAAAGTTGCGGACCAGCACAGGCAGTTGCAGCAGCACCCGGCGATGCCGTCGGCTTTCGGCTCCGGTGGCTCGGGCTCGGACCTGGGCCTCCGTCTCCGCGATCATCTCCGCCTCGCCGGGAGGACCTTCCATAGCTATCTTCTGTTCCGGATGGCCCCAGAAGCGCTTGGCCCTGCATTTGCGGCAATGTCTGGAAAAAATGCCGGCGGTCTCGAGCACATCCACTTCCACCAGGGAGAGGCGTGCCAGTTCCACGCTGTGGCATTTCCGGCATTCCAGGACGGCTTTCGGGTCGGCAGCCTCGCCCTCGGGAGGTGATGGAAAACGGATCCCCCAGATGTTGTCCGCCCTCTTCACGCACTCGATCCCGTAGTCGCCGCCTTTCTCCGTGAAGGGGGCGATCGGGCCTACCACCCGGAAATCCGCCTCGCGCTGTGTGACCAGATTGAACACCAGCACGGACTGCCCGGCGTGCAGCAAGCGGAAGACATGAATCAAGGCCCCGTCGCGGTTCAGGCTGATGGTTCTCGCGTTTTCAATAAAGGGGAAGCCCTTCGGATAGGTCCCCATAATCCAGAGGGGAACCGTCAGCATCAGGCGGTCGGAGCGCCGTTTTTCAGGACCCATGCCACGTCTCCCGAGGTTGAGCTGACTGCGAGACGCCGTCAGTCTATTCCGAAGCGAATGAGTTGGCAACCCGTTCGTGAGGTCATCGCGCCTCGGCCCTT
>JBEKCQ010000083.1:0-15695 GCA_050014795.1 Terriglobia bacterium | reverse complement strand
CCGAAGCCCGGCGAAACCGTGGAACAGAACGGCATAGTTTTTGAAGTTCTGGAGGCCAACCAGCGGACCGTCCTGCGGGTACGCCTCCGCTACTCGCCTGATGCTGCCGAGGCCGCCTCAGCTGATGCCGGACTCGATGTCAACTAAATCAGGATTTGTGGCCATCGTGGGCCGCCCCAACGCGGGGAAGAGCACTCTCATCAATGCTCTGGTGGGTGAGAAGGTCTCCATCGTTACCCCTGTCCCCCAGACGACGCGCAACCGCATCCTGGGCATCGCCAACCGGCCCGGGGCGCAGGTGGTCTTCATGGACACGCCAGGGATTCACAAGCCCCTTTCACGCCTCAACCAGCAGATGATGACTTTCGTCCGCCAGGCACTAGAGGAGCGTGACCTGGCGATTCTGATCGTTGATGCGTCCGCAAAGTTTGGCCGAGGCGACGAGTTCGCCCTTCAGCTTCTGAAGGAATACGCGCCGAAAACCATCCTGGCGCTGAACAAGATCGACCTGCTTCACAAGCCGCGCCTGCTGCCACTCATCGACCAGTAC
This sequence comes from Terriglobia bacterium, assembly GCA_050014795.1. Taxonomy (GTDB): domain Bacteria; phylum Acidobacteriota; class Terriglobia; order UBA7540; family UBA7540; genus JALHUF01. Next base: position 15,145 of record JBEKCQ010000083.1, on the reverse strand, counting down.
GCGAAGCTCCACAACTTCGAAGAGGTTTTTCCCATTTCGGCGCTGCACAATGACGGGCTGGAGGACCTGCTCGAAGCTGTCATCCGACTTTTGCCGGAGGGCCCGCAGTACTTTCCACTCGACATCTACACCGACCAGCCCGAGCGTTTCCTGGCGAGCGAGATCATCCGCGAAAAAGTGATCCGGCATACCCAGCAGGAACTGCCGTACGTTACCGCCGTCTTCATCGAGCAATTCGAGGAGACGGATACCATCACGCGCATCCACGCGATGATCGTGGTGGAACGGGATTCGCAGCGGCCCATCGTGCTCGGCGCAGGCGGCCAGCGCATCAAAGCCATCGGCACCGAGGCGCGCTTGGAGCTGGAGAAGTTGTTTCCGCCCAAGGTGTTTCTTGAGCTCTTCGTGAAAGTAGAACCCCACTGGCGGGACCGGAAGGACTTGGTCGCCGAGCTCGACTATCGCAGCGATACGCAAATGTAGAGGCGGCTTCATGCCGCCACCGGGGTTATGGCGGGGTAAACCCGCCGCTACTCACCGACCGTGATGCCGAGGGATTTCATCTGGCGGTAGAGGTGGCTGCGTTCGAGGCCGAGGACTTCGGCGGCACGGGTGACGTTGTCCTGGCTATCTTCGAGCTTGGCAAGGCAGGCCGGTTGTTAGCCTCCGAGTTCGGCCTTGGCTCGCTCGAGCATGGCCTTCATGTACGCGATGCTGTAAGCAGTCCCCACGCGGCCGCCACCGACCATTGCTGGAACGTGGTCAGCGATGATCGCCCCGTCGAAATGCACTTCGCGCAAAGTTCTCATTACCTGATACATGTCCATGTAGCCGTTGTCGATGAAGGCCTCAACGAAGTGTGGCAGCGGGGCACTCACATTGCGGAAGTGGACCTTGAAGACCTTTTTCCGCTCCCCGAAGTAGCGGATGGTCTCGAGGACATCCTTCCCCATCAGCTTGCCTCCCTCCAGCCAGCAGCCGACACACAGACACATGCCGACGTTCGGACTGGCGGCGATTTCCAGGGCGCGCTTGTATCCGTCGAAGCTGCCGAAGATGCAGCGGGGAACGCCGCCTAAGACCGGCACCGGAGGGTCATCAGGGTGGATGCCGATCCGGATGCCTTGCTCCTCCGCGACCGGGACGACAGCCTTGATGAAGTACGTGTAGTTGTCCCAGATCTCCTGCTCGGAAAAGGAACGACCGTGCGTTAGTGGCGCGGTGAAAGCTGTGCTCCCCCAATACCCTTTGTCTGCCTTTGCGAGGTCGAACGCCCGGGCCGCAGCGCCTCCCCGTGTGAATTCACGCTCCGTGCTCCATATTCCGTTGCCCATGTGGGCATAGGTCGTGTAGGAGACTCGTGCCTTGCCGAGATTCCGAAGGTAGGTTTTGTATTCTTCGATCTTCTGGTCGCGCCCGGGTAGGTTCAAGGTCACTTCTTCCATGTTGTGGACGCTGCTGTTGCCGATGTTCCATACCCTGAGGCCCGCCGCTTCAACCTTCCGGCGCAAACGGAGGAAATTCTCGTAGGTTGCGGATTCACCGCTTGTCCAGATGCACACGTATTCCGCTCCGAGCTGCGCAACGAACTGGAGGTCTTCGTCGCTTGGGTCGCTGGGTACCTGGACGGCTATCTTGATGCCTGAGTGGCTGGTTTGGGGAGCCGCGGCGCGGACGCGGGCCGGATAGAGAAACGCGGTGCTTCCTAACGCGCCCGCCAGGGCGGATTTGACGAACTGACGCCGGGCTGGCTCAAGCAACCTTTCGCTTTCGACACCCGGCCCCCGTGTTTTCTGGTTGGGTTTCCTCATGGCCTATCTCCTGAAGGGATCGACAACCGACGTCCATGGTGACGCCGGGGATTCTACACCTGGAAAGTGTGCTGCCGCCACTTGTGGCCAACGGCTCCCTGCGGGCGGCAAAGTCAAAGAACGGGCCTTGCGCCTGGGAGGCTTTCGGCTGTCGCAGACCGCCGCGCCAGCGGTAGGACCTACTCACCCACGGTGATGCCGAGGGATTTCATTTTGCGGTAGAGGTGGCTGCGTTCGAGGCCGAGGACTTCGGCGGTGCGGGTGACGTTGCCCTGGTTTTCTTCGAGCTTGCGCAGGATGTAGTCGCGCTCGTAGGCGGCGCGGGCTTCCTGGAGGCTGGCGTAACCGCCCGTAACGGAGCCTTTGCCCGTGGGGTGGGCAGGATGTGACCGCGCATGATCGTGGTGGAGGGTGGGCGGCAAGTGACGGCGCTCGACGCGGTCGCCGGAAACCATGATCACCATGCGCTCGACCAGGTTCTTGAGCTCGCGAACGTTTCCCGGCCAGCGATACTGGAGCAGGACTTCCATCGCGGATTCCGAGAAGCGCTTGGGGCGGCGGCCGTAAGCGCGCGCGAACTCCTCCAGAAAATAGGTGGCCAGCGCGGGAATGTCCTCGGCGTGCTCGCGCAGGGCGGGGGCGTAAAAGGGAATGACGTTGAGGCGATAGAAGAGGTCCTCGCGGAAGTTGCCTTTCTGGATTTCCTCTTCTAGATGCTTGTTGGTGGCGGCAATCACACGCACATCTACCGTCAGGTTGTTTCCCGAGCCGACGGGGGTGAAGCGCTGCTCCTCAATGACCCGCAAAACCTTGGATTGGGTCCGCAGGCTCATATCGCCGACCTCGTCCAGGAAGAGGGTCCCGCTGTGGGCTTGTTCGAACTTGCCGACCTTGTCTTCCAGTGCCCCGGTGAAGGATCCCTTCACGTGCCCGAACAGCTCGCTTTCAATGAGTTCTTCCGGAATAGCGGCGCAATTCACCTCCACAAAGGGCAGCTCGGCGCGTGGGCCCATGAGGTGCAAGGCATGGGCCACGAGTTCCTTTCCCGTTCCACTCTCCCCGTAGATGAGCACGCGGCCACTGGTGGGAGCCGCGAGGGCCATCTGCTGCCGCAGGGCCTTCATGGGTACACTGTCGCCGATGATGCGGTACTGGCCACGGAGTTCTTCCCGCAACTGACGATTCTGCGTGGCGAGCTGGAGTTGCTCAAGGGCGTGCTTCAGCGTGAGTAAGGTCTTGTCTACCGAGAGCGGCTTTTCGATGAAATCGAAGGCACCCAGCTTGGTGGCGCGGACCGCGGTTTCGATGGTGCCATGCCCGGAGATCATGATGACCGCGGGGGGGCTTTCGAGAGCCTGGATCTTTTCCAGGGTCTGAAGGCCGTCGATGCCCGGCAGCCAGATGTCGAGGAGAACCAGATCGAACTTCTTTTTGGCCAGGGATTCCAGGCAGACTTCGCCGCTCTCCACGGCCTCGACCCTGTAGCCTTCGTCCTGAAGGACATCGGTCAGGGACTGTCGAATCCCTTCTTCGTCGTCAACAATCAGGAGCGAGTAGTGAGGCATGGGAATGGTGAATTATAAATTATGAATGCTGAATGATGAACATCGAACAATAAGACACGCGAGAGGAAATGCGCGCGGGTGGTCGCGCGCCTCTGCTCAGCGTTCGCAGTTCAGCATTCATAATTCATCATTCAGAAATCATCCTTCCGCATTTGCTACGGCCCGGTCAACAGGGAGTTCGATGACGAACCTCGTGCCGGTCGGCTGGTTCTCCTCCACGCGAATCGAGCCATTGTGTTCCGAGACAATCCGACTGACGATGGCCAGCCCCAGTCCCGTCCCTCGCTTCTTGGTGGAAAAGAAGGGAAGGAACAGCCTTTCCTTGGCCTCCGCGGGGATGCCCGGCCCGCTGTCCGCCACAACCAGTTCTACGACCTCGCGTTCCGAATCGAGTGCCGTGCGAACCCAGATTTCTTTGAGCGCCGCATGCTCCAGGGCCTCGGCGGCATTGTCAATCAAGTTCACGATGGCGCGTTTCATCTGTTCCGGGTCTGCCTGCACCATGGGCAGGTCGGGGGCCAGTTCGCGATGCAGGGCAATGCCATCCAACCGGCCAGCGAACACATTCAAGGCGGTCTCAATGATGGCGTTCAGGCGTGCCGGCACGGGGCAAGAGGCCGGAAAACGCGCGAGGCTCGAGAATTCGTCCACCAGTGTTTTCAGCGACTCGACCTCGCGGCTGACCAACGCGGTACTCTGCGCGACCGCGTCAACCAGCTCCTGGGAGAGCGCACCGGGCCCCGTGCGCTCTATCAAGCGGCGAACGCGGTCGGTGGAAAGCTGGATCGGGGTAAGCGGATTCTTGATTTCGTGCGCAATGCGCTGCGCGACTTCCTGCCAGGCCGCCACCTTCTGGGCGCGTAGGAGTTCCGTAAGGTCCTCCAACACCAGAACCGTTCCCACGGTGCCGTGACTAGCCCGAATGGAAGAAAGGGTCAAGGCGACGAAAGCGCGCCGCTTGCCGAAATCCAGCTCCATCTGACGGCTGACCACCCCTTGGCGGGCAGCACGACGAAACAAGCGCGAGATCTCGCGATTGTCCTCGGGGGAGAAAAGGTCGGCGAGGGTCCGCGCCGATTTCACCCCGTCAGGGCCGAACATGCGCTCGACCGTGGAGTTGAGTTGCGTGATCTGGCCCTGCCGATCGAAGGAAATGACGCCGGTGGGGATGTTCTGAAGGATAGCCTCCGTCGTATTGGTGCGTTCTTCCAGCGCGCGGTTGGCATTCTGCAAGTCCTTCGCGGCCTGTTCCAGAGCGCGACGGTTCTCTTCGAGCTGCCGGGTCATGTCATTGAAAGAGCGGATGAGCGTTCCCAGCTCGTCATCCGCCCGTGCTGTCACCTGGTAGTTCAGGTTTCCCTGGGAGACTTCCTGCGTCGCCTCCGCGAGGGCCTGGATGGGAACCGTGACCTGTTTGGAGAGGAAGAGCGCAAACCAGGTGGCGAGGAACATGATCAACAAGGTGAGCAGCCAGAGTACTGAAAGGTAGGTGCGTTTGACGGCCCTTTGCTCGCGGCTCAACTCGTCATACTTCTGGGCCTCTTGCCGAATCTCCTCCGCCATCTGCTTGATGCTGGTGGGCAACTGCCTGGCGCTGACCAGAGTCCCCACGCGTTCGCCGCCGGCTCCCAGGATGGGGCAGGCAGCCAGGAAAAGGTCAGCATTACCCGAACGCCAGCGGGCAGGAATACACTCGATCGGCACCCGCCCGGATATCACTTCCGGAAAAAGAGGCGCAACCTCGGATGGGCTGGGCCACGGGTTGCCCGCGCGGGCGCGCAGGTGTCCCTGCGAATCGAAACACATTGCCGACCCGAGGCCGAGGCTCTTCACCTGCCGTGCCAGCAGGGCCTCCAGCGCTGTCACATCCTGCCGGGCGAGAGTGCGGGCCAGTTCATCGCGGGCCGCCAACTGACTGGTGATCTGAAGCCCGTGCTCCTGCGCCTGCAATTCCACCTGGCGGAAGATCTCGTTGGCGTCTTTGCGGACCTGGTCAAAAGGAATGCCGAACCACTTGTCGATGCTGCGGTTGATGAGGCCGTACGCGAAGATGAAAAGAAAGCAGACAGGAACCAAGGACAGACCCAGGAACGCCGCCACCATCTTCGTCTTGAAGCGCGCGCCCAGTCGCTCCCGCCGCCGCTCCACATAGAGCTTGAGCAGAATGCGGGTCAGAATCAGCGCGAAGATTACAAACGCGAGGAAGATGACCGTAGAGACGGCCAGCAGGAGAATGGTCTGCTGTGCGCTGGTGGGCCGGATGAACGAGAGGTTGAGCGAAGCCTGGCTCCAGCCCAGGAAGAACAGGATGGGGACCAGGACGAGCAGGATGATCAGCAAGGTCCTGCGCCGGCTTTTGGGCGTCTCGTCCATGGCAGTTGACAGGGAGCGCTTCTAGGGTGCTCCCGCGGGCGAAACACAAACGGGCAGGCCGTACCGATTAGATCGGGACACGTTCCGGCCCGCCCCTGCCGAGCTTCCATCCGGCAGGAATGCCTTCAGGGGGCATGCCTTGCAGTCCGGCGCCCGGCGCCGGCAGAAGCGCTTGCCAGCCTCGACCAGCAATGCGTGGTACTCATTGAAGAGAGCCTGATCTGCTGGGAGGTGGCGATGCAGGAATTCCTGCACCGCCTCATAGCCTGCCTTGGCGGTCACCAGCGCGTGACGGGCCAGGATGCGCCGCGTGTAGGCGTCGGCGACGAAGAAGGGGCGGCGGCCGGCGTACAACAAGATGGCGTCCACGGTCTCCGGGCCGAGGCCCCTGATCTTCAACAGCTCGCGCCGAGCTTCTTCGGCGGGCCGGGAGAACAGCGTCGCCAGCGACCCGTCACAGGTGCGCGTGAGCCAGTCGAGGAAGTTCCGGATAGTCGAGGCTTTCTGACGGTAGAAACCGGCAGGGCGAACGCACTCCTCAAGATCCCGGAGCGACGCTCTTTGCAGCCGAGACAGGCTCAGCAGCCCCGCTCCACGCAGTCGGCTCAGGGCCCGAGTGACGTTGGTCCAAGCGGTATTCTGGGTGAGAATGGCGCCGAGGACGACCCCCAGGCGTGTCCGGGCTGGCCACCACCTCTGTGGACCCAGACGGCGGAGGAGTGCCTTGTAGTAGCGACGTAGCTCCTCAGCCGCCCCGACCTCGGGCTGCACTGCCGCTAACTCCATAGTCTTGAAAGCTATACTTCCGCCCTGGTGAAGTCAAGGCGGTGAAGCTAGGGCCGGGAAACTGAGGCCAGCCGGGGCTGGCTCAGACCGGGGCAAGGAAATCGGCTTGACTTTGTTTTCTGAGTTCTCTAGGATGCTGACAAGTGAGTGACTTAGGGCCGATTGGTGAAGTCGCGGCGAGCGCAGAAGTCCCAGTGGTTACGGATTCCAAAGGTCCCTAGCTGGGGGGTTCGGGAATGTCGGGAAAGCTTGGCGAAATACTCATCAAAGAGAAGGTTATTTCGGGCGAGCAGCTCAAGCAGGCCCTGGAGTTCCAGAAAACCAATGGGGGGCGGCTGGGGAACGCGCTGGTCAAGCTAGGCTTCCTCAGCGATGATGAGGTTACGGCTGTCCTCTCCCGGCAGTACGGTGTCCCTTCGATCAATCTGGCCTACTTCGAAGTCGATCCCAACGTCATCAAGCTGATTCCCATGGAAACGGCAATGAAGTACCAGATCCTGCCTCTGAGCCGGGTAGGTTCTTCGCTGACCGTGGCCATGGTTGACCCCACCAACGTCTTCGCCATGGACGACATCAAGTTCATGACGGGCTTCAACATCGAGCCGGTGGTGGCTTCGGAAAGCGCCATATCGGAGGCCATCAAGAAGCACTACGGCAGCGTCGAGGATGTGGAGCGTAAGAAGGAGATCGAGGAGATCGTCAGCTTCATCGACGAGGGCCAGGCGGAGAGTGTCGAACTGGAGGCCGAGGACGAATCCTCGCTGAACCTCGCCGCGCTGGAAAAAGCGGCGGAAGAAGCTCCGGTCATCAAGCTGGTGAACTACATCCTGACCGACGCGGTGAAGCGGGGCGCCAGCGACATCCACATGGAACCCTACGAGAAGGAATACCGCGTGCGCTACCGGGTGGATGGAATGCTCGCGACCATTATGAACCCGCCCACCAAGCTGCGCGACGCGATCATCAGCCGCGTGAAGATCATGGCCAAGCTCGATATCTCCGAGAAGCGCCTGCCCCAGGACGGGCGCATCATGATCCGGATGATGCACAACGGCAGGAAGAAGCAGCTCGACTTCCGAGTCTCTGTCCTGCCCACGCTGTACGGCGAAAAAATCGTGATGCGGCTGCTCGACAAGGAGAACCTGCGGCTGGACATGACCAAGCTCGGTTTCGAGCCCGAGTCGCTGGCCAAGTTTCAGAAGGCCATTTTCAAGCCCTACGGGATGGTGCTGGTGACCGGGCCCACGGGCAGCGGCAAGACCAACACGCTCTATTCTTCCATCTCCCAGCTCAACAAACCCGATACCAACATCGTCACCGCGGAAGATCCGGTGGAATTCCAGCTGCCCGGAATCAACCAGGTGCAGATGAAGGAGCAGATCGGCTTGAACTTCGCCACGGCTTTGCGGTCATTCCTCCGCCAAGACCCCAACATCATTCTGGTGGGCGAGATTCGAGACTTCGAGACGGCCGAAATCGCCATCAAGGCGGCACTCACGGGCCACCTGGTTCTTTCCACCCTTCACACCAACGACGCGCCGGCCACGATTTCGCGCCTGATGAACATGGGGATCGAGCCCTTCCTGGTGGCGACCTCGGTGCACCTGATTTGTGCGCAGCGGTTAGCGCGCCGCGTCTGCCAGGAATGCAAGCAGCCGGAAGATGTGAGCCCGCAGGTTCTCATTGATGCCGGGTACACGCCTGAAGAAGCCACCACGGTGAAGCCACAGAAAGGCCGGGGTTGCGCGACCTGCGGCAACAAGGGCTACAAGGGCCGCGTGGGTTTGTACGAGATCTTGGAAGTCACCGACGAGGTGCGCGAACTGATCCTGGTGGGCGCTTCGGCCCTGGAGATCAAGCGCAAAGCCATTGAGCAGGGTATGATCAGTCTGCGTCGGAGCGGCTTGATCAAAGTGGCCGCCGGGATGACCACCCTGGAAGAAGTCATCCGTGAGACGGTTCTTTAGAACTCTCCGCGGCCGAGTGCAGGAGCGCGGAGGAGGAGAGCGCCAGCGATGCCCATACCGAGCCTGAGCGAACTACTGAAGAGGATGGTAGATTCAGGAGGTTCCGACCTCCACATCACCACCAATTCGCCCCCCCGTATTCGCCTGCACGGCGCGCTCAAACCCTGCGAAGACCTTCCGGTGCTCGGGCCCGCCGACACAAAGCAGCTGGCGTACAGCATCCTCACGGACTCGCAAAAGCACCGCTTCGAAGAGGATCTGGAGCTCGACTTTTCCTTCGGCATCAAGAACATCGCGCGTTTCCGTGGCAACCTCTTCAACCAGCGTGGGGCCGTGGCCGGGGTGTTCCGGGTGATCCCCTTCGAGATCAAGTCATTTGACCAGCTCGGCCTGGCTCCGGTGGTCCGCAAGCTGTGCGAAAAGCCCCGCGGGCTGATCCTGGTGACCGGCCCCACCGGCAGCGGCAAGTCCACCACGCTGGCGACGATGCTCAACATGATCAACGAGACGCGCTACGAGCACATGATCACGATTGAGGACCCCATTGAGTTCATTCACCCGCACAAGAAATGTCTGGTGAACCAGCGCGAAATCCACGCCGATACTCATTCCTTTGCGAATTCTCTGCGCGCCGCCCTGCGCGAGGACCCGGACGTGGTGCTGATCGGTGAGATGCGTGACCTGGAAACCATCGAGTCCGCGCTGCGCATTGCCGAGACCGGCCACCTGACGTTCGGAACCCTGCACACGAACTCGGCGTCTTCTACCATCAACCGCATCATCGACGTGTTTCCCTCGCACCAGCAGTCGCAGATCCGTGCCCAGCTCTCCCTGGTGCTGGAAGGCATCATGTGCCAGGCGCTCCTGCCGCGGGCCGACGGCAAAGGGCGGGCCATGGCCATGGAAATCCTGGTCCCTAATGCCGCCATTCGGAACCTGGTGCGTGAGGACAAGATCCACCAGATCTACTCGGCGATGCAGTCCGGCCAGGACAAGTTCGGTATGCAGACGTTCAACCAAGCGCTCCACTCGCTCTTCCAGCAGCGGCTGATTACCCTGGACACGGCCATGGCGCGGTCGAGCAACCAGGAGGAACTCCAGGATATGATTACCCGTGGTGCTCCCGCCGCCGCCGGACAACGTCCGTCAACATCCTATACTCCCGCGCGGCGCTAGAGGTGGTGGCTGCCCGCGGGTGTAAGGGTCAACCAGTGAGGTGACTTAGCGATGCCGCAATTCGAATTTCGTGGCACGGCCCGCACGGGCGAGCAAGTCAGCGGAACGCGTATCGCCCCGAGCCGCGAGGCCCTGGACGCACTCCTTCGGCGCGAACAGATTACCCCCACCCGGATCGTGGAGAAGGGCCGGGAAATCGCTATCCCGAAGCCCAAGGTGGTGGGCAAGGTCGGCGCCAAGGATCTGGCCATTTTCACGCGCCAGTTCTCGGTAATGATCGATGCCGGCCTTCCGCTGGTGCAGTGCCTGGAAATCCTCGCTACCCAGCAGGAGAACAAGGCCTTCGCCAAAGTACTGGCGGGCGTCCGCTCCTCGGTCGAGAGCGGATCTACGCTCGCCAACGCTTTGCGGCAGTACCCGAAAGTCTTCGACGCCCTGTACACCAACATGGTGGAAGCCGGCGAGACCGGCGGTATTCTCGACACCATTCTCCAGCGTTTGTCCGGTTACATTGAGAAGGCGGTGAAACTAAGGCGCGCGGTCATGTCCGCCTTGATCTATCCGGTCGCCGTGCTGGGGATTGCGGGTGGCGTTATCTTTCTGCTGCTGTGGAAGGTGGTGCCGATTTTCGCCACGCTTTTCGCCGGCCTGGGCGCGGATCTGCCGCTTCCCACGCGCATTGTCATCCAATTGAGCAATGCCATTGGCACCTTCGCCTTTCCCTTGATCATTCTGGCCGGCGCCGGAGGTTACGGTCTGAAGTATTACTACGGGACGCCCGCCGGCAGGATGGTGATCGACAGCTTGGTCCTCAAGATTCCAATCCTCGGCAACCTGATGAGGAAGATCGCTGTGGCGCGGTTCACCCGCACGCTGGGCACGTTGATCACCAGCGGCGTGCCCATGCTCGAAGCCATGGACATCACGGCGCGTACGTCCGGCAACGCGGTGATTGAGAAGGCCCTGCTGGGCGTCCGCAAGGCGATCGAAGGTGGCCGCACCATCGTGGACCCGTTGCGCGAGACGGGCGTGTTCCCGAACATGGTGGTGCAGATGATCGGGGTGGGCGAGCAGACCGGCGCCCTCGACGCTATGCTCCAGAAAGTCGCTGACTTTTACGAGGATGAGGTGGACGCGGCGGTGGGCGACCTTCTGACGGCCATGGAGCCCCTGATGATCCTTTTCCTGGGCATTGTGGTGGGCGGCGTGGTCATTTCCATGTACCTACCGCTGTTCAGCCTCGTCGGCAAACTGGCTGGCTGAGGCGTGCAGGCAAGTCTTGAGCTGGTTCCGGGGCCGGCAGTGGCGGGACTCGGAACCAGCTACACGAAGGTTGGCCGCTGTCTCTGAGGAAATCCCAAACAGCTCCGGCCGTTCGAGCATGTGCCCGGCGGGCGGCTCTTGTCTTAAGGAAGCACGCTCCCTATAATCTCCCTCAAGGTCTCCATGAAGTTCACGGGTGAAATTCACGCCTGGTTGCCCTACGTCATCAAGATCCGCTTTGTCATCATCACCTTCGTCTTTGCCATAGAGTATTCCATTCGGCAGGTCGTGCCTGACCCAAGTCACCCGGATTCGGTGAGGTACTTGGGGATCGCCGTCATCCTCTGGTACACCCTCAACCTGTTCTTCCTGATCTACAACCAGATTAGCCGGGACTACTTGCAGCAAGCCTACCTGCAGATTCTCTCCGACGTGAGCATCATCACCGCCATCGTGCATGTCACCGGCGACCTGGATAGCAATTATCTCTCGCTGTATCTGGTGGCGATCATCTTGGCAAGTATGCTCCTGCCCCGCGGGCGCGTCTTCTTGGTGGCGGCCGTGAGCTTCGTTTTCATGGGCTTTCTTCTGGAGTTCGCCTATCTGCCCAGCCTCTACTCTGAATTTACCGGACGCTATCCGGGTCTGCGCTTTCTGGCAACATCTTCCCTGGTTTCCGTGGATTTGAGAGAACTCCAGGTGAAGATCTTCGTCAGCCTTTTTGGCTTCTTTGCGGTTGCCTATTTGGCCAGCTACTTGGCGGAGAGCCTCCGGAAAGCGGGAGCCGAGCTTCGGGACAAGAGCGGCCAGGTCGCCAGTCTGCAAGCTATCAACGAGAACATTATTCAGAGCATGCGGGATGGGCTCATCACGACCGCTCTGGATGGGACCATCCGGGATCTGAATCCCGCCGGGGCGGCGATCTTGGATCGCCGGCCCACAGAGCTGATTGGGGAGCCCCTCGAAGGACTTTTTCGGGACTTGCCACCCGCGCAGGCAACTGGGGTGGACTTGTCCGTTCCCAACCTCCGGCAGGAGACTACCTACCTGCACCCTCGCGGCGAACGCCGCATTCTGGGTATCGCCGCCTCGCCTTTGACGCTGCCCGACACCGGCGTGGTGGGGTACGTTTACACTTTCCAGGACCTGACGGAGGAGAAGCGCCTGGAGGCTGAGTATCGCGCCAAGGACCGCATGGCGACGCTGGGCCGCCTTTCCGCGGGCATCGCACACGAGATTCGGAACCCGCTGGCCTCGATCGCGGGTTCCGTCAAGCTCCTGCAGAGTATCGCCCAGCTCGATGATGACCAGGCCAAGCTGATCGATATAGTCAGCCGCGAATCGGAGCGCCTCAATAAGCTGGTCTCAGACTTCCTGGTATATTCTCGCGACCAGAAATTCGAATTCCGCGACGTGGACTTGGTGAACTTGCTGGAGGAGACGCTGCTGCTCATTGAGCATCATCCGTTGTTTGGTCCGACTCACCGGGTTGAACGGAAGCTGCCGCGCCGTCCCGTGGTCGCCTGCGCCGACCCGGATAAGATGCGGCAGGTCTTCTGGAACATCTGCGACAATTCTTTGAAGGCGATGCCCGAGGGGGGGATTCTTACGGCCGAGGTCGAGGGCGGGGCGGCGCAGAACGTCAAGGTGGCACTCTCGGACAGCGGCGTGGGCCTCACCGACGTGCAGGTCGAGAAGCTCTTTGAGCCTTTTCAGGCAGGCTTCACGAATGGGACCGGGCTCGGATTGGCCATCGTGTACCAGATCGTTCAGGGGCACCGGGGGCGCGTTCAGGTGAAGTCGACTCCGGGGAAGGGAACTCGGTTCCTTATCGAGCTGCCCCGGAGCCAGCCGCAATAAGTGCGGAATGGTGAATTATGAATTATGAGCGACGAATGGGTAATGGCGACGATGCTAGGGGGTTTCGTCTTTCGTAGTTCCGAGTGCGGAATTCATGATTCACCATTCATAATTCATAATTGAGAATTCTGAAGTCTTATGGCCCGTTTGCTCATCGTCGACGACGAGAAATCCATCTGCCAGATGCTGGAGATCGCATTCCGCAAAGACGGGCATATGGTGGAGACGGTGTCCAGCGGCCGGATGGCGCTGACCAAGCTCAATTCCCAGGTCTATGACCTCATCATTTGTGATATCCGCATGCCGGATATCACGGGCATCAACCTGCTCGAAGAAGCCCAGGCCGGCCGCAATCCCGCGGCTTTTGTCCTGATCACCGCCGTTCCCACGGTTTCCACCGCGGTGCAGGCTCTGAACCTCGGTGCCTATCGCTACGTGCTCAAGACCGACAGGCTGGTGGAGGAACTCCGCCTGGTGGTGGCGAGGGCCCTGGAAGAGCTGGCGTTGCGCGAAGAGAATATCCGCCTCCGGCGGGAATTGCTGCGCGTTTTTGCCCAGAACAACATCGTGGGCCGGAGCCCGAAGATCCAGGCCATCCTGGAAATGCTCCGCACCGTCGCGCCCACGACGAGCACGGTCCTCATCACGGGGGATAGCGGGACGGGCAAGGAACTGGTGGCCCGGGCAATTCATGAGGCGAGCCCCCGGCGCGAGAAGGCTTTCGTTTCCATCAACTGCGGCGCCTTTCCCGAAACCCTCCTGGAGAGCGAGCTGTTCGGATACTTCAAGGGGGCCTTTACCGGCGCGGATACCAACCGGAAAGGCATCATTGAATCGGCCAACGGGGGGACGCTTTTCCTGGACGAAATTGGTGAGACCAGTCTGAGTATGCAGGTCAAACTCCTGCGCGTGCTTCAGGAGCGCAAGGTGCGCCCGCTGGGCGGAACCGTGGATATCCCGGTGGACGTGCGGTTGATTGCCTCGACAAACCGGGACCTCAAGAACATGGTAAGCACGGGGGAGTTCCGCGAGGATTTCTACTACCGCGTCAGCGTCATTCCTATTCATGTGCCACCCTTGCGTGAGCGCAAGGACGATATTGAGCCACTCGCCCGGCACTTCTTGCGGAAGTATTCGCTCCAGATGGGAAAGCCCTTGCGCGACTTTGATCCCCCCGCCCTCTCCGCGATCACGCATTATGCCTGGCCCGGGAACGTGCGGGAACTTGAGAACGCTATCGAGCGAGCCGTGGCGGTCAGTGGGGATCGGGACGGATTGGTGCGCGTGGATCACCTGCCGGAGTCCGTGACCGGCGTCAGTCCCGGGGTTGAGGGGGCGGTGCATTTTCCCAAGGAGGGAGTGGACTTCGAATCTCGAATCGCCCAGGTCGAGAAACAGTATTTGGTGGAGGCTCTGCGCGCGGCGGGAGGCGTGCGCACGCGCGCCGCGGAGCTGCTGCGCATGTCCTACCGTTCGTTCCGTCACTACGCCAAGAAGTATGGCCTCTGAGGGCAGAACTGGGTGGTGAGAGGCATCCTGAACTTGCGCCGGCACGACCCGTAGGGGACGGAAGACAGTTTACTTAAGCCGGGTGGGAACTCTGTCGTCGATGGTGATAGCCTACACATTCGACAAAGGCCTCCGGTAACAGGCAGAGGGGCAGTCTCCATACCTGACAAAATTTGTCAGGCCGTTTCGTCAAAAACGGGCATGTGGCCCTGCCGGTTCAACGCGAGGCGCCCAGTTTCGGCCTTCCATGCGGCTAACTCGAAGTGCTTCAGGTAGTTGGCTGCCCAGCAGGCCGGACAATTCACATTCCATTTGGCATGGCAGTTGCTGATATATAGTTTGCCATTCTCAGAAATCCTAGAATGGAAGCACAAAAGGAGGAGTTTAATGAGGAAGAACTCACGCGGCTTTTCGCTGATTGAGCTGCTGATCGTCGTGGCGATCATTCTGATCATCGCGGCGATTGCCATCCCGAACCTGCTGCGTTCGCGGATTGCAGCGAACCAGGCCTCTGCGGTGGGATCCCTGCGTACCATCAACACGGCAGAGATCACCTACGCTTCAACCTATAACAATGGGTACAGCCCGGATCTGGTCTCCCTGGGCCCCGGGGCTACGCCCCCGACAGCTGCGGCCGCAGGCTTGGTCGATAGCGTGCTGGCCGGTGCGACGAAGAGTGGCTACGCCTTCGTGTACGCAGCCACAGCCCCGGTAGCTCCCAGCACCAGGATCGACCGCTACACCCTGAACGCCAACCCGACCACTGCGGGAACCACCGGATCGAACTACTACTTCACTGACGAATCCGGCGTGATTCGCCAGAACAGCACGACCG
>JBEKCQ010000082.1:0-16278 GCA_050014795.1 Terriglobia bacterium | reverse complement strand
TCTGCCGATAGGGTGAACTCGGTCAGGGCGTCCTGCCGTGGCAGCACGTAGCGGAAAGCTGCGCCTTCGTCGTACGCGCGAAACACCAAGTCGATCCTGCGGCCGGGCGCACGACGCTCGCGTACCGACACGGTGAGTTCGTTGTAGTGATTGCGGATGTTCCGGCGCGCGCCGAACCGATTCTCCCAACTCTCGTCGCGCGATTGGCGCCCACTGCCGAGAATCTTCAAGTCCTGGTCGAGCGGTTTGCCGCCCTTGAAATCAAGGCCGAGCGGCGAATCCGCGAGAACCGGCTGCCCCTGGTACGAGACGCGGTAGTAGGCGCGCTCACCCGGCAAGTAAGGCTGCGGCTTGGACTTCAGCTCGAAAGTGACCGAGACGTTGCCATCCGGCGTCCTACTCATGTGCGTTCCTCCGTTCGTACGAAAGTTGGTGGAGTCGGTGGCGTACCCGCTCGTAATGGGGGAATTTCTTTTCCGCTTCTCGGAACTGCCGCGAGTGAACGACGCGTCGATGGCCGTCGCGTTCCACGGGATAGCGGATGTGGAGCATCTCGTGGAACATAAGGTACTCGACCAGGTACCGGGGCACCTGGGGGGAATCGAGCACGCGGCTGATAGTGATGGTCCGATGCGCCGAATCGTAGTGGCCGAGGAGGGTCCTCGAGCGCTGCGCGCTCCAGCCCAGGCGCAAGAGGCGAAGTTCGCCCTCGAAGTAGCGGCGGTTCAGCTTCTGAAAAATCTCCTCCAGATCGAAGTGCCGTCCGCGCGGAGAGAGGATTCGCTTGCGACCGCGCCGACGGCGCGCCTCGTCGATGCGGCGACGTACGGCAGGATTGAAGATGTAAGCCAGGTAACAGGCCCGGGCTTCACGCGAAGGCCGGCGACGGAAAAGCTGAGCCAGCAGGATTTCCGCCAAGGCTTCGAGCACCAGCGGCGGCGCCTCCACCAACAGGTCCGAGATGTGGACCACTGCGCAGTTGTCTCTCAGATGGACACTGCTCCGCAGGTTGGCAAAGGGCTTGTACTCCACCCGGAAGGCAGGGGCTGGCCGCTTCAAACCCAGGCGGCGGAAAACCCGCGCAAAGGTCCCTTCCGGGTCCACCGCGGGTTCCAGAGGCAAGGAAAGTTGCTCAGGCGGTCGGTGCTGGACAGGGATTTCCAAGGGCCGCATCAGTTCTCGTCGGACTCGCCGGGCACTTTACCCTTGCCCAGCCGCTTGCGGAGCTTCTTCTCTTCCTTCGTGCGTTTTGCTTCTTCCTTGGCGCGCTCCTTGGAGAGGCGCGCCGCGGCTTTCTCGTCGCGGTTCATTTCCGCAAACTTCTTTTCCTGGTCGGCGAGCGCGCGGGTAGCACCATCGAGCGTGTCAGAAAGCTGGGAAATCGCATCGCGCAGTGTGTCGCCGTATTGGGAAGCGAAGGCGTCAGGCGACTGTTGGGTCTGGCGCAGCGCCGCCAGTTGCTGCGGACCACGTTCCAGCAAGGCGCGCAGCCCACGTCGCATGTCATGCTTCTCCCGGTAGTGAAACTGAATCCAGTTCTTCAGCTCGTCATTCAGCGCGACGTATTCCACCAGCAGGCCGTCAAGGTAGGCCGCGTAATCATATTTCGGATTGTCGGGCTTTGTTCGAAAACTCTCAAAACGATCCAGGCGCGTCTGCAATAGGTCAAGATAAACCACGATTCGCTCTCCGGGATCTTGAGTCTCGCGGACCTTGTCTTCCTCGGCGTCAGTAAGTGTCGCTCCTCTTTGGGCCCGAAGCGAAAGGACGGAAACCCAGAGCAGGAGGAGACCCAGCGCGACTGTGCAGCCTCGGCATTTCATCCCTGCACCATCCCCATCGAATAGTCCGGCCTCCGGCGCGGGGCCAACCCGCTCGTTTTCTTCGAGGGGTGCTCGGGAGGGAAAAGCTCCTTCAGCACTTGATTCCGCAGTTCGTCAACTTCCTGCGCAACCTTCTCCACCGGCCCGCGATCCTGATAGGGAATCCGGTGCTTGAGGTCTTCCAGAAAGCGCCCATCCTCGCGCAAAGCAATGTCCAATTCCCTGAAGCCCTGAGAGTGTCGCCAAGCCTGCCGTCCGGAACTGTTGAGCGTTGCCCATGCACTCTTCATCCGTTCCAGGTAAGCGCTCAAGAGTTCGTGGCATTCCTCGACGTTCCCTCTGTCGAACGCGCCTATCGCCTGGAAGAGCTTCACTCGCCCCAGGCGGATTTCCAGCTTCGCTCTCTTTACAGGGTTTCGCTCTCGCTCCAAGCGAGCCAGCAAATCCGCCTCCCTATCGGCCCGGCGGGCCGGAGAAGCACCTCCGGCTAGCGCTCCGAGGAGGAGAGGCAACAGGACGGCGGTCACGACGTAGC
Source organism: Terriglobia bacterium (assembly GCA_050014795.1). GTDB lineage: Bacteria > Acidobacteriota > Terriglobia > UBA7540 > UBA7540 > JALHUF01. The sequence goes on along the minus strand of JBEKCQ010000082.1, from coordinate 13,920 downwards.
GGCCAGCGGCCATGGGAACGGATTTTATTATAGCTACTTTCGCAGTTCGCGACGGAGGACTTTCACTCGCTGGCGCGCCTGCCATTCCTGGTCCGGACTCTGGTTCTCGGAAAGCTGCAGGAACCTTTCATAAGCCTGGAGGGCGCGGGGGAGATCGCGGAGGTGGTCATAGCAGGAGGCCAGCACAAAGAAGAGGCCGACAGGGGCATCGGCCGGCCGCGTCAGGTTCTCGACTAACGGGACAGCCTCGCCATAGCGCTTCTGGAGATAGAGGCTCGTGGCGAGGCCCTGAGCGGCGTCGCGATTCTTCGGGTCAAGGCGGAGGCTCGCCCGAAACTCGCCTTCGGCTTCAGCGAACCTTTCCTCACCCAGCAGGGTCTGGCCCAATGCCCGGTGAAGGTCGAAGTCCTGGGGCGTGGTCGCGAGGGCTTGCCGGTAGTACTTCTCCGACTCGGCAAACCTCTTCAGCAGGGCGCAGACATCACCCAGCGCCGCCGCCAAACCCGGCAGTTGGGAATTGGCGCGATAAACGGCCTGCAAGTTCTCGAAGCCCTGCTCGTTCTTCCCTTGCTGGAGATAAAGCCGCGCCGTATGAAACCGGGTCTCGAGGTCGTCCGGCTTTTCCGCCAAGTACTGCTCGAAGTGCGGCAAGGCTTCCGGCAATCGATTCATACCTTCCAGGGTCAGCGCGAGCCCCAGTTGAGCCTGTATGAGCTTGGGGTCAAGTTCCGCAGTTCGCTCGAATGCCGCCAGAGCGTCTGCGTAGCGCTTCGTCCCCAGGCGAAGCTGACCCAAGTCGAAGCAGGCAATCGCGAGCGCCGGGTCCAAACGGAGGGCTTCTTGGAATTGCTTCTCTGCAGCCTCCGGTTGTCCGACCGCGCCGAGCGCTCGACCGTAATAGAGGTGGGCTCGCGCGTGCTCGGGTTTCAGCCCCACCGCCTTCTCCAAATGCTTTACCGCCTCCGGGACCTGTTTCGTCTCAATCAGCAGGATCCCCAGGTTCAGGTGAGCTTCAAAAAGGTCGGGTTGGAGTTCGAGCGTCCTCTGGTAGGCTCGGACCGCCTCCTCGTCCTGGTGGAGACCCGAATAGGCGTAGGCCAGGTTGAACCACGCTGCGGACATGTCCGGTTCGATTTCCACGACTGACTTCAGGGCTTTGACGGCGGCGGAGAGATCTTTCCGGTCCAGCGCCTCACTGGCGACTTTCAGCAGCGCAGGAACGTCTTTGCGCTGGAGCGGTGCGGAGGATTGAGTAGCGGCCGCCTTCAGGCGAGCACCAGGGCATAGGAAACGTGCCGGCCCAAAGGCCGCCGCCCCATCGCCGGCGCCAGGAGAAACCAGGAATAGCAGCGCCACGCCGAGCGCCACCGCGCCAGGACTAGCGCTCCTTCGTGCGGGCACCAACCGGCCCTCCGTGGTTCGAAAGGTACCGCGCCAGATACCTCCCGGTGTAGGAGTGGGGGTTCTTGAGCAAATCCTCGGGCCTGCCGGTGGCAACCACATATCCGCCATCATCGCCCCCCTCGGGGCCAAGGTCAATGATCCAGTCCGCGGTCTTCAGCACGTCGAGGTTGTGCTCGATGATCAGGACGCTCGCGCCGGCCTCGATCAGCTTGCGGAAGGCTGCCAGGAGTTTATTGATATCGTCGAAGTGCAGGCCGGTGGTGGGCTCGTCAAAGATGAAGAGGCTGTTCTCGCTGGTCTGATGCGCCAGATGCGCGGCCAAGCGGACGCGCTGGGCTTCACCCCCGGAAAGCGTCGTGGCCGACTGGCCCAGGCGGAGATACCCCAAGCCGACTTCGTCGAGCACCCGGATTTTGTTGGTCACTTTCGGGACGTTCGAGAAAAACGCCAGCGCTTCCTTCACGGTCATCTGGAGAACGTCGTGGATGTTCTTGCCTTTGTAGTGGACCTCAAGCAGGCTGGACTTGAAGCGCCGCCCGCGACATTCTTCACAAACCAATTCAACGTCGGCCAGGAACTGCATTTCCACCGTTACCGTGCCGTCGCCCTGGCAGGTTTCGCAGCGCCCCCCGGGGATGTTGAAAGAGAAGTGGCCGGGCGTATAGCCGCGCTTGCGGGCCTCAGGCGTAGAGGCGAAGATCTCGCGCACCGCGTCAAAGGCTTTGATGTAGGTGACGGGGTTCGAGCGCGGAGTCCGCCCCAGGGGAGACTGGTCAACCAGAATCAGGTTGGCCAGGAGGTGGTCGCCCTCAATCCGTTCGTACTCAGCGCGCGGGGCCGCAACGCCACGGCGGGAAATCAAGGCGTTGTAGAGTACGTCATGGACCAGCGTAGATTTCCCAGAGCCGGACACTCCGGCGATGCACACCAGCAGTCCCAGCGGGATATCCACGTCGATCGACTTGAGGTTGTGCTGGCGGGCTCCCCGGATGCGCAGCCAAGCCTTTCCGGGCGCGCGGCGCTCGGCGGGAACGGGAATCCGTAATTCTCCGGAAAGATAGCGGCCGGTCAGCGAGTGCGGGTCTGCCTCGAGGCCCGCCAGATCGCCCGCGAAGACCATGCGCCCGCCGTGTTCCCCCGCGCCGGGCCCCAAGTCCAGAATCTTGTCGGCATGCCGCATCATCTCCGGGTCGTGCTCGACGACCAGAATGGTGTTTCCGAGGTCGCGCAGGCTTTCCAGAATCTCGATCAGCCGTCCCGTGTCGCGCGCGTGGAGGCCAATGGAGGGCTCGTCCAGCACATAGAGCGCCCCCACGAGATTCGAGCCGAGCGCCGTGGCCAGCTGAATTCGCTGCGATTCGCCGCCGGAAAGCGTGGAGGCCAGACGGTCGAGCGTCAGGTATTCCAGCCCGACCTTGTACAGGTATCTTAGCCGCGAGCGGATTTCCTCCAGCACTTTGTCTGCGACTGCCTCCTGGAAAGGCGTAAGGCGCAATTCGTTGAAGAAGCGGTAAGTCTCCTGGATGGACAGCCGGCAGACGTCGGTAATGGACTTGCCTTCGACGCGGACGTTCAGCGCCTCGCGGCGCAGGCGGCCTCCCTGGCATTCCTGGCACAGCGCATAGCCGCGGTACCGGCTGAGAAATACCCGCACGTGAAGTTTGTACTTCTTGCGCTCCAGGTATCCAAAGAACCCGCGAATCCCCTCGAACTCCTCATCGCCCTCAATCAGCCAGCGGCGCTGATCCGCCGTAAGCCGGTAGTAGGGCACATCCAGTGGGACGCCCCGCCCGCGCGCCAGTTGCCTCATCTCGTTGTAGAACGCCCGATAGCGAGGCTTGGTCCAGGGCGCGATGGCCCCTTCGGCCAGAGTCTTGTTTTTGTCGGGAATAACCAGCTCCAGGTCGAAGTCAATCGTGTTCCCGAAACCCTGGCAACGCGGGCAGGCCCCGTAGGGATTGTTGAACGAGAAGAGCCGCGGCTCGGGCTCTTGAAACACGGTCTGACACTGCTTGCACTCAAAACGTTCGTTGAACACCAGCCGCTCGGGCACGCTGCCGGGGTCCGGCGCGACAAATTCCAGAACGGCTTCGCCACCCTCGCGGTAGCAGAGTTCCACAGAATCTATCAAACGCTGGCGGATGTCCGGGCTGATCACCAAACGGTCCACGAGAACGTACACAGGCTGGGCAAAGTCAATCTCCAGCAGCGATTCAGGCGTCGAGAACTCGAAGACCTTGCCCTCCTGGTAGAGGCGGGTGAAGCCACTTTGACGCAGCGAGAAGAGGCGTGGTTTGAGGGAATCATCGGGCGGCAAAGGACGGCGCGTAGCATTGGCAAGCGTGGTCGGGCCTGACGCCTCGACAGCCTGCTTCCCGCGCGGGCGTGAGTGCCCTTTCGCGATGCGGAGAGAAGAACTCTTTCCTCCTCCGGGAGCACCCCGAAGGTGCTCCGCTACGTCTGTGACGCCGGGGTTGACCTGAAACAGGACGTGGAAGCGCCTGCCGGGCGCGAGCGTCAGAATGCGGTCGGCAATCTCGTCGACGTTGTCTTTGCGCACGACCTCGCCGCACCGGGGGCAGAAGGTTACCCCGATGCGCGCGTAAAGCAGTCGCAAGTAATCGTAGATTTCCGTGGCGGTACCCACCGTCGAACGCGGGTTACGGGTGACATTCTTCTGGCGGATGGCTACAGCCGGCGCGATGCCTTCCACCTCGTCCACATCCGGCTTCTCCATCCGCTCCAGGAACTGGCGAGCGTACGCGGAGAGCGATTCGACATACCGACGCTGTCCCTCGGCGTAAATCGTGTCGAAAGCCAGACTGGATTTGCCCGAGCCTGAGACACCCGTGACCACCGTCAAACGGTTGTGAGGGATTTCGCAGTCGATATTCTTCAGATTGTGAACGCGCGCCCCACGTACGACGACCGCATCACGACTGGGGAGGGAGGAGAATCCCGGGGGCAGACCCCCGTTCGGGACGGAAATCGACACGTCCGCCATCCCGGAAGCCTGCGTCTCCACTGCGCCCCCGCCAGCGGGCCCTGCTGGCTTGGCCTGGGGAGCAGGACCACCGCCGCGCACCGAGTCAGAGATGGACCGGCGCTCAGCCTTCTCCAACGATTGCCTCCGCATGTTTCATGTGAGATGCCCCGACGCTTCGGCCGAGGGAAAGCCCCCAGCGTGGCGCAACGCCATATGCGCAAACGCTCCATTATAAGCGGCAGGAATCAGCGAAGCAAACAGGCCGGGAGAATGGAATTGGAAAGGTACATCGTATCCCCCTGTGAGGTTCAAGTGTGTGAGTGAGCGGGTGAGGGAGGAGATGACTGCCTGGCTGGGGGGGAGAGCAAGACCCGCGCGGCGCCAGCGCGGAAATCGCACCCTCGGCCTTTTTGCCCCAACCGCTTGACCTCACCCCCCTGCATTTTTTGCTTGACTTTTGGCGGCAACTGTGATAGACTACAATAACCATGAGAGCAGGGTCCGAGGGTGCGCAGGCTGGGGCTTTAACTCGGGGGCGGCGCGAACGGGACTTGCGGCGGCGTTCCATCGCCACTCGTTTCGCAGGGTTGAAAGATATGCAAACTTGCCTGGAGGGCGCTGAACGCAGGGGGTGAGCATTCTTTATACCCTTGAAAAAAACGAACCTGATAAGTCCTGGAAAATCAGTCATTTGACTTTGTGAAAAAGAAAACAAAGCTGATAAGTTCTTTAGAATCAGCAGGTGTTGAGAAATTCAGCGAAGCTGATAAGTATCCGCATATCAACAACTTATCAGGATGCCCCAGAACCTAAGGTAAGTTCGAGTGGCTGCCGACATTCTCTCAAGGGGACAGCGAGAGGGTCGTCTCCCCTTACTACTATAGGCAACTTTACTTCTACGTTATCTGATAAAGTGCGCTAGGATGGCTTGCACCAAGCCGGCGGGATCACCATCCCCAGATGCTCGCGCGCCCAACGCGCCACCTTGCGGTAGGACATCCCGCCCCGGGTGGAGGCCAGGAGCATCTCCGCCAGTCGACTCCATGAGGGTGTCTCCTTTCTCATGCCATTACCGGCAGGGGGATCTCTACCGGAGAGACCCTCGTCCTTCTCAACTTCAATTTTCAACGCGAAATGTTACAGCCCAGGAGAGGAAAGGATGCTAGGCGGCTGGCGATTTCTGCAACTTCTGGCCGTACATTCGGTCGTCGGCGGTCTGGAGCACTTCCGTGACGTTCGCTCCTTTTGAATACGCCGCCACGCCGCAACTGAGCCCCATTTTGTAGCCCGCGATGGCGCCCGTGAGGTTCCATCTGTCCACCTGCGCGTGCAGTCGGGCGACGGCGGCCTCGGCTTCCTGCTCCGTAGTGTCGCCCATAAGGACCAGAAACTCGTCGCCGCCATAGCGAATCACGGTGTCGGAGGCGCGGAACAGCTTTTTCAGCAACTCGGCAACCTCGGTCAGGACCCTGTCCCCCACGGGGTGTCCGAAACGAGTGTTCACTGACTTGAAATCATCCACATCAATGACCGCCAAGGCCAGGCTGCCTCCGCGGCGGTCAGTGCGGCTGACTTCCTTGGGGAGGATCTGATCCAGATAGCGCCGGTTGAAGGTCTCGGTCAAGGGATCGACCAACGAAAGCCTCTCCAATGCCTCACCGCGTAGAAGTTCGTGCACCAACTCATCGCGCGCGTGTCCCAGAAGCCGCCGCTGCTGAATCTGGTAGATATTGAAAAGCACAACCAAGGTGACAAAACCGTAGATGAGCTGCGGGAAGTACCGACCATCCACGCGGAACTCCCCCAGGTTCCACATTACGTTGGGCCAAACAAGGGCCACGAATCCCGCGGCCACCACTAAGGTGACCAGGACTCCGATGGACCAGAGGTGGAAGTCCCGGCCCTCCAACGCCTGAATCTCCTGCCGCAGTTGTTCCACATGAGATTCTGGTTCTTTTCCCATTCAGCCTCTCAGCCGCTCAGGCTTTCTGAAAGCGAGCCCGCGCGGCGCCACCTCCCCAGGATCTGACTGCGTCCGGTCTGCCCGCAGGCTGTGCTCTTCCGGTTTTCATCTTGCCTCAGCAGAGTATCGGCGGAACACAAAACCCACTTGAGACTATATCACTGGGAAGTAGACAAACACAACGTGCGCGGGCCGACAAGGCTGTGACGATGACGTACGCGGACATCTGAAGGGTCGGAGTGACGCGGTTCAACGCGTCACTCCCGACAGCTACTGGACGGGCGGTTCGGGGGGCGCGGGTGGCTCCGGCGCTCCTTCCGGGGCTCCTGGCCGGTGCGGCCGGAACCCTTCATGCCGCATGCCGGGCCTGCCGCGATGCTCCAAGAAAGCGCGCATCTTCTTTTGCTGTTCAGGCGTGAGCACGGTCTTCGCCGCCAGGAGCGATTCCACATGCTGCCTCATGATCTGCCCGCGCAGGTCCGAGATCTCCTGCACCTTTTTCATGACCGCTTCCCGATCGGGCTTGTCGGCTCGCAGCATCTCGCGCAGTTCGATGCCCCGCACGGAGATGTCCGCCCGAGTCCTGACGGAATTCTTCTTCGCATCGACCATAATCTGGCGCAGCCGGTCGGTTTGCTCGTCAGTAAGACCAAGCTCCGTTTTCACGCGCTCGTTCTCTAGCATAGCCAGCAGCTGAAAATCCCGGCCGTGTTCTCCCCGTCCCCAGGGTCCGCCTTCCTCCCCACGCTGTGCCGTTGCGATCACAGCCAGGGAGAACAATCCCAACGCCAACATGACTCCAGCTAGTGCCCAACGCTTCATGTTTTCCTCCCTCGTCCAATTCTCAACCTAAGATGACAGACGAACGAGCCGCGTCCCGGGTTACATTGGTCGGCCGAATCTCGACCCGTCTCCGCTATGATAGACTGACGCCTTGTTCCCCCGGGCGCGTGCCGGACATGGGTCCAGAAAATTCAAACCTGCCGAGCGTTATCGCCGAACCTGCGGCTGAGCCCAGCCGGTTGGCGACGATGTTTCGCTCCCTGCGCCATCGGGATTTCGCATTCTTCTGGACGGGGAATTTTCTGTCCAACATCGGCACCTGGATGCAGAACCTGGCCCTCGGCTGGTTGGTGCTGGAGATTACCAACTCGCCATTCTTGTTGGGGCTGAACGGCTTCTTGGGCTCGCTTCCTCTGCTCTTCTTCTCCCTCCCCGGCGGGGCCATCGCGGACCGCTTGAATCGGCGGAAGCTGATGCTGGGAACGCAGACCGCCATGATGGTTCTGGCCCTGATTCTGGCCATCCTCACCTCGGTCCGCCTCGCCTCGATTGGCGAGATCTTGGTGATCAGTTTCTGTACCGGTCTGGCCTCGGCCCTCAACGCTCCAGCCTATCAGGCCGTGGTGCTGGATCTGGTCCCGCGGGAGGATTTGACCAACGCGGTGGCTCTGAATTCGGCGCAGTTCAACATGTCCCGCGCGATCGGGCCAACGCTGGCCGGACTGGCTTTGGGCTCGCTCGGTGCGGCGGGCTGCTTCTACTTGAACTCCGTCAGCTTCCTGGCCCTGATTATTGCCCTGCTGGCGATCACTGTTCCTCGCCACCTGGCTGAAGAAGGCCCCTCGGTCTGGGCCGCGATGGTGGACGGCCTTCGCTTCGTCGGCAAGAACCGTACGATTATCCTTCTACTTTCTGTGCCTGCCTTCCTCAGCCTCCTCGGTCTGCCCTTCGTGGTTCTGATGCCCGTGTTCGCGCGCGACCTCCTTCACGTCGGAGCCTCTGGACTGGGTTACTTGATGGCCGGAGCGGGCCTGGGCGCGGTGACGTCTGCGCTCACCCTAGCGGCGCAGTCCGGTATCCGACAAAGGGGGAAATACATCGTCGGCAGTGCGGCGTTGTTCGCCCTCGCGCTCATCCTGCTGGCACGGACGCAATCTTTCCGGTGGGCGTTTCTGCTGCTGGTCGTCATAGGAGCGACCATGGTGGGCACGCTCACGCTCACCAACAGCACCCTGCAACTCACCAGCCCCCGGGCGCTTCGCGGGCGAATCATGAGCATGTACAACCTGGCGGTGCTGGGATTGGCACCACTCGGGAGCTTGCAGGCCGGCGCCGTGGCCGAAGCGCTGGGGGTACGCTTTGCCCTGACGCTTGGAGGCACAGTCTGCCTGGTGTACTTCCTGATTTTGTTTGTGTTTCTTCCGCGGTTGCCCCGGGTGGCACTGTTGCCCGCCCGTGAACTATGAGTCAGGGGCTAACCGAGCGCCGAGATAACGGGCATAACGGGTGCCTGGGGGCGGCTAGAAAGCCAGCTAGGCACGCAATTTGCGGCTGATTGTGACGCTACCAAAGCTGACATCTGATTTATTTTCAGCAACATGGCAGCTTTGGGGACCCCAAATAAACTATCTTCTATGTTGCCATTTCCGCCTCGCTCGCGAGGCCTAAACCGCCTGTTTTCATAGGATTATTGGCCGAACCCATTCTCGTTCCGCGTGCCATAGAGCATCTTCCCCGGCGTGCATCGCCCGAGCCGACATCGGGTCAGCGTTCCATTCTCTAGGCTACTATTATAGCACACAGTCCTCGACTTGTCAAGAACTTTCTGCGAGAGCCTGGGTGCTGAGGGCTGGGTACCGGGGACTGGAAGTTTGGGACTCGTGACTACAGAAGCCTCGGCCCAAGCTTGAGACTATGTTCCCGTGTCGCGCCTCCCGCCTCACTTGGCCAGGGCGCGCAAGGCCTCATCGACGACCTTGTAGAAGGCGTCCGCCGATTCCAAACCCACCACCATCTTCCCGTTCACAAAAGCCGTGGGGGTTCGTGACACCCCGACCAGATTCCCCTCGCGCATGTTTGCTTCGACTCGGGGCAGGGACGCCTTGGAGTCAATACACGCGGCCAGGCGCAAGCGGTCGACCCCCGCCTGCTCGCCATAATCTAGTAGCAGGTCACGGGCATTCGCCGCGTTGAAGCTCGTCTGATTCTTGAAAATCAGGGAGCGGTAGGGCACATACGCCGGCGGGCTGATCTGATAAGCGCACTGGCAGGCGATGGATCCCGTCAGCGTCCAATCGTGGATGGCAGGCAGGGGGAACTCCTTGTACACCACTCTTACCTTGTTTCCGTACTTGGGCAGCAGTTCCTTCTCCAGGAATTCATGGAGGCGCGGGCACGCCGGGCACTGGAGGTCGGAAAACTCCACCACGGTCACCGGCGCGCGCGCGGGGCCCTGGCTGGGCTGATCGGCCGTGACGATAGTCCGTAACGCTTCCCGCTTCGGGTCCACAGCCAAATCGAAAATGGTCCCTACTATCAGACAGCGATTGTCCTGGGTCAGGTAGAAATCCTGATTCACCTTCTGTTTTCCATCATCCACGGTGACGGTGGTCGCGAGTAGATTGGGAAAAGTGGAATTCCGAAAGGGGCCGGCCGTCACGCTCGAAGCTGTCTGGATTTTGAATAGCTCGCGAACGTGCTGAACGATCTCGTTGTTCGGGTCGGCCCCCGACATGAACAGACTACCGAAGATGAGGTAGCGACCGTCCTTCGTGACGAAGGCAGGATTGGAATGCTTCTGCTTGCCGTCATCCGACGTGATGGTGGTCTGAAGAAACTGCGGGTATGTGAAAGGGCGCAGCGGGTCAGCCGTCAGCTTCACTGAATCGGGCACACCAAACCTGGCCCGCACGTAGCGAATAATCTTCTGGCGAGTTGCGGCATCGCTGGTTGCGGTAGTTGCCGACCGCCCTTCGTTCCCAATGAGCCAGGCGCTGCCGAGCGCCAGGAGTGAGCCGACAAAAACCCCGATGTACTTCCCTAATCTCTTAGTCAAGCCGCGAAGCTCCTTTCGTTGCCGCAAGAGTTTCCTCCCGCTTGTGGCCCGTTGGGATTTTAGCCGACCGCTCGGTCAAAAATCAATTTCCAGAACAGGCGGCCAGCAGTTCGGCGTCAAGTGTTTCTCTCCAGACTCGCTCCCGCCTGCCTCCCGGCCAGGGTGCTCGGGCTATGGGGAGATTCGCGTCCCGGAAGAGTGAACCTCCGCGGCGCGGCGACCGCGAAACAAGATCAGGTGAAATACGAACATCAGCACCAATACGCCGCCGAAGGTGCAGACGATGGTGGCACCCGTGGGCAAGTCCAGAACCACGGAAAGGTAAACACCCAGCGCGGAAACCAAGGTCCCCATCGTCCAACCGATGGCCAAGCGCGGTCCAATCCGGTCTGCAAACAGCATGGCCCCCACCGAGGGCACAATCAGATAGCAGAAAACCAGCAGGACCCCGGCAATAGCCACCGAGGAAGTGACCACGAAACCGAAGGAAGCGTAGAAGAGGAAGTCCCAGAGACGAATAGAAACCCCTTTCTCTTCGGCGGCCTTGGGGTTGATCGAGATGAGCAGGAAGTTCTTGCGGAAGATGTAGTGGAACAACCCGATGGCGCCGTAGAGCACGGCCGTGCGGATCACCTCCTCCCAAGAGACGGCGAGGATGTTGCCGACCAGCATGTCCTTGAGGTGTTCCGTTTCACCTGTGGCCTTGCTCATGGCCAAGATGGCGCCCGCCGAGGCCACCGCATAGGCGATGCCGATAAACGCTTCCTGCGGGATGCGGACACGGCGCATCCGCGCCAGGGAGAAGATTGCCGCCCCCAGGAACGTGAACCCCAGGCTAATCCAATAGGCGCCACCGGCATGCGGGTTTATCCCGACCAGGATGGCCATCGTCGCGCCGAGCGCTGCGATCTGGGCCAAGGCAAGGTCAACAAAGATGACGCCTCGCTCGACCACGTGCACACCCAGGTAGGCGTGGATCCCCGTCAGAATCAGACTGGCCACAAACGGCGCAAGCAAAAAGGGAAAAACTTCCATTCGTCCTCCTTCAACATCCTACTGCGTCAACTGGAACGCCCGTGTCAGCAGCGCGATGTCGTAATCGAAAAGCTTGAAGTAGTCGGTGACTTCTTTCTCGCCACCCACCGACGGCAGCAGAACCACGACTTGCGCCCCGGTCTCACGCGCGATGGCGTTCGGCGTCTTCAAATCGAAATAGGGCTCCACCAAGATGACCTTCACGTTGTCCCGCTTCATCATTTGGATGATCTCAACCGTGTGCCGTGGGCTGGGCGGGATGCCCGGACGCGGCTCGATTTCCCCCGCTGACACCAGGCCAAACCGCCTCAGGAAATTGGGCCAGGAGCGATGGTAGGTCACCACCTTGCGCCCCTGAAACGGTTTCATCGCCGCGTCCCAGACCTTCTCCGCCCCGTCCAGCCGTTTGCTGAAGGCCTGAAATCGCTCCTCGAAATACGCGGAATCCTGCGGCTGCATTTCCGCCAGCTTCCCGGCAATTGCGCGGGCAATCCTTCGCCCGTTCTCCGGGTCGAGCCAGTAGTGAGGGTTCCCGAACGGGTGGACGTCGCCCATGGCGCGCGTCACGACGCCGGTGGGGATCTCCAGGATCTCCGCGAATTGCGAGGCATCCAGATAGCCTTTGGCGCCGACTTGAACGTTAGGGTTTCCGCATTGGGTAATCAAGGGGGGCAGCCAGCCAATTTCCAGTTGCAGCCCGACGGCAATGAGCAGATCAGCGTGGCGCAACTTGAGCAGGAAGCTGGGTTTGGCTTCCACGAAGTGCGGGTCTTGGTAGCCGCGAGCAATCGATTCCACCTCTACCCGGTCGCCCCCGACTTGGGCGGCAAGTTCGGCTAAGTCCGTGGTTGAGGTGACGATCTTCAGCTTCGAAGCAGCGTGCGCCGGTCGAGGAGTAACCACACCCAAGACCAACGCCAGGGCAAGAGCCGAACCGGCGACACAAAGCAAACTGGATCTTCGAGACATAAGCTCTCCTAAAAGGGATGGGCGCCATGCGCCCCCAAAACAAACAAGAACTGGAACAGCAAGTCGTTGCCCGATCGTCCGTCGGGGTAACGGGTGAAACGGTACTGGCCGCGGATCTGGCTGAACTCGCTGGGCCAGTAGGTAATCACCGGCGAAAAGCCGCTGTCCGTCAGCAGGGCGTTTTGCGCCCGGTCAGACCGGTCGTAGCGCCCCCCAAAGGTCCAGCGCCTCGTCAGCCGGTAGTCGGCAGAAGTGTAGAATCCAAACGGGCGCTGAATCGCAAGCTCCTGCTGACGCCGGCTCCAGACAAGTTCGGTCCGGGCAAGGAAACTGTGATAGACGGCTCGCCGTAACGGTTTCCAGCGGAATGTGGCGTCCAGCCCGTAGAGTTGGGTGATGAACGCCGTGCCTACATCGTTGTGACCGCGCGCATACGAGAACCCCATATCGAGGTTGGTGGATTCCGTCAGGTCGCTGTAACCCCGCAAGTGTCCAACGGTCAAGAGATCGCCGCGTCGCGTGGACTGGAACACGTCTGCCGAGTCTCCACGAAAAAGCTGCGCGGTCGCTTCCAGAAACAAGCCTTTGGGGGCAGGTAGAATGCGGCTCACCGACAGGCCGGCATCGTTGATTCCATCCTCCCCGCCCAACAGGTGCTCCGTGACCAGTGGGCGGTCGGTCCACGGCATGTTGTGAGTGTGAAGCGTGTTGACCACGCCGAAGCTGGACCGCATCTTGCCAACCTTCGCCACTACGCCGCCCGGCAAAGACGTGAAAGTCATGTAGCCCTCTTCCACGGCCACACCCTCTGGGCCGAAAGAAAGGAAGAAATCGCCTCGCGCGTAAGGATCGATGATGGCTTGCAGCCCGACCTCGGATTCGTGCATGTCGAGGGCCGGGACTTGGCGCCCAGGATTTCGACCCGCAGCACCCAAGAAATTCCCAATCACGCTTACGTCCGGGTTGAGGATCTTGGCCATCGCGCTAGCCCCGCCATAAACGGGAAGCGGGCCTGAGGGTGCGCCGGGCGCTCCAGCGGGCGCCTCGACCTGCGTGGGCGGGGCGGTAGGCGGCGCGACGGGAGCAGTCTCCGCAGGTGCCGGGGCAGGCGCGGTCGCCTGACCAGCCTTGAGGGCTCGTATTTCGGCCTCCAACGTGACGATCCGCTCTTCAAGGCCTTTCAACCGTTCCCGCGTGTCATCCGTCGCCTGCGCCCAGAGCATGCCTGGCGCGAGAAAAACCAAACAAGAGAGGATACAGGTTTTTTTCATCTCAACGCTCCTCAGATTTTCAGTCAACAAAGGAGGAAATGGTTCTCCGCCGGGCAAGGGCGGCTGGAGGGACATCCTCACAAGACCGGGGGCGCACGGGCGGGGACAATAGTCAGACGCGAGAGGCCGAAATCAAGCAGTGAAAACGTGGAGAGGAAAGGGAGCACGGAGGCGGGGGGAGCAGCCGGGAATCCTGCCGCCGGGCGAGCTACATTCTGCCAACCGATCTGACAGGCCACACACGACGGCCTGACCACGGCGCGCTGTGTAGCGACATCACCCCTCTGCATCACCAGGCAGTGTCCTGAAACAATCTGATCTTCCTCGTGATGATGAGACTCCGCAACCCACAAGAGCTGGGCCTGGATGAATATCAGGCACCACACAGCCAGCGGGCGCGACCAGCGGTTTCGAAAAAAGCGAAGCAGCGTTGTGATTGTCACTCCGATCTCTT
>JBEKCQ010000081.1:0-16384 GCA_050014795.1 Terriglobia bacterium | reverse complement strand
GATTCTCGTTCATCAGGAAGCCACGCCCCACCTGCACCGTGCCATCCAACACATTCATTCCCTGGGGAAGAAGGCTGGAGTCGTTCTCAACCCTGCCACGCCGGCGAGTCTCATCTCCGAAGTGCTCGCCAGCGTGCAACTGGTGCTCGTCATGACGGTGAATCCCGGATTCGGTGGCCAGGAGTTCATCCCTGAAACCCTGCCCAAGATCCGGCAGGTGCGGGAGGCCATTGAGCGGCAGGGCCTCCAATGCGAGGTGGAGGTAGATGGCGGCATCAACGAGGAAACTGCGCCTCTGGTGGTTGAGGCGGGCGCTGACGTTCTGGTAGCAGGCTCGGCGGTTTTCGGCCCGAGGGAGGGTGTTGCCGTTGCCATCCAAAAGCTGCTCGCGAGCGCTAGTCGCGAGCCTCGCTGAGACTGTGGCGTGAATCGTCAACCCCCATCAGGCGAGCTAAGCCGGTTTCGGGGAAAGTGCTTGACAAGGTTTCGAAGCCTCACATAGACTCGAAACCGTTAAAGAAGGCTTGCGGAGTCGTCGATACGTATTCCGGGGCTGAGATTGCTGGCCCAACCCAAGAAGGAGTCAGTAACATGTTCAGCGAAAAAAGGAAAGCGCGGGTATCTTTACTGGTGCTCCTGGTGGTACTGGCGGCATCGGTTTCAGCCTTTGGCGGGTCGGCGGTGGTCGGCTCGGTGGCTGGGAGCATGAACGCGACAATGGGGGGGCAGGCGCTCTTGCCCAACACCACGGTGTTCAGCGGCGACAGCCTGGCCGTGAAGGATGGCGCGGCGGTGGTGGCCGTGGAGCCGGGGAGCCGGCTGGTGTTTGGACGGGAGACAGTGGCGTCGTTCCTGCGGGAGACGGGCGAGGTGACGGTGCTGCTGGGGCAAGGGAACGTGTCGCTGTATCGGGCGGCAGAGGGAGTGAGCCTGCGGGTGAAAGTAGGCGAGGTTTCGATTCTGCCGGTGGCGGGATTCAAGACGCTGGGCGAAGTGGCGCTCCTGAACGCGGTGGTCGTGGTGACAGCGAAGGAAGGGAAGCTGCGGGTGGAAGGCAGCGGGCCGGCGGTGGAGGTGGTGAAGGGGAAGACGATCACCTTGTCGGCGCGCGAGGCCCGCAGTCCGCAAGGTGGCGCAGCCGGATCCGGTTCGGGCGCGACGAGGGTGGGGACCGGCACAATGCTGCAACTCACCTCGATTGCTGTGGCGGGCGCCTCGGCCGTCGTGGCAGGGGTGGCGATCTCGCGGGCGGCAGACGCGAAGGACTCGGCACGGGCCGCGGAAGCAGCGGCGCTGGCCGCGGCGGAGGCAGCCAACGCGGCGGGCTGCGCGCTGGACGCGGCCTTCCCGGATGTGAGCCCGAGTCCATACACTCCGCCCACAGGCATGACCTGCCCGTAAGCGGGTCGGGCGAGGAAGTGGGATTAAAGAGCGGGCGGCAGCCAAGGAATGCCTTGGCGCCGCCCGTTTTGTCTTTCCGGGTCCATTCCGCCAAACCTCAACAGGATGGAAGCCCGGGGGTGGTGCTCTCGGCTCCTGGACTTTTCTGCTAAAAGGCTCCCTCTTTTTCTGGTAGTGTCTCCCTGAGGAAGATGGATTCCATGTGTAGTGGGGGAAAGATGCTGTTACGGCGGCACGCCTCCGGACACGTGGGAGCCAGAGGCGGTAGGTACCTGTGGATCTGACTTGGCTGCATCTTTGCGCATTGGTGGTTCTGGGTGCCGTGGCGGGGGGAGTCGGTTCGCTTACGGGCATTGGTGGTGGCCTCATCATCACGCCCATTCTGACTCTGGTCTTCGGGGTTCCCATCCATCAGGCTATCGGGACAAGTCTATGTTGTGTGATCGCCACCTCCAGCGGGGCCGCGGCCAGCTACGTCGAGCATCGGCTGAGTGACATACGCCTGGGGATGACGCTGGAGTTGACCACGACACTCGGCGCGGTGACGGGGTCGCTGGTGGCCGCGCTGCTGAGCCGGGAGGCGCTGGCTATCCTTTTCGCTGTCTTCCTGAGCTACGCGGGTTCGACGATGGCTCGCCGCAGCTTCAAAGCAGACGCCGCGGAGCCAAGTTTACTGGAGCCCTACAAAGTGAAGCGCCTGCCCCTGGGTCTTTGCGGGTCTGGGGGGGCGGGAATGATCTCGGGAATGCTGGGAGTGGGCGGCGGAATCATCAAGGTGCCCTTGATGTACCTGGCAATGGGCGTGCCGTTCAAGGTGGCCACCGCGACGTCCAACCTCATGATTGGAGTGACGGCGGCGGCGAGCGCTTTCATCTACTACTCCCGCGGCGATGTATGGCCGCTCATCACCGCTCCCACGGCGGTCGGCGTCTATCTCGGCGCAGCGCTCGGGGCGCGGCTCATGCGCCGCACCCCCAGCCGTTGGCTGATCGTTTTGTTTTCTTGCATCATGTTCTACTTTGCCGTGATCATGATTTGGAAGTCTTTTCACGGCGGGTTCGCCCGGTAGCCCGGAACGCAGAAGGCATAGTCGTGCCATCGGAGGCGGACCGTTCGTAGGGTTTCGATGAATGATCTCACCGAAGACAAGGCCCGGAGCGCAATCGCAGCCATCCTGCGGTATGGATCGCTCATTTCGACCCTGGTGATGGCCCTGGGCCTAATCCCTGTCCTTTTGCGTGGTCCAGTAAGCTTCGCTTCTGGTGGTCATCTTGTGTCATTTCGGACGCTTTTCCCAAGAGTTGCCCGTCTCGACCCTGCCGCCATCGCCGAATTCGGTCTTCTCCTTCTGCTCGTTACCCCGATTTTCCGCATTATTGTGGCAGGTATAGCCTTCGGGCTCGAGCGCGAGTACAAGTACGTTCTCATCTCGCTGGGCGTGCTGGCCGTGGTGTGCGGCAGCATCGGCCTTGCCGTGCGTTGAGCACTCGAATCATAGAGCCCCCCAACCATTGGTTCAATGTACCAATGATGCACTGGAGCAGTGATTCCACGAGTCAATCAGCTTGATTCTGAGATGCGGCGGATTCGGGCCCCGACCTTGGTGAGCTTTTCTTCGATGCGTTCGTAGCCGCGGTCGATGTGGTACACGCGGTCAATGAGGGTCTCGCCTTCAGCGGCCAAGCCAGCCAGGAGCAAGGAAGCGCTGGCGCGAAGGTCGGAGGCCTGGACCTTGGCGCCGCTCAGAGGGGTTCGGCCTCGCACCCCCGCACGCCGGCCGTCTACGGTGATGTCGGCTCCCATGCGCAGGAGTTCAGGGACGTGCAGGAAGCGGTTCTCGAAGATCGTCTCGGTAATCACCGCGGAGCCTTCGGCTTGCGTCATCAGGGCCATGTATTGAGCCTGCATGTCCGTGGCGAAGCCCGGATATTCGTGGGTGATCACGTCGGCGGCACACAGGGTCTGGGCTCCTTCCACTTCCAGTTGGTGCGGAGCGCGCACGCGCAGCCGGACGCCGGCCTCCGATAGCTTGCCAATGACGGCCGTGAGGTGGTCAGGCTCGACCTCATCCAGGATGAGGTGGCCGCCGGTGATGGCCGCGGCCACCAGGAACGTCCCGACTTCGATGCGGTCGGGAAGAATCGTGTGGTCTGCGCCGTGCAGTTGTGCCATGCCCCGGATGCGGACGGTGTCCGTGCCCGCGCCCTGGATGGACGCTCCCATCTTGCTGAGCAGGTTGGCCAGATCTTCGACCTCGGGCTCGCGCGCCGCGTTCTCCAGCACCGTTTCGCCCTCGGCCAGCGCGGCCGCCATCATCAGGTTCTCCGTGCCGGTGACAGAAATCGTGTCAAAGCAAAACGCAGCGCCCTTGAGACCATCCGTTTGCGCTTCGACGTAGCCGTGCTCAATCTTGATTGAGGCGCCCAGCGTCTCAAGTCCTTTGAGGTGCAGGTTGATCGGCCGCGCGCCGATGGCGCAGCCCCCGGGGAGTGAAACGCGGGCGTGCCCGAAGCGCGCCAGCAGTGGCCCGAGAACCAGCACCGACGCCCGCATCTGTTTCACCAATTCGTACGGGGCAATAGGATTGAGCAGCTTGCGCGCCTGAATCTCCAAGCGGTTGCCGTGCTCCTCGTGCGTGACAGAAGAGTCCACCCCGAGTTCATCGAGAAGGCTGCGCAGGGTGATGATGTCGCGCACCCGCGGCACGTTGCGGAGCGTGACGAGCTGGTCGGTCAGCAGGGAGGCCGCCATCGCCGGCAGCGCCGCGTTCTTGGCGCCGCTGGCCACGACACGCCCTTCGAGGGGCTTTCCCCCCTCAATGAGGAACTTGTCCATTTATAGCACTGGCCTTCCGCGCACGTACGTCTGGGTCACGTAGTGGTTGGGATCGAGGATGGCGAGGTCCGCATCGGCTCCGGGTGCGATCACGCCCTTCTGTTTCTCCAAACCCAGGATCCGGGCCGGGTTGAGCGTGGCGCAGGGCAGGCACTCGCGGTAACCGAGCCCGGTGAAGATCGCCAAGTTGCGCAGAGCCGCGTCCAGGGTGATCGTGCTGCCGGCCAGATTTCCCTCAACGGTTCGGCAGACACCGCCGGCTACGTGCACGGTGAAGTTACCCAGACGGTAGTTGCCGTCGGGCATGCCCGCCCCGCTGGAACTGTCACTCACTAGGATGATGCGCTCGATTCCCTTGGCCTTCACCAGCAACTGGATAGCCGGGATTTCGACGTGGACACCATCGCAGATCAGCTCAGCAGTGACGCGATTGTCCGTCAAGACGGCGCCGATGATGCCGGAATCGCGGTGCAGGAAGGGGCGCATGGCGTTGTACATGTGGACAGCGTGCGTAGCTCCTGCGGCGATGGCGCGCTCGGCCTCTTCATGGGTGGCGTTCGAGTGCCCAATGCCAATGCGCAGCCCGCGGCTCCGCACGTACTCAAGAACGGTTAGCGCGCCTTCCAGTTCAGGGGCTAGGGTAAATATCCGCGCGGTGCCTTGCGCCGCGTCCAGCATGCGCTCCACAATTTCTACGGACGGTTTCCGCAGTTGCGACACCGGATGCGCGCCGCGCTTCTTGGCGTTGAGGAACGGGCCCTCGAAGTGAATTCCCACTGGCTGCGCGCCTGGAATCTTGTCGGAAGCCCCGTGGGATGCGCGGATGATTTCCCCCAGACCGTGGGCCGCATGCAGCGTGCGGTCGAGGCTGGCAGTGACGGTTGTCGCCAGGTAGGCCGTAGTGCCATGGCGGGCCAGATAGGCTGACACCGCCGAAACAGCTTCCGTCGAGGCCTCCATCAGATCGTGCCCAGCGGCGCCATGAATGTGCATATCGATGAATCCGGGCACGATGAGCCGGTCCTGATTGTCAATCACGGTGGCGCCGGCAGGGATCTTGACGTGCTCCTTGGGGCCAACCTTGGCAACGCGGTGGCCCTCGATGAGGATGACCCCGTTCTGGATCTCTTCCGTAGGCGTGTAGATCATTCCCGCAAGGATGGCTTTAGTGGTCTTCATAGCTTTCTCCGCCTCCCGGCAAGTCGTCGTCCTTCGGCAGGGACCCGACCTCCGCTCTTCGCCCGCCTGCGCTCGGTCCAGGCGGCGCGCAGAACGCTTGCTGTATTCGGTCCTGTACCGAGCAAGCGCACGGCCTGCTCCTGTGAAACCTTCTTCCACAGCATCAGGAGCGCCACCGGCAATTGCTCATTCGATTCGCGAAGTGTCTGCGCCGCTGTGGCAGCACTGACCCCGGCAGCTCTCGCCAGAATGGCCCCGGCGCGCTCGTGCAGCTTGCGATTCTTCAACTGGACGTTAATCATCCAGTTGGACAGCACACGGCCCAGGCGAATCATGCTGGCGGTCGAGAGCATATTGAGAACCAGCTTCTGAGCCGTGCCAGCCTTCAGGCGCGTGGAGCCCGCAATCACCTCGGGGCCAACCACTGGCACAATGGCGGCATCCGCCAGCCGAGAGAGTGGCGCCCGCGGGTTCGAAGTCAAGGCGATGGTTCTGGCGCCCAGCTTCCGCGCGAACCGCATCCCTCCCAGAGTATACGGCGTTCGGCCGCTCGCGGATATGCCCACCAACACGTCCCGGCGATCGAGCTTGATCTGCCGCAGGTCGCGGACTGCCTGGCGAGGGTCGTCCTCGGATACCTCGGTGGGTCGGAACATGGCCTCCGGCGCCCCAGCCATGACGCTTACGATACGGTCCGTGCCGAACGTGGGAATGCACTCGGCAGCGTCGAGCACTCCCAAACGCCCGCTGGTGCCAGCACCCAGGTAAACCAGCCGGCCGCCTTGAGCCAGGGCCTTAACCGCCAGTTCTACGGCCCGCGCGATCTGCGGAAGCACTTTGGCGACGGCCAGCGCCACTCGACGGTCTTCACGATTAATGATGCGCAGGATTTCCCGCGTCGGCTTGGTGTCCAAGGAAGCCGAGGCCGGGTTTTCCAGTTCCGTGATGCGCATTTTCGGGATTAGACCCTCGTGACTGAGGACCAGAAACTGGGCGCTCGAGGGTTCGCGTCCCCAGGCCTTCCCCCAGCCCCTAATACCTAATCCTTGCCTGACAGCGTTTCCCAGCCACGCTGCGAGAAGTCCCAGTAGATGGCGTAGGCTGAAAGCCCAGAGATGGCCAGGAAGAGTAGACCCACGCCCGTGGAGCCGAGTATTAGCTTCCCAATTCCGAACAGGGCCATATAGACCATCAAGCAGCCGAGCAGCCAGTCGAGCAGATTATGCCAGCCGTCCTGAGTGGCAGGGACCTCGGGTGCCAGCGCGGCGATGCGCTTCCAGCCAAGAATGCTGGGCCTGACTCGGCGGTAAAACGCGAGCAGCTTGGACTCGGGCTCGGGCTTGGTAAGGAAGGTCACCGCCAGCCAGACCACCGAGGTCACGGCCACGGTCACGAGAATCGACTTGGCAAACACCTCACCTTCCGACCCTCCGATGGGGAAAACCGTGCGCAGCAGAACCGCGGTTACCGCTGCCGCGGTCATAGCCGAAATCTCCGACCAGGCATTGATGCGCCACCAGTACCAACGGAGCAGATACACCGCCCCTGTGCCAGCCCCGATGCCCAGAATGAATTGCCAGGCGCCGGAGACGGACACCATGATGAGTGAGACTCCCGCCCCCAGCAGGGCTAGGAATGTTGTGGCGAACTTCGACGCGAACACGTAGTGCTTATCGTCCCGCCCACGTACCGCAAAGCGCCGATAGAAGTCGTTGACGATATAGGAAGAGCCCCAGTTGAGCTGCGTGGCAATTGTGGACATGTAGGCAGCCGCAAACGCGGCCAGCATGAAGCCTCGTAACGCCCCGGGCAGATAATCCACCCAGACCTTGATGTAGCCGACTTCCGGGTCTTTCAAATTGGGGTACAGAGCCACCGAGGCCAGAGCTGTCAGAATCCAAGGCCAGGGCCGCAGCGCGTAGTGCGCGATGTTGAACCACAGCGTCGCCCACAGCGAATGCTTTTCATTCTTAGCACAGAAGATCCGCTGCGCCACGTAACCGCCGCCACCTGGCTCGGCGCCTGGGTACCAGTTGGCCCACCAGTTCACCCCGAGATACACGCAAAACGCCAGAATCGGCATCCAGGGCGAGTGCAGGTCGGGAATGAAAGAGAGAATCGAGCCTGAGCCACCCTCGGCAGCACCGCGGGCGGCATCCACGGCCGCCAGCTTGACCTTCAACGCCTCCATGCCGCCGACCGCGCGAATCCCGTAGTAAGCCAGCACAATCACCATGCCCATCTTGAGGACGAATTGGACGACGTCAGTCCAGAGCACGCCCCAGAGGCCGGAAATCGTGGTGTAGAAGCTGGTCAGGGCCATGACGCCCAGACAGATCACGAGCGCCCAGGTCCGGGAAACGCCGAGCGCGGTCATCAGGATTTTTTCCATGGCCAGGTTGACCCAGCCCACTACCAGGCAGTTCATAAAGATGCCGAAATAGACGGAGCGGAAGCCACGCAGGAAGGCCGCAGGCTTGCCAGCGTAACGCAACTCGACCAGCTCTGCATCGGTGATGACCTCCGCGCGTCGCCAGAGGCGGGCGTAGAAGAACACCGTCATCATGCCGTTGAAGAGCAGGCTCCACCAGAGCCAGTTGCCGGCGATCCCTTGTTTTGCCACGAGGCCGGTCACGGCCAGCGGGGTGTCGGCGGCAAAGGTGGTCGCCACCATCGACGTGCCTGCCAGCCACCAGGTCACCTCGCGGCCGGAGATGAAGAAGTCGCCCGTGCTTCGGCTGGCTTTCTTGCGGTAGTAAAGTCCAATCGCGAGGTTGATGAGGAAATACGCAGCAACGACCGACCAATCGAGGAACGTGAGTTTCATAGGCTGCTGGACCTTGTGGTTTTTTTCGAAACGCTCATTGACAGCAGGAGCCCGCGAGTATATAGCAAAAGGCTTTTGAACTGGAAGGCAAACCGTCCGGCGAGGCAAACAGTGGTGAAGCGACTGGGAACTTTGGTGCTGATTCTGTGGTGGGGCGTGCTGGCCGGCCGGTTCAGCACGACGGCCGTGGCTCAGGTTGCGCCTGGGACCGGGCCCGGACTGAGCGAGGAGCAGCTGGCTCCCTTGGCCTCCGTCATCGAGGAAGCGATTGGCTCCGGACAGTGTCCCGGCGCAGTCGTGCTGGTGGGGCACGAGGGAAAGGAGGTGTACCGTCGAGCCTTCGGGAACCGCGCCCTGGTCCCCCAACCGGTGCCGATGACCCCGGATACTATTTTCGACTTGGCCTCACTGACGAAGGTGATCGCCACCACGACGGCCGTGATGCAGCTTGTGGAGCTGGGCAAGATCCGGCTGGACGATCCGGTGGTGGAGTACTGGCCGGAATTCAAGGCGTATGGCAAAGAGGCCATCACGGTGCGCGAGCTTATGACGCACTTCTCGGGGCTCCGGCCGGACCTCGACTTGAAGCCGGAGTGGTCGGGTTACGAAACGGCCCTGAAGATGATCCTTGACGAACAGCCGGTGGCGCTGCCGGGCACGCGGTTTATTTACAGCGACATCAACTTCGAGACTCTGGGCGAGATCGTTCGAAGAGTTTCGGGCCAGCCACTCGACCTATACTGCGCGGAGCATATCTTCAAACCCCTGGGGATGAAGGACACGGGCTTCAATCCTGCGGCGTCGCTTCGTGACCGTATCGCGCCCACTCAGTACCGGCACGGCGAGACAGGGCCGATGCTCTGGGGGGAGGTTCACGACCCCACGGCCTACAACATGGGCGGCGTTGCCGGTCACGCCGGACTGTTCTCCACGGCCGACGACTTGGCGATTTTTGCGCAGACGCTCCTGCACGGGGGCATGTATAACGGCGTTCGCCTCCTGAGTCCTCTCACCGTCGAGAAAATGACCACCCCTCAGTCCCCTCCCAACGCCATGATCTTGCGCGGGCTGGGCTGGGACCTTGACTCCCCGTTCTCCTCGAACCGGGGCGAGCTTTTTCCCATCGGTTCCTATGGCCACACGGGCTGGACTGGCACCTCAATCTGGATTGACCCGGTTACGAAGACCTACATCATCCTCCTGACGAACCGGGTGCATCCCGACGGGAAGGGCGACGTCGTCGGATTAAGGGCCCGCGTCGCGACATTGATTGCTTCGGCATTAGGGCCGGCTTCGGCGGAGCAGGTGCTTGCGAGCCGGCGGTCGCTGACGGGCTACTTTGAGCTGATGAGGAGTTATCGGGTTCAGGGTGTGCGGAATGGGAAGGTCAAGACGGGAATCGATGTGCTGGTGGCGGAGAAGCTTGCCCCGCTTGCTGGGATGCGCGTGGGGCTTATCACCAACCACACGGGACGCGACGCGGAGGGGCGGCGGACCATCGACCTTCTGCGCCGGGCGCCGGGCGTGACACTCAAGGTTATCTTCGGCCCGGAGCACGGTTTCACGGGTGCGGCTGCGGAGGGCGCGCGCGTGGCTTCGGGCAGGGATCCGACAACCCAGTTGCCCGTTTACAGCCTCTACGGCAAAACGACCCGGCCTACTGACAAGATGCTGGAAGGCTTGGATGCACTGGTTTTCGACATCCAAGATGCTGGTGTCCGCTTCTATACCTACATTACGACGCTCGGCTATGCCATGGAAGCGGCGGCCAAGAAGGGAATACCTTTCTATGTCCTCGATCGCCCGAACCCCATCAACGGATTCTCGGTCCAAGGCCCCGTACTGGACACGGATTTGACTTCCTTCGTCGGCTATTTCCCCATGCCGGTCCGGCACGGGATGACCGTGGGGGAACTGGCGGAAATGTTTAATCGCGAGAATAAGATAGGAGCGAAGCTGCACATCATCAAGATGCAGGATTGGACGCGCACAGACTGGTTCGACGAAACGGGCTTGCCGTGGGTAGGACCTTCACCCAACCTGCGCACGCTGACCGAGGCCACGCTCTACCCCGGCGTGGCAATGGTCGAAGGCGCCAACGTGAGCGTCGGGCGCGGCACGGACACACCGTTTGAGCTCCTGGGGGCCCCGTGGATCCACTCGCAGAAACTCGCCACCCACTTGAATGAGCGCAAGATCCAGGGCGTCCGGTTCCTGCCGGTGGATTTCACGCCCCGCAGCGGCCCCTTCAAGGGCCTGGTGTGCCATGGCATCAGCATGGTGCTGCTCGACCGGCAGGCGCTTGACTCGCCAGAACTGGGTGTGGAACTCGTGGCGGCGCTCCATCGTCTTTTCCCGCAGGAGTTTCAGATCGACAAGACGCTGCCCTTGGTCGGCGCACGTTGGGTACTGGAGGCGGTCAAGAAGGGCTCAAACCCCAGTTCCATTGTCCGCCGGTCGTACGAGACGCTCGAGCAGTTTCGTAAGATGCGGGCCCAGTACCTGTTGTATCCATAGGGGGCGGGCAGGGTGTTGCGGTCCTTTCCGATGCGGCGCTTGCTTGTTTCTGTCGGGATGAAGGAGTACTATGCTGCCTGACGAGATCTCGGACGACCATTCCTGATTCCCAGTGCTTTTGGCCCCGGCGGATTCTCCTGAGGAGGGAACATGAGGAGAGAGTTTCCGGTATCTACCTGGATACTTGCGACTGTGCTCGCGGCGGGCTGGTCCGGGAACAGTGCGCAGGCGCTGCCTACGAAAGAGAAGGTTGCGCCGGTCGATGCCAATGACTCGACTTACCGCCTCTTTCAGCTTCTGGACACGGCGCACAGTGGAAAGCTCACGGACTTCTACCTCATTGCCGATGTTTACCGGGACCCCAACAACCCCAGCCAGGAACTTCAACATATTCTGCGAACCGAATACGACAAGAATCGCGGGTATGCCAGGCTGAGCGTTTACGTGCGTAGTGTGGTAAAGATCGAGCCTGACCAAATGAAGACTTACACCCCGAAGGATTTCTACGAATTTGGTCAGGAGGATCGGGAGAAATTCATGAAGACCGACCCGGGACCTTTCGGAAGGCCCGGCGACACTTATCTCCGCTGCGACGGCGACCGGCCCCTAGCCACTGCACCTATCACGGACGAGGTGCGAAAGGCCTACGAACTCTACCTGACGCAGCACCTGCTGCCCGCTCTCCAGAAGAAGTAACCCTTCCACGGTACCCAGATCCGTTCGCCAGAGGTGGTGTGTCGGCGAGCCATAGGTGTGTGCTTCTGGTGGCGATGCTGCTGGTGAGAGGGCAGTCTATCTCATTTACTTCAGACGCGATGCTGATCCCGCCGCACGCGCCCGGGGCTGTGGTTTCCCGCGGCGGCGCAAGCCGACAGCCGTGGGCTTCGTGCCCGCGGCCGCCACGGACCAGAACTGCGGGTCCTCAGTCCCGAGCCGCCAGGCGGCGAAGCCTCTCAATTTGTATTCCCGCACCAAACGGAGCTTTTCCTTATAGCTTCGACTGTCGTCGTACCAGACTGTATGAAGCTCCTGCCCCTCACGATACTGGAACCAAGGCACGCGCCACCGCTTGTCCCACTGCACCTCCAGCCCAGGCCGTGCCAGCAGCGGGCTAATGTCCCCATAGGTCACCGACCGGGAGGAAGTGCCGGAGGCGGTCTCTACCCACTTCCGGCCATAGAAGGGAATGCCGAGCAGCAGCTTCTGCCTGGGCACGCGGCGCACGGCATATTCGAGCGCTTCCTTCATCCAGGCATGCCCGGCGACGGGGCCCGGAGGCGTTGAGTTGCCGTGATGGTTATAGGTCATGAGGACCATGATATCCACCGCTTGGCCAAGTGCGTGGAAGTCGTACGGGGCACCCCACTCGCCGGTGCGAAACTCGGCGGCGCGGGTGTCAGGATAGTTGTCGGAAAAGCGCGGCACGACGGCGACACTCAGCAGACGCCCGTCACGATGCAGCCGCGCCGCAGCGCGCTGCACAAATCTCGTGTACAGGGCCTTGTCTGCCGGGTCGATGAACTCGAGGTCCAACTGCCAGCCCACGTAGTTATCGCGCTTCGCCAGATAGGCCAAGTACATGACTGCCCGCTCCTGAGCTTTCGGGTCGCGCAGCATGGCGCTGGCCAGGGGACGGTCGAAACCGGGATTGACCAACAGTGGCATCACTGGCAGCCGCGCCCGGCGAGCGATTTCCAGCAACCCCGCCGGCACCTCGCCATGCACCACGCCGTCCGCATCCAGCCCGAAACACTGGGGACCGACGACCGTCATCTCGGCGGCATGCTCGCTGAGCGATTTCAGGCCGCGCTGGTCATCGGAATAGTAGTACATGGCCAGCGGGTGCCTGCTCATCACGCGCTGGCCCGCGGCGGTCGGCCTGACGGCCTGCTTCCCAGCGGCCTTGCCGCGGCGCGCCGTCTGGCCTGCCTGGAGGTAGCCGGCGGCCAGCAGCAGAGCCAGTGTCGCTTGGCCCAAGCGGGTCAGTTGCTTCAAGGTTCTGTTCTTCGTCGCCATAGGTTCCAGAGAAAGTAGGCCGGGACGCCGCTGCCCATCAGCACCAATCCCCACAACGAGTCCGACCGCTGCTCAAGGAAAGTGTTGGCCAACAGTCCGGCCGAAAGGATAACAAAAATCACCGGAACAAAGGGATAGCCCCAGGTCCGGTAGGGGCGCGCGAGTCCGGGCTCGCGCCAGCGCAGGACAACAATTCCCGCCGTGACGAGCGCGTAGAAAAGGAACTCAGCAAAGATAACCTTGGTGAAGAGCGCCTGGTATTGGCCGGTGAGCGCGAAAAGTCCCGCGATGACCGCCTGAGCCAGAATCGCCGCCGCGGGCGTGCGGAAGCGCGGATGGACGCCGGCCAGGGCTTGCGGGAACAGACCATCGCGCGCCTGGGCATAGGGAATCCGCGAGCCGGCGAGGATGGAGCCATTCAACGTGGCGAAAGCGGAGATCATCACGCCCACGGCCACAAACGCCCCGCCTGCCGTGCCCAGGAAGTGCCGCGCGGCGTTGGCGGCGATGGTGTTCGTGCCGACGGCCTCGTTGGGTGAAAGGACGTAGAAATAGGCGAGGTTCGTCAGCACGTAAACGCCGATCACCAGCAGCGAGCCGAAAATCAGCGCCCGGGGCATGTTGCGCTGGGGGTTCTTTACCTCGCCCGCGACCATGCTCAAGTTGTTCCAGCCGTCGTAGGCCCAGAGCGCCGAGACTGTTGCCACGCCGAAGGCCGAAATGAAGCCTACCTGCGAATGGGATTGAACTGCTGTCCGGAAGTGCGCAAATGACCCTTGCCCAAGTGTCAGTCCCAAAACGATTACGAGCGCCAGGACAACGAGCTTCGAGGCCGTAAACACGGTTTGGACCGCACCGCTGCGGCGCACGCCCAGGATGTTCAGCAATGACAGCAGCAGAATCAGAAGAGCCGCATCAAGCTGGAGGCCTGTCAACTGAAGCGTCGTCGAATGGCCCGCCACGCTGAGCGGCACCCGCCAAAGCACGTCGTTCAGCGGGGGAAAGAAGTAGCTGAGGTAGATGACGAAGCCGGTAGCGATAGCGGCGATGGAAGCGGTCTTGGCGACGAAGAACTGGGTCCAACCGTAGAGGAACCCCATGAGGGGGCCGTAAGCGCGGTGCAGATAGACGTACTCGCCACCCGCTTCCGGAATGGCCGCACCCAGTTCGGCGTAACCCAGAGCCCCAAACAGACTCAAGGCTCCCGCGGAAGCCCACACCACGACCACCATCCACGGAGTGCCCACGTCGCGCAGCATCAGGCTCGGCACAACGAAAATCGCCGTGCCGATCATCGTCCCGGCTACGACGGAGGTCGCTCCGTAGACTCCCAGGCCCTTCACGAGTTCGGTGCGTTCGGCCATAGCGGAGTCTGAAGTGTGAAGTGTAAAGTGTGAAGGCTGAATCCACGCCTACGCTTTCATACTTCAGCCTGCATCCTTCACCCTTTTCTTTACGCTACTTGCCGCCAGCCCCACCGCGAACGTAACCACCGTCCCGATAGCCACGTACCAGGTCCAAGCGATAGAGGTGAATCCTATCACTGCCCCCAGGGTCGCCAGGCCCGTGAGTGCACCCAGGGCCGTCGCGGGCCCTGTCGCGCGCTTGGTAAGCACGCCCAGGAGAAAGATCCCCAGCATGCTCCCATAGGGAACCGACGCAATGGTGAGCGCCAGTTCGAGCACGCTGCGCTGCGCACTCTGGGCGAGGAGCGCGATGAGAACAAGTACGGCTCCCCAGACGAGCGTCAGCACGCGAGAGACTCGCAGGTAATGCCTCTCGTCACCGTTGGGCCGAAAGAAAGGCTTGTAGAAATCCACCATCGAGCTGGAAGCCATGGAATTGAACGCCGCGCTCAAATTCGCCATGGCCGCCGCGAGAATAGCGGCTACCACTAGCCCTGCCAGACCGGGCGGGAGATGCGTCACTACAAAGCTGGGAAAAACTTGATCCGGGCGGCCGAAGGGCGTTGCGGGAGGGAAGTGGCGATAGAAGGCAAAGAGCACCACGCCGGCCACCAAAAACAAGCTGAATTGGAAGAGGATAATGACGCCGCTGGCGGTGACGGCGGCCTGGCTCTGGCGCATGGTCTTGGCGGCAAGCAGGCGCTGGACGATCAACTGGTCGGTCCCGTGGCTGGCCGTCGAAAGAAACGTTCCGCCAATCAGCCCCGTCCAGAAGAGATAAGGCTGATGCCAGTTGAAGCTGAAGTTGAAGACCGCCAGCTTGTTCCCGTTGAGCGCGGCCAGTTGGCTCACCTCTGACCAGCCGCCGGGAATGGTGTGCAGGGCCAGCACGACGGCCAGGGCGGTCCCGGAGAGGTAGATGACGAGCTGGATGACGTCCGTCCAGATCACCGCCGTCAGGCCGCCCCGGTAGGTGTAAAACAGCGTCAGCGCGGTGATGATGAGGACGGAGGTGAGCACGCCGGTTTTGAAAATCACCTCAATGACAATGGAGATGGCGAACACGCGGACGCCCTCGGCCAGGGCGCGCGTGACGAGGAACAGTCCTGCCGTGAGGATTTTCAGCTCCCGGCCGAAGCGCCGATCGATGAGTTGGTAGGCCGTGTAAAGCTCGCCCGCAAAGTAGCGGGGGATCAGGACAAACGCGACGACTATCCGGGCGATGAGATACCCCAACACCAGCTGCAGGAAACCGAGGTTCGAGGTGTAGGCGATCCCTGGCATGCTGATGATGGTGAGGATGCTGGTCTCGGCGGAGACCACCGAGAAGGCAATGGCCCACCAGGGCAGGCGATGTCCGCCCAGGAAATAGTCGTGCAGCGTGCGCTGGCTCTTCCCGAAGTGCGCTCCAAACAGCGTGATGGCGACCAGGTAGGCAACCACCACGCCGAAGTCGAGCCAGCCAAAGGCCACGCATGCTCCCGAAAACAAATCGGCAGTTCTCAGTTGCCAGTCATCAGTTCGTCCCGACACCCTTTGGTCTGACTGAGAACTGACAACTGGCTACTGGCAACTGATTTTGCGTGAGTCTAACGGAGGGTGCCAGGACAGTCAAGCAACCCGCCCTGGTAGAGAGGCGCCGGCGGGGCATCTTGCCCAAGGGGGAGGGCATGGTCTCACCCCTGGTGTGAAAAGTGGTCGTGCATGCGGCTCTGCCGCCCCGCTTTGATCCCGCCATGCGGAAAGGCTGGGCCTTTCCGCACAAGGGTCGGCGAAGCCGCCAGCACCCGCGTATTTTTCGCTTGACAAATCCGGCAACGTATGCTATACTAGTAGCCTCTAGAATGGAAGACTACAGCGTGAGGTTGGCTGCACTTGAGGGATGGCGTTGTCTCAACTTGAGGTGGGACGTGTACGCGGATCATCGGAACGGAAATCTGGCCCCTTATATATAGGAAAAAGCAAAGCTAGTATGTTATTGAAAACAAAAGAAAATGCCACTTTTTGGGGTGAAAACGAACCTAAGAGGCTTAACAACTGTGTGTTCAATGTGATAGCTGCCAAATTTGCGGCTTTTGAAGGTAAGATTCGCACGCGAAAGCTAGTATGTTATTGAAAATAAAAGAAAACGGCAATTCTTGGGGCTAAAATGACCTAAACGCCTGGACTTCCGTGTTTCCAATGGGATAAGTGCGAAATCGGT
>JBEKCQ010000080.1:0-16844 GCA_050014795.1 Terriglobia bacterium | reverse complement strand
AATAGTGAGGGGCCTTTACTGGTGAGCGCGTAGAGAAGGAAGATCGCATAGAACGCCAGCCAGCCGATCCGCGCCAACTTCGACACGGGCTGCCAGGGTTCGTCGAGCGCTTCCAGAAACTCAAAGTGCATGGGCCACCGCCGAGACCGGAAGGACATTCTTCAGGGGGACACATTCTAAGCTGATTCAAGTGAGCGGCGGGTCAAGAAATGCTGCAAGGTGCACGCCGGAGCTATGCACCGTACGGTGCGTGGCGTCGCCCTCGCTTGCCCGGAGAAAGCTCTGGAGCATGGTCTTCAGGGTAGTCCGTCCCTTGGTTGTCTTGAGATAGACCTCGCGACGCTTTGCATCGTACTCGCTGCGGTACGCTTCGTAAAAGATGAGCTCGAATGGTCGGCGAGGATTGGTAGAGCGGACCGCTCCGCCATTATGCAGACGGAGACGCGTCTTCAAATCGCGTGTCGATCCGATACAGAGCCCCTTGTCTTGCAGGCTTCGCAGCACATAGACGTAGCGAAACTTCGGCATGGAGGGATTTTACGCCTCGGCTTGTCGATTGTCCCGGAAGGGTCTATGTAGCGGATGGCGGAGCCACGTACCGTACGGTACGTGGCGGTGGCGGAGAGGGTGGGATTCGAACCCACGTGCCCGCTTTTGGCAGGCAAGACGCTTTCGAGGCGCCCCCGTTATGACCGCTTCGGTACCTCTCCGGCCAAAAGAGCGAAATTCGGAAAGCGAAAATGGAAACTCGGAAAACTTGCCGTCAGCCTGTCTTCTTGCGTCGTCTCCCACGGAAGAAGTCGCGCACGATGGCTGCGCACTCTTCGGCAAGCACGCCCGTGACAACCTCCACCTGGTGATTGAGCTTCGGGTGGTTGAGGACCGTGAGGGCCGAACCGTTCGCGCCTGCCTTGAGGTCGCTCGCGCCGTAAACCACACGCCGGACGCGCGCATGCACGATGGCCCCCGCACACATCGCGCACGGCTCGATTGTAACATACAGCGTGCAGCCCGTCAGGCGGTAGTTCCCCAGCTTGCGCGCCGCCCGTCGCAGTGCCAGGATCTCCGCGTGCGCCGAAGGATCGCTCAGGTGGATCGGTCGGTTGTGCGCTCGGGCCACCACGCGGCCGTCTTGGACGACGACCGCGCCCACGGGGACTTCGCCTTCCTCGGCCCCCCGCGCGGCCTCGCGCAAGGCACGTCGCAAGAACGTCTCATCGCGGGCCTGGTTGCTGCCACGCTGCTGGAGCCGATGCATATACGCATGCTAACACGCCTGGAGACCGCATGCAGGTGGTCTCTCGTTTGCTGGAGAGAAGAGGGGCGGCGGCGCAACCCGCATGGAACGGCGGCATTGCACTGGGGTGAATCACCGAGTATAGTCATGCCGCTCCCGGCTACGAACATTTCTGGGAAGGAGAATGAATCTTCATGAGCCCTGTTAACAGAAGAGAGTTCCTACGCAAGAGTGCCGTGGGTCTGGCATCGATCCCGGCCCTATCCATGATCTCCTGCGAGAAGGCACCTGAGCCGGCGCCGCCGGCGCCGACCGGCCCACCGCTCGGCTTACCGGTAGGCCTGCAACTCTATACCGTGCGCCGCGAATGCGAGAAGGACTTTGAAGGTACGCTAAAGCAGGTGGCGGCCATCGGTTACAAGCACGTCGAAGTTTACGACTTCTACGGGAAGACGGTCGCCGATGTGCGCAAGCTCCTGGACGCAAACGGGCTGAAGACCCCCAGCGGGCATTGGCTGCTGCCCAAGCTCAAGAAGAGCGTGGCGAAGAGCATCGAGGAGGCCCAAGCACTAGGCTGCGAATACCTCGTCATGCCGATCTTCGATCCCCCCGAGCGGAAGACGCTCGAGCAATACAAGCGTCATGCGGAGTTCTTCAACAAGGTGGGGGAGCAGTGCAAGAAGGCAAACCTCCAGTTCGGCTTCCACAATCACAACTTCGATTTCAAGACCTTCGGCGACGTGACGGCCTACGACGAACTGCTGCGCCTCACGGATCCGGAGCTAGTCAAGATGGAACTCGACTGCTACTGGACAACCCGCGCCGGCAAGGATCCGGTGGAGTATCTCCAGAAGTACCCCGGGCGTTATCCGTTGCTCCACATCAAGGACGCTATGCCGGGCGCGCCCACCGCGACTGAATTGGATCCCGGACGCGGCTACTACACTGAGATAGGACGGGGCACCATCGACTGGAAGCGCATCTTCCGCGCTGCCGCCACTTCCGGCATGAAGCACTACTATGTCGAGCAAGATGAGTGCGACGGCTCGCCGCTCGACAGCATCCGGACGAGTTACGAATACTTGAAGAAACTGGCGGTGTGAAAGAGCAGGAGTCAGAAGCGAGCAGGCAGTAGACGGTATACGGGAGACAGGGGGACTGCTTGGGCACAAGGTATGTGTGTGCTCCAAGCAGGCACATGGTGGTTGACGGTCACAGGGAAGATCTTGAGGACATCGCCCTTCTGGATTCTGACTCCTGACTTCTGACTCCTGACTTCTTTCCGGCGGGCTAGCGATGCTTCTTGGCGGGTTCGGCCTCGGGGGGTTTCTTCGGGCCGAGTTGCAGCGCCGCGAACATCTGGCCAATCGTAGTCCGAAACAACTCGGTGGCCTCTTCCACGGCTTGGTCCTGTCTTTCCTTCAACTGCTCGGAGACGAGTTCCAGGTTCTCGGCAGCCCGCTTGTCAAATTCCGCAGCGGACTCTTCGATCTGTTTCAGCGTGAACTCCTTTAGCTTTTCTTCGATCCCTCGCACGTTCTCGTCGTGGAGCGTGCGCGCCGCCTGCTGGAGGCGGGCCTGGAAATCTTTGACCTGTGCTTCCGACTCCTGGTGAACCTTCTCGGCTATGGCGCTCGAGAGAATGCCAACCTGTTTTTCGATCTGCGCCCGCGCTTGCTCCTCCCAGTCCTTCAGTGCGCCCGTCGTCGCTCCCCTCTGCCTCTCTAGGTCGCCGGATATCTCTTTGACGACTTCCTCGCACTTGCTCCGGACCTGTGCCACGGCCTGCGTGGCCACATCTTCGCCCACCCGCTGGACCTGTTTCAGCACAGCCTGACGCTGCTTCTCCAGCGTCTTCTGGAGGTGATCCTCTAGCTCGCGGGTTCTCTGGTCCTGGAATTCCTGGAGTGTCTTGCGGACGTGGACGGGATACTCTTTCGCCAGGGTTTTGGCTTCCTCAGTCATCTCGTCCAGGATCTCCCGGCTGAGGATGACAAGCTGCGTCCGGGTCTGCTCCAGCGCAGCCTTTCCGGCTGCCTCTAGGGCGGCGGTGGAGAGTTGAGCGGCCCGAGTGTCTTCACTGACGGTGTCCACTGTTTCGCGCGCAATGTCAGCGAGTTGCCTCCTTGCCTCCGCAACCGCAGTCTTCGCGGCAATCTCCAGTTCCGCGGTCGAAAGCCTGGCGGCGTCGGCTTGCTTGCCGATGGTCTCCGAAGCCTCACGCGCCACAGCGGCAAGCTGGTTCCTGGCTTCCTCAACCGCGCTCTTCCCTGTAGCCTCCAACTGGGCAGTGGAGAGCCTGGCGGTCTCGGCCTGTTTGCCAACGGTCTCCGAAGCCTCACGCGCCACAGCGGCAAGCTGCTTCCTGGCTTCCTCAACCGCGCTCTTCCCTGTAGCCTCCAACTGGGCAGTGGAGAGCCTGGCGGTCTCGGCCTGTTTGCCAATGGCCTCCGAAGCCTCCTGCGTGACGACACTCAGCTCTTTCCTCGCTTCCTCGACAAGGCCCTTTCCAGCACCCTTCAGTTCATCTGTCAAGAGGAGCACGGCGTCTGCAGCCTGTGTCTGAAGGTCTTTGGCTGCGGCGTCCAGCGATTCATCGGCAGCTTTATGCAGCCTCTCCAGAATCTCCTTCCCGCCCTTCTGCTCGATGTCGACAAGGGTCTTTTCGAACTGGGATCGCCGGGCCTCGAGCTCGGGAGCTAGCGTGGCAAGATAGTCTTGTGTCAGCCTTGTCACGTGAGCGTTAGCGTCCCTACTGAACGTCTCGACGGCAACGGAGGCCGAATCCTGTACGCGCTTGCGCGTTTCTTCAACAAAACGGATGGAGGCAGCTTCCAACTCCTGCCCTACTTTTTCATTCAGCTCTTCTGTGGCCCCCTGAAGCGCCGCGAAGCTGGCGGCCTGTATGTTGCGTTCGGCCTTATCGACCTCGGCCTGCGTGGTCTGTTGGAGTTCCTGAAGCCGGTTCAGCAGGGCCTCCAGTTCTGCGCGGGCGGCGTGCAGACGCTGTTCCAAGCTGCCCCATTGCTGCTCGAGGGCCTGCGCCGTTTTTCCCTCCTGGCCGTTCGCTGCATCCTGGAGTGCGGCTTGCGTCTGAAACCCGATCTGCTGAGTGAGGCTTGTCAGTCTCTGTTCAAATTGGCGGAACCTTGCACTAAGGGTTTCCTCGATCTGTTGGGTAAAACGCGCCAAGGAAGCCTGCGCGGCCGCATCCAGGAATCCCGGACTTAGGGCAGGTGTCGGCGGCGTGACGACAGGCGGCACGCTGGGCCTGGGAGTCTCTGGTGCCTGGTGTCCCACGGAGGCGGCCGGTGCAGGAGCGGCGGCTGGTGCCCGCGCGGAAGGCCTCGCTGCCGGGGATGGAGGCGGGGGCAGTGGGGGCGGAGGCGCAACCCTCTGGCCGACGGTTCCCGCGGGCGTTCCTTCTTGCCAATCGTCCGGTGGGAATTCGATCCCCCAGATATTCTCTGCGTTAAACAGCTGGACGCCTACTTCCACCGCGTCCTTGGAGGAGGGCCGGTCGCCGACCCACACGACCGCTGCCCGAGCGGCGCGTCCCAGGGCGCGGTTTTCGATGGTGATCTCAGCGCCCATGCCCAGTTGGTGAAAGGTTAGGATCTTTGCGCCGTGCTTGTTGATGACAACGGTGCGCGAGTTCTCCTTGAACGTGTGGCCGTCCGTATCCTTGCCGCTGATGGCGATGGGGATGGCGACGGCAAGCCGTGTGCTGCGTCGGCGGGCAGCGCCTTGCGCGTCGGTTTTGCTTTCCTTCAGAGGGGCCGCCATTCTGGCTGGATTATAGTTTATAGATCAACTTAACTCAACTTGCTTGAACGAGTTGTGGGTCGTAGGGCCTTTGCCGGGAAAGGGAGAGGGTGAGCCCACATCTGAGCCTGAGGCAGCCAAAGGAAAGGGCTGGGTCACGTGGAGGAGCCGGTGTCTGGACGTAACCTGCTGATATTGCAGGAGTTGTTAATGGCCTGCGACTTCCTGTAGCCATCCTCTGGCTCGGCCGGCATGCAGCGTGCCCCGCAAACCGGTAACTAAGGAGTAGGGGGCAGGAGTTCGCCCTTTTCCAGATGACGAATCAGCGTCGCATGGTGCGCGGCACGTGGATCGTGCGTCACCATGATGATGGTCTTCTTGAAATCGCCGTTGAGGCGGGAGAGGATATCCAGCACTTCTTCGGCGGAATGGGCATCCAGGTCTCCGGTGGGCTCGTCGGCCATCAGCAACGTGGGATCCGTGACGATGGCCCGGGCGATGGCGACCCGTTGTTCCTGACCACCGGAAAGTTGCCGGGGGTAGTGGTGAACACGGTCTTCGAGGCCCACCAACTTCAACGCCGTCATGACGTGCTCTTTGCGTTCGCGCGCAGAGAGCTTGGTCAGCAGCAGGGGCAACTCCACGTTTTCAAAAGCGGTGAGAACAGGAATCAGGTTGAACGTCTGGAAGACGAAACCGACATGCACGTTTCGCCAGGCGGCCAGGCGATCCTCGCCCATGGTGGCAACGTTCTCCTCCAGCACCCGCAACTCGCCGGCCGTTGGTCGGTCGATGCCGGCAATGATATTCAGCAGAGTGGTCTTGCCCGAGCCGGAGGGCCCCATCAGGCAGAGGAATTCGCCCTCCGTCACCACGAGGTCGATGTTTTCCAGGGCCACCACGGAAAATGAATCGCGCTGGAATTCCTTCTTCAGCCCTTTGATCTCCACCACGGCTTTAGCCATTTGGTCTCCTCACAGAAGAGTCAATAGTCGACAGTCGCCACTTCACTGCAGCATTTCGCGGCCGACCTGTGACTGTGGACTTCTCAACTAGACTCCCGCTTTCACTCTCACGCGTTGGCCGGGGGTCAGTCCCTCAAGACCCTTGACCACAACCTTATCGTTGGGCCCCAAACCTTGCGCCACTTCCATCCGGTCTCCGAGGTCGCGGCCTACCTGCACTTCGCGCAGTTTCACCCGGGAGCCCTCCAGCACGAACACGGCTGACTTGCCCTCGTTCTGGATCAAGGCGCCGCGAGGAACGGACAGCATTTCGCGGGCGTCGCTGGTCTTGGCCGAGGATGGACCCAGGAACGAGACGTGGGCATTCATCTCCGGCCGCAAGTAACCGTCGGGATTCAAGATCTTGACCTTGACCTGAATCGTGGCCTTCTGGCGATTGGCCTGGGGAGCGATCTCCTCGACCACGCCCTTATACACCCGGTCAGGATATGCGTCCGCGGTTACGGCGGAATCATGCCGCGGCGAAATCTTGGGGAAATCGTTTTGGTTGATATCCAGTTCGACTTGCAGATCGCTCAAGTCGGCCAGCGAGGCCACGGAAGCCTTGACGCCGCCGGGGCCACCGAAGTTCATAGTGGAGACCATTTCGCCCTTCTCAATCAGGCGCTCGAGCACGGTGCTGTCAACGGGCGCCCGGATCAAGGTGGAGTCGAGCATAGTCTGCGCGTAGTCCACCATCGCCTGTGCTTGGGCTGCCTGGGCACGAGCGTAATCGATTTGCTCTATGCGGGGTCCGATCTTGACCAGATCGTACCTTTTACGAGCGCTTTCGAGTTGGGCCGCCGCCACCTCGAACTGGGTTCGCGCATTGTCAAGCTGCTGCTGGGAGGCGATGTTCTGGCGCGCCAAGTCCTCCACACGCTTGCGGTTGACGGTGGCGTTTTGAAAGTTGGCTTCCGCCTCCTGCATCGCGGCCTTGGCCGCGTCGATTTCCTGCGGACGCGAGCCGGTCTCCAGTTCCTTCAGGCGAGCATTAGCGACTCCGAGGTTCGCGCGCGCTTGCGCCAGTTGGGCCTGATACTCATTGTCTTCGAGGCGCACCAGCACCTGACCTTCCTTCACCCGGTCGCCCTTCTCGACTCCCACCCAGGCCACTTTCCCGACCACCTTGGAGCTGACCTGGATCGTGTGGTGGGCCACGATGTAGCCGCCGGCGGTCAACACGACAGTTCCGGGGGTGGCGCCGCGCTCGAGCGTCACCCGCTGCACTTCAACCTCCGGGGCCGCAGCCAGTACCTGTGACACGACCACCACCACGACAACCAGCAGAACCAGGCCGGCGGCCACGTAGAGGATGGGCCCCCACGGAATTCTGCTCCGAGGTTCGAGCGACTCCTTGCGCGAACGATCGATTTGCAGAACGCTCAAGTCCTGTTGTCGGCTGTCCGTCGATGCCATGCAGATTCCTTTTCCTTCTTCCCAACGGCCCGTGACGACAGGGGAACTCCGTTTTGGTGGCTCTCCCTCAAGTCGAACGCAGGGCCGTCACAATGTTCTCGTGGGCCGCTCGCCAGGCAGGGAAGAGGCCCCCAATGAAGCCCATCAAGGCTGCAAAGATCATGCCATTCAGCAAAAGGCGCGGCGTAACCCGGAAATTGAAAGCCAGTTCGCTGAAGGTCGTGAAATTCGTAGTGCCGGTGGTCACGCCGTTGACCGGCAGCGCCAAGAGGCAACCTATCGCGCCGCCCACCAGCGCGATGAGGACCGACTCGATAACAAAAGAAAGCAGGATGCTCCCGCGCGAAAAACCCAGGACGCGCAAGGCACCAATTTCCTTCGTCCGGCGCGCCACGGCGGCGTACATGGTATTCATGGAGGCGAATGACGCTCCTATTGCCATCAGGCCGGCGATGAAGATCCCCAGGGCCTTGATGGGCGCGGCGGAGCTGGTTTGCTTTTCATAGTACTCGCGCTCGGTCACGGCCTTGAGGTGGAGTCGGCGGTCGTCGGCGAGTTGTTGCTTCAGGCGGTTCAGGGTAGAGGAGTCCACGGCTCGCAGGAATACACTCGAGTAAGCGTCCCGGTCAAAGTCCTGTCCCAGATCTTCCGGGTCGGTCCAGATTTCGGAGGCATAGGCGGTGTTGCCCACCTCGAAGATGCCGACCACCGTCCAGTAGCCCTTGGCAAATTTCACCTTGTCGCCCAGGCCGCAGTTCTGGAACCGGTCAGAGATCTTCTTACTCACAATCACTTCCCGCAGCCCGGAGCGAAACTGACGGCCTTCCACCAGCTTGAATTCCGGCCGCAAGCCGAATCCCGCCGGCGTGAGGCCCCGGATGGTCACATTCGAGCCCTGCGCCTGGCCACGCCGGGGGAGGTTGATGAGCACGATGAGCTCGGGAGACACCCAGGGCTCACCTTTCTCGTTCTTGGCGATCCCCTCCAGGTAGCGGATCACTTGCATCGAATCCCGCTGTACGGAGCTTTGGGTTTCCGACTGGGAGCCGTCCCGCATCACCAGCAAGTTCAGGGGATGACCGGTGGCAGAAAGGGAAGTCTCGAGCCCTCGTGCCAGAGCCATCAGCACGACGAAGACCGTCACGGTGAGCGTAATGCTGAAGGCTGTCATGAGTGTAGTGGTGCGCCGCACCGCCAGGTTACGCAGGTTGTATTTGAGCGGAATCGCCATGGAAATCCTCTGCCAGTCTGGCGGGTTCAACCCGCCGCTGCATCTCAGCCCGTGTAGCGGAGCGCCTCCGCAAGGTTAATACGCGCGGCACGATACGCGGGCCAGCCCGTTGCCAGCAGGGCAATGAGCAGAGACAGGCCTGCGCAAAGCCCCAGCGTCTCCGGCCGCAGTCTCAGATCAGCTACGGCAAATGGCCCGATGTGAGTTAAAGCTAGCGAATCGAACAAGAATTTTGCGCCCACAACCCCTAGCATTGCTCCCGCTAGGGTCAGCAAGATCGATTCGCCAACGAACGAGAAGATAATCCATCCCGGCCGAAAACCCAGGCTGCGCATGACGGCGGCCTCGGAAATCCGTTCCCGAACTGACATGGCCACCGTGTTAGCCACTACCAGGAGGATGGCGAACGCTACCGCCGACCCGATCAGCAGGATGGCATGGCGCACACTGCCGAGCATCGAGATGAGGTTCAGCAAGAACTGGTTCACCGACTCCGTCTTCGTCTCGGCGTCGGAGTTGCGGAACAAGCGGTCGATCGCGTTCGCCACCTGCATGGCGTTTTCCGGTCGGTCAATGCGTACCCAGTAGAGGCCGGCCAGGTTCGGGCGGCCGGCGGCTTCGTTCAAGTACTCCCAGTGAAACCAGAACTGATCGTCCGGTCCTCCTTCGAAAACTCCGACGAGGGTGAGTTCCGGTTTGACTCCCCAGTAGCTGCCGAGCAGCGTAATCCTGTCACCGATCTTCCAGCCATACTTCTCTACCAGCTTTTTGCCCGCCACTGCCGCCGTGCGGTTGCGCTTGAAAGCCTCCAGTTGGTCGGGGGGAATGCGCGCCCCGTTTTGCACCTCGAACACCGTGTCGGGGTCCACCCCTAGATTGGCAAACGAATTCGCCGGCTCGCGCCAGAAGCCCGCAAACCAAGCTGCCTTGGTGACGGCGACAACTCCCGGGACGGTCATGATCCGCGGCTGGTAGCTTGCCGGCAGCGATGTGTTGATGCTGGCTGCTCGGCGGACCAGCAGCAGTGGCATCTTCTCTCCTTCCGCGAGCGGCTTGCCCAGAGCGGTGTAAACCATGGCCAGCGAGGATACCAAGAACATGGTTATCGCCACGCTGGAGGCCGTCAGGAAGGTACGCCGTTGGTTGCGGAGCAAATTCCGCAGGATCAACCGCCACATCTTCATCATCTTCATCGACCGTTTCCACCCGTTCTGCGGTGGTCTATGAGCGCCGTCAAGCTACGACGCGGAGAGAGCGTCGCCACAGTTCAACCTGTGTAGCGGAGCGCCTCCGCAATGTTAACACGAGCCGCGCGATAGGCGGGCCAGCTCGACGCCAGCAAGGCGATGAGCAAGGCCAGCGCCGAGCAGAAGGCCAGTGTCTCCGGCCGCATGCGCATGTCGGCAAATATGAACTGGCCCACCTGTGAGAGGGCCACCGCGTCGGCCAGGAGTTTGGCGCCCCCGACGCCCACCAGTGCTCCGGCCAGCGTCACCAGCAACGATTCACCTACGAACAGGCCCAATATATGCCCCGTGCGGAATCCGAGGCTCCGCATCACAGCGGCCTCCGAGACCCGCTCGCGGATGGACATCGCCATGGTGTTGGCGACGATCAGCAAGACGGCAAACCCAACGGCGGAGCCAATCGCCACGATGATGCCGCGCACGTTGCCGAGCATCGCGATAAAGTTGAGCAGGAAGGCGCTTATCGACTCGGTCTTGGTTTCGCTGTCCGTGTTGCGAAACATCTCGTCAATGGCCTTCCCGACTTGTGCGGCGATCTCCGGGCGAGCGACGCGAATCATGTACAATCCCGCGATGTTGGGACGCCCCAGCGCTTCGTTTAGATATTCCCAATGAAACCAGAACTGGTCATCGGGGCCACCGGTGAAGATCCCGCGCAGCGTGAACTCGGGGGTGACTCCGTAAGGGCTGCCGAGGAGCGTAATCCGATCACCGATTTTCCAGTGGAACTTCTCGACGAGGCGCCTGCCGGCCACCGCCGCCGTCCGTTCCCGTTTGAACGCCTCCAATTGGCCGGGCGGGATGCTGGATGCACCCTGCACGTCAAAGACGCTGTCAGCATCCACGGCAAAGCTGGCAAACTGGTTGGTTTCGGCCACCCAGTAGCCGCCAAACCAGCTCCAGCTCGAACAAGCCACCACGCCGGGCACGGCCTTGATCCTCTCCCTGTAGCGGGCGGGTAACGGAAAGACGATGCCAGTGGCACGACGGACCATCAGAATCGGGATCGTGTCGGCGTTCTGCAGCGGCGCGCCGAGCGCGGTGTAAACGATGGCCAGCCAGGACAACAGGAACAGCGAAACGGCCACACTGGAAGCCGTGAGCAAGGTGCGTCGCTTGTTGCGGAAAAGGTTCTTCAGGAGCAGTCGCCACATCTTCAGGTACTCCTTATCCCACATAACGCAGGGCCTGGGCAATGTTCCCATGCGAGGCTCGGTAGGCCGGCACCAGCGTGCTCAGCAGGCTGATGCCGACGGCCACTCCGAGAGCCAGTCCTACGGTCGAGGCGCTCAATTGAATGTACATGGGCATCATGCCGCCGAGGCGGTAGCCCCTGAGCAAGGTGAAAAGAAGCCAGGCCCCCAGGCAGCCTCCCGCCGCCCCGGCGACGGAGATGGCCAACGACTCAGCGGTCAGCAATCCCAGCACTTGCTTTACCCGGAATCCAAGCGCGCGCAGCACCGCCAGTTCCGAGGTGCGTTCGCGGATCGACATGGCCATGCTGTTCGCGACGATGAGCAGCACCGCGAAGACCACGGCCGCTGAGATGCTCAACAGGATGAGTTTTATGTTTCCCAGCATGGCCAGAAAATCCAGCATGAACTGCTTCATCGTTTGCGTCCGAGTTTCCACATCCTGGTTGTGGAACAGGGCATCAATTTCCTTCATCAGCCGCGCCGTGTCGTCGGGCGTCCGGGCCAGGACCCAAAACGCTCCCGGTTTGTTGGGACGGCCGAGCGCCTCGTTCAGATAGTCCCAGTGAAAGGCCAGATTAGACTCCTCTTCCTTGGAAGAGTAGATGCCACGGAGGATCAATTCCAGGCTGACGTGGTAGTTGGGGCTGGCCAGCGTGACGTGGTCGCCCAGCTTCCAGCCGTATTTCTGCGCCACCTTCCGCCCCACCACGAATGCGACCTTTTCCTTCACGAAGGCTTGACGCTGCTCCTGGGGCAAGTTCCAGTCAAAGAGGATGAGGATGGCTTCCGGGTCGCAGGCCATGGCTGGCAACATGCTTGCTTCGCTCCCGTAGCGCGCGTCAAACCAGTTGAGCGGCGTGACGGACACGACGCCCGGCAACCGGGCGATGCGCGCTTGGTAACTCAGGGGCAGCGGCTGCATCAAGGAGGTGCGCGGCCCGACCAGCAGAACCAGGTGCCAGCGATCCGTGCCGGGGGGTGCGTCGAGGTACCGAATCGTCGCGGCGAAGATGGCCAACAGAAAGACCGACGCTGCCACGCTGGCGACGGTCAGGAAT
Source organism: Terriglobia bacterium (assembly GCA_050014795.1). Classification (GTDB taxonomy): domain Bacteria; phylum Acidobacteriota; class Terriglobia; order UBA7540; family UBA7540; genus JALHUF01. The sequence goes on along the minus strand of JBEKCQ010000080.1, from coordinate 4,687 downwards.
GTCCGCCGCCGGTTCCGGGAGAGGTTCTTGAGCACCAGCCGGGCGTGGGTCATGGCGAGGCTTCCCCCTCGACGCACTTGATGGGGTGGTGCGCCAGCCGACGCAAGTGCTTGATCCATGCCAATTCCAACCGGGTACGACGTTGGAAGAAATTCACCACTTCGCCACCGTATGCCCCTAAGTCCATTTCCTGGCGCATTCTCGCCACCTGTTGCGTCTTCGTTTGCAGCGCCTTCTCTCTGGCGTTGAGGATGTAGAGCCGCTGTTCCGGCGTGAGGGTGGGAAACAAGCCCACGCGGAAGAAGAATGCCGGAGACGATTCGATTTCCTTATCGGCCGGGGAAGCGGCCCGGCGAAGAAGCTCCTTCCGGCCGGTCCGAGTCAAGACATACTCCCGGCGGACCTGCCCTCGGTTTCCCGGCACGACCCGACTATTGATCCATTTTTTCTTCTCCAACCGGTGGAGGAGGGGATAAACGGTATTGTTGTGGAGTTCTTTCTCACCGAGGATGACCCGCGCCTCCTTCTTCAGCTGGTAGCCGTGCTTGGGTCCGGGGAGCAGGTTGGCCATCAGAAAAAGGTCAATCATGACATTGTCACTTTTAACCTATTGGCGCTCCGCCTGTCAAGAGGGTACTTCATCCTACAAACCGCAGGGCCTGGGCGATGTTGACGCGGGAGGCCCGATAGGCCGGCACGAGCGTGCTGAACAAACTGATGCCCACTGCAATGCCCAGCAAAATGCTCACAGTCGAGACGCTCACGGGAATGAAAATCGGTATCCATCCCGCCAGCCGATAACCGGCGATCAACTTGAATAGAGCCCAGGTGCTCCCACATCCCGCGAGCGCCCCCGCGAGAGAAAGGAACAGGGATTCGGCACTCAGCAAGCCCAGCAAGTGCGACGTGCGGAAGCCCAGCGCGCGGAGGACGGCCAGTTCCGCCGTACGTTCGCGGATGGACATGGCCATGGTGTTGGCAACGATGAGCAGCACGGCGAAAACCACCGCCGCCGAAATACTCAGCAGGATCAGCTTCACCTTGCCCAGTCCGGCGAGGTAATCCAGGCTGAACTGCATCATGGTCTGGGTCATGGTTTCGACGTCCGTATTGCGAAACATTGCGTCAATGGCCTTCATCACCTGGGGGGTGTCCTCGATCGTCCTGGTGACCACCCAGAACACCGCGCCTTTATCCTTGTTGGGCCATAACTCATTGAAGTAATCCCAGTGGAACGCCAGGATACTTTCATCACCGCCTTCGACTGTGTAGATCGCCCGCAGCACCAGTTCCACGGTGACCTTGTGGGCCGGGCTGGACAGGGAAATATGATCCCCAATTTTCCATCCCTGCGCCTGGACGACCTTTCTTCCTGCCAGCAGCGCTGTCTTTTCGTTGATGTAAGCTCTCCGCTGGTCGTCGGGCACCCGCATGTCGGGGAAGATCTTAAAAAAGACTTCGGGCTCAGTGGGATAGGCCGCCATGAAAGCGTCTGCGCCCCCATAGTGGGCGTCAAAGGTGACGAAGGGGGTGACTCCCTCCACGCCCGGCAGTTGGGCGATGCGCTGCCCGTAACTCATCGGCACCGGGACCTGGGAGGGCGAGACCCGCGAGGTGACAATCAGCAGCCGCGCGGTGCGCGGGTCCCCACCTGAAGGCGAACTGATGAAGTGGTACGTGGCCAACAGGACGGTGAAGAGGAAAAAGAACGCCGCCACGCCCGCCATCGTCAACAGCGTCCGGCGTCGGTTGCGGAACAGGTTTCTCACCACCCACTGTGGGCGCGTCATGGCCGTCTCTTAATGATACGCGGCAACCTCCGGCGATGTTCCCATGACCCTCAGGCGCAGAGGTTGCGTGGCCGGAAGCGTTGTCCTTTTCAGCTTTAACCAGTCCCTTCCGCAAGCGACCCGTCGTCTATCCCACGGACCGCAGCGCCTGGGCGATATTCGCGCGCGAGGCGCGATACGCGGGGATCAAAGTGCTGGCCAGGCTGATGCCAACCGCCACGCCCAAAGCCACGCCCACGGTCGCGGCGTCCACCTGGATGTAAACAGGCATGGCGCCGCCCATCTGATAACCTGCCGTCAGCCGGAGGGCGGTCCAGGCCAGCAGACTGCCGACGATGGTCCCCGTGAGGGCAATTCCCAGAGATTCCGCAGCCAGCAGGCCCAGCACTTGCCTGGTTTGAAACCCTAGCGCGCGCAGCACGGCAAGTTCGGCGGTCCGCTCGCGGATCGACATGCTCATGGTATTCGCCACAATCAGCAGGACGGCGAAGACTACGGCGGCCGAAATGCTCACCAGGATCAGCTTCACGTTGCCCAGCATGTTCAGAAGGTCGAGTACCCATTGCTTCATGGGCTGGGTGCGAGTTTCCATCTCGGCGTTGCGAAACTGAGCGTCGATTTCCTGCATGAGCCGCGGGACGTCTTCCATAGACTGGGCGCGCACCCAGAAACCTCCGGGCTTGTTCGGGTGGCCCTGGGCATCATTCAAATAGTCCCAGTGAAACCCCAGCATGGTTTCGTCTTCGCTGGAGGAGTAGATGCCCCGCAGCACCAAATCCAGGCCGAGGTTGTAACCGGGGCTGCGCAAGTGAATCCGGTCGCCGAGCTTCCAGCCGTATTTTTGCACCATCCTCCGCCCGGCGATGAAGGCCATTTTCTCATTCACAAACGCCTGACGCTGGTCCGGCGGCAGGTACCAATCCGGGAAAATCTTCCCGAGGGACGCGGCGTCGAACGCCAACGCCCAAAGCAGTGACTCCTGGCTGCCATAGAATCCGTCCACCATATTGACCGGCGAGAGTGCGGCGACGCCGGGCAAGTTCTGAATCTGTTCTCCGTATCTGAGTGGCAAGGGGATCACCGTGGAGGTGCGGGCCGTGACCATTAACAGCGAGCTAAAGCCGCCCGGAGTGGGAGGCGCGTTGATGTAACGATAGGTGGCGCAGAAAACTGCCAGGAGGAAGATGGAAGCCGCCACGCTCCCCACGGTCAAGAACGTCCGGCGCCGGTTGCGGAACAGGTTTTTCACCACCCACTGTGGGCGCGTCATCGTCGTCATTCAATAGTACGCCCCCGCAGCGTTCTGTGTTCCCATGACCTGTAGTTTTGGGGATTGCGCCATGACCGCGGTAAAGCGTCAGGGATAAATGATGGTCCCAAGCTTGACCACTTCAAACGCGCTCCCAGGGACAGTCTTCAATTGGTCGAGGTCGGTGTCATTCCATCGGGGGTCGGGCGCGCCGGTGATGTACCAGCTCGTGCCGTTGTCCGCGACGATCATGCCGTACTTCTTGAGCGCGCTGAGGATCACGCGGGCAGGACCGGAGAACGGCGTGAGGTCGTAGCTGGCTTTCAGCCGAACGCGCATGCCCATGGGCGGATAAGCCGGGTCGGGGGTAGCTCCGGCGGCATGCGTGGCCGGGTGCACGTAGGCTTGCTGCGTGCGCCACACCGTGAAGCGGACGGCATGGGTGATCTGGCCGGACGCGACTTCATCGTAGCGGACCAAGCCGGGCAGGATCGGCAAGCCCGCGGCATCGGCGGAGGTCCAGCCCTCCGGCCGCAGGCCGTTGGAACTGAGGTCGAAGATCGCTCCCGAGCCGGCGTGCCAGCCGGGGCCGTCGGTGTCCTGGAAGGCGTGATAAAGCTCATAGAGCTTGCACGCGCCCGACTGAAGCACCAGCACGTGACGGTCGCCGGTGGAGTCGCTGCCGCCTTCGATGGGAGCGTCGGCAGGAACGGGATATGGGCCGGGATCGCTCTCGCCGGGATACTCGGTGAAGACGATGGGGACAGGGGTTTGCGATCCGGGAACCGTGCTGTAAGGAATGCCCCAGTCAGGATTCGAGCCGAAGTCTGCGTGGAGGAACTCGGCACCCTGGTTGATACTTGCGATGTATTGATTCGAGTTGGTATCCACTGCCTCGCACGAGACATCGCGGTTCCACGGATTGTCGGCAGGGAACACCGCGCAGCCCCCGAGGGTGGGGCCCACGCCAGCGCTGGGCACACAGGTCGCGTCGCCGGGAGGATTCGGACCCAGCCTTATGCTGCCACCACCGCACGCCGCTAGGGTCATTACGAGAACGAGCGTGAAAGGCAAGCAGAGAACGCGAGCCCGAACCTCCAGTGAGCTGTGAACTGTCATGCTGCCTTCCGCGCGCGACAGCTTGCGTCGTGCGAATTGAGATTACCACTTCGGGCGGTCACGAAGCGAAGCACACCAGCAACGATTATAGCGAAATCCTCGGCCGGATTCTGTCCTGAAGCGAGCCCCGAACTCTGTGCTAGCTCGTTCTCGCGAAACGGGGCCTGCTCAGATCTCTGGAAAAAGGGTCACCGGCAATCATAAGACTTCCCGATTTTGGCTTTCTGCTTTAACATAGGAGTTGGGGCTTACCGTAGCGTCTCCGCTGTCAACCTTGAGTTCTGCTGGCGCCCATCTTCAGGCCGACACCTGCCGCCCTGGAGGGCCGCGGGGCACGGATCGGCGACTGCCGAGCCCGCCGGGTGCAGCTATCCAGAGGTCCTGAAATCGGGACAACGGAAAGGAGAATCCATGACTGATTCGATTCGCAACATCGCCATCATCGCGCACGTCGACCACGGCAAGACCACGCTGGTGGACGCCATGCTCTGGCAGAGCGGAATTTTCAAGGCCAACCAGGAGGTGGTGG
>JBEKCQ010000079.1:0-16260 GCA_050014795.1 Terriglobia bacterium | reverse complement strand
TGCGTCCAGATGCGCGGCCGCGGCGATCAACCCCGAGTTTTGGAAGAATTGGCGGCGGTTCATGGGACCTCATCGTCTTACGGAGGGTTTTGAAATAGCTTCTAGTATAACTTCGTGAGCAGCCGTCCCCAAGCAGTGATGACCGCAGACCTAAGAAGGTCTGCGCCAGCCGGCGCCGCGCTCGAGCGCCAAATCGACCGGCTCGTCTATGACCTGTACGGGCTGACCGACCAAGAGATTCAAATTGTTTAACGACAGAAGTAAACACGATTCACTACGGTCGTCTGTTTCATCAGGATTCAATACCCCACCGAGATTTCCATCCGGCCCTGATTATAAACCCGCGTTCTTGCGCAGGCGCATCAGGGTGCCACGGTATTGGCCGACGGCCAACGCCGCGCTTACGCCCTGAGTCTCTTCGCTGTCATCCTGAGGCGAAGCCGAAGGATCGTTTTCATTTCGCCGAGGGCCCGCTTCGCAAAGCATCTTTTGCAGCTGGTAGCCACGGTCAATCCGCAATTTGGATTGACCGTGGGTTCGTCAGAAGGAAAAGCGCACGCTTGGAAGGGCGCGAAGCGTGGCTACCCACTGCCGGGATTCTTCGTCGCCCCGATCTGATCGGGTCTCCTCAGAATGACAGCCAGCGTCGCGCCCCGATTTGTCGGCGTGGCTTCGGGGTGGGGATCCTTGAACCAACCGCGGACCTACCAAATCAGGCCCGCGCTACCCGCTTGGATTCTCTGTAGCGGCGCTGTCCCCAGCGCCGAAAGACGCCGGTGAGGACACCGGCGCTACAGCGCGCGTGGTCACGCTATTTTGCAATCCCCGATAAGAAGATGCAGGCAACTTGCATGATAGATGATAAGTGGCGTTATAATAAGAACGTATCCCCACCGTGATGGTGGGGGTGCTGGGTCTTAGGTCCGTTCGCTGACGAATTAGGCGGGTCGACCTAAACAAGAGTTAGACAGCGGCAACGCCGACTTCGAGGCCTACGGGGGAAACTCCGCGTGACAAAGAAGACAGTTACACCATTCGTTCCCAGCCAAGGTGAGAAGCTTGCGGCGCTTGCCGACGTAGCCTACGAAATCGAGCAAATCCTCCAACTCTGCTCCAACTGGCCGCAGCACCTGGGACTTCAGCAAAACGCCTGGCTCGAAGCCACACTCATACACACGAGGCAGCTTCTCGACTTCTTCGAGGATTCGAAGAGGTCCGTCTACAAACGCCGCGAGAATGACGACATCTTGGCCATTGACTTCGGTTTCACCCCTCAGCCCATCGCGCTTGATCCAACCTTCCGCGAGCGTTTGAACAAAGACCTCGTCCACCTGTCCTATTCTCGTCAGCAACGGACCGGGCCTGCCAAGTCTTGGGATCTAACCAAGCTTCAGCCGCTCCTCGAGAGAAGCCATGGGTTCGCGCAACACATCTGTTCGACTTGGCAAAGCTCTCTGGCGGCCGGCGAGGCTCAGAGATGGGCGAAGCTCACTCAAGCCCTGGTGCAAGCATGAAGCCGCCGTCTAACAAGCCGATCAAGCTGACGGGCCGGGGCGCCGTCACGCGCCATGCGGGGATCGCGAACCCAGGCGCAATACCGCGGGTTCCGCCGACATCCTGCCCTGCGGGATCGTCAAGAAGCCAGGACAGGCCAGGGATAGGACGCGGTGATAGAGACGTTGCGCGGGTTCGTGGGGCGCATACATACATGACAATGTATGCGCCACCCGCGAATCAGTCCGGTGGTAAGACCACAGTCAAGGCACGGCACGATCTATGCAGAGGCCTAAACAACACGAAACCGATTCGCAGGGCGAAGCCCAGATGAGGGCGATTTTCGCACCCCTTGGGTGGACGGTCGAAGAGGTCACCCAGGACTATGGGATCGATTTCGAGATAGAGATATTTCGCGACCATCAGTCGACCGGCATGTCCTTTAAGGTGCAGTTAAAGAGTTCAACCGCCACCCGTTTTTCGGTCTCGCGAAGGTTTATTTCGCAGTCTCTTAAGAAACGAAATGCAGTTCGTCTGTGCCATGAGGTTCAAGAACCGACGGCAATCCTTCATGCCGACGTCAAGAGCGGGAAAACTTATTGGCTGGCTCCGCAGCTAGAGCGCGAAACCGTGCGCCGACTCCTTACGGATAAGGGAAAGGGGACCGTGACGTTTCGGATCCCGGTGGTCAACGAATTGCCGCAGTCTCTCCAGGGAATGATTGGCGCGCTGGCCCAGGCGCAGCGTCTTCTGGCGACGCGTGTCCTGATAGACACTACTGCTCCTGACTTTGTTTCGTCCGTGAAGGGACGTGTCGAGACGGCACAGCTCGCCGACAACCTGCAGGACAAGCAAGATATGCTCCGGTTGGAACAGGCCAGGCAACTCATGACAAACAAGCAGCACGCCGAAGCCTTAAGGGTCGTTAGAGCGGTTTCCGCCAGTCCCTTGTCCTCAGTGGAATGCAGATTTTGGGCTCTGGAACGGTCGCTGAATATCGAGTTTGCGTTATTGACTCGCGCCGGGAAGGGCGAAGAATGGCCCGAAGCGTTCCTGCGAACGAGCAGAGCGATGCGTAGCTTGGTTAGACGCGGGCCGCAGCCTTTCCGGTTCTTTAGTCTCATCGTGCGCAAGGCCGCGGAACTTAACATGCTCATTGAGCGTGATTTTGGGCTATTCCTCAACTGGAGAGCCAATATGCAAGACGGCGATCCTCTTTGGCGCCTGCAGTTGGAGTTCCTACGGACGCAAGTGTTTCGCAAACTCGTCGCGAAATACAACCAATGCGTTAGACTGATCCAAATTGGAGCCAATTATTCGCACCGTGCGTTTCTTCCGGAGGCGATGACGCGAGTGGCTAGAATAACTGCACCACTCATTCTGCGGCTGCGGCAAGAGGAGATGATCGATATAGCCCAACAATACGCGGCCTCCGTATTCCAGATTTGCCGTCTAAGCGCAATGATTGCGTCTCGGATAGGGAATGAGAGATGCGTCGTCGATGCTGCTCTTGCTGCAATAATGGTAATGAAGACCCGTGATGACGAACCCTGCCAATGGGCGAAATCCGTCATCAATCAAATCAAGGACGTAGAGATCCGAACTGACGGTGAGCACCTAGTCGAGGTTTACCTGGAACAATTGACTCAAGAGCCTGACCGAGAGCCCGAGGACCGCGAGGCTGTCCTGCGGCAAATTTACGGGAACATGGCGCGGGCGCTGGGCATAGACATCTCGAACCCGAACCATCCTCTCGCCGCCATAGTGCGTAGGGGTCTGGACGACCTGAATCCGGAAAGAGTCCTGAGAAACTGCGAGCATATTTTCATCTCGTTTGCGGGTAGCCCGATACTAAGCCCTGTTAATATCCTGAGCAACCAGCTGCAACTTCAGTCGATTCGGCCGAAGATTATTCACTGCGACTTGTACAATCATGCCGTTCCAGGTACTACCCTAGACGAAGCCTACTCAGTTTTCCAGGCGAACTACTGCAAGCTCTGCTCGGACTGTGGCCCTCGGGCATCGGAGTGGAAATGGACCGAGGACTGGCAGGAAGAGTTCAACAAACAGCACGCTGAGTTCTACCGGCGCTTTCAGGAATCCGGGCCGAGTCGCGAGGGACGGTTTTAACTCAAGTGGCAAGCAAGGTAGCGCAAAGTTGTTCTGCAACTCTGCGGCACTTCGTGTTTGGCATTCTTGAAGTAAGGTAGCGCAGACCTCCGTCGTTGAGGTCTGCGGCTTTTCTCCTGAACGAACCGCGGACCTGCGAATCAGGTCCGCGCTACCTGATTGGCCGCGTAATCGCGGGCTGGCGCAGACATCGCCTCTTGATGTCTGCGCGCCGAATGGCGCCGCGCAGGTTTCGGCCCTCAGCGAAAGGGCAGGGATTCATCCCTGCCGCAATCGGACTACCCCCTCACCCTTACGGCCCTCTCCCCTGGGGAGAGGGTGTCCCGGCCTGATCGGGACGGGTGAGGGGTCACCTGGCAGCCGCATCCTGCGGCTCGGGCAAGGTAGCAAAGTAGCGCAGAGTTGTTTTGCAACTCTGCGGCTCGAAATCACCGAACTCCATAAAAAGCCGCAGACTTCAAGAACAAGTCTGCGCTGCCGGCCTCGCTGTCATCCTGAGGCGAAGCCGAAGGATCTTTTTCATTTCGCCCACCGCCGGGATTCTTCGTCCTCCCGATCTGATCGGGACTCCTCAGAATGACAGGCGCGGACCTAGAAATCAGGTCCGCGCTACCCGCTGTGTCAAAAGGACATAATACCCAATCGAGATATACATCAGGACATGACTATAAACCCGCATTCTTGCGGAGGCGCATTAGGGCGGCGCGGTATTCGTCGGAAATGAGGCCGTGCTTGTTCGGCCCCACATCGAGAAGCAGGTTGGCCCCCCTTCGCCGGCTCTCGGTGAGAATCTTCAGCAGTTCGTCATCCGGCCGCGGGCGGTCTCCCTCGACGTAGAACCATTCCTTACCGATAGGATCGTTGACCTCGCCGGGCAGATAGTAACGTTTGCCTTCAATCGTCCGCCACTTCACGTGCCCTGTCGCAGGCGGCAGGTTGCGCTCAATGGCGATCAGGTCTGAGGGCCAGGCGTAACTGACGTTGTAGTTTGAGCCGTCGGAGAGGCCGCTGTTCATCATGATGACGCAGTCCGGCTGAAGGCTCGCAATGTGCTCGTAAAGATACGTCCGGTAGCCGCGGCCCAGCACGCCGGGAATATCAATCCACATCTCGGCAATGGGTCCGTAGTTCGTCAAGAGTTCCGTCACCTGGGCGGTCTGAAAATCCTGATAGAGAGAGGTGGTGAAAGCCTTCTCCCATTTCGTCAGACTGGGTGTGAGGCTGCCGAAAAGGTTGTGGTTGTCCCAAGAGCAGTAATAGAAGCCGGGCAGGATGCCTCGACGCTCGCAGGCCTTGACGAGCGCTTCAACCACGTCGGTTTTGTTCCCGCTGTTCGCGACCGTGTAGTCCGTCTGCCGGCTGGGCCACAGGCAGTGCCCGGCCACGTGCTTGGCGGTAAGCACCACGTACTTCATCCCCGCATCACGAGCGATCCCGACCCACTGGTCAACGTCGAGCTTGTCAGGATTGTAGGTTGAGGCTGGCGCTTTCCCGTCGGGGATTTCTTGCGCCACAAAAGTGCTCATCCCGAAGTGGATGAACATGCCATAGCCCAGCGCTTCCCAGGCTTGCAGCTTCGTGAGGCTGAGCCGCTGCGCGCCCGCCTCCGGCTCGCCCTTGACCGATGCCGACTTGCCTGTCCGGCCGGCAGCCGACGGTACTCCTGAGAACAATGCTCCACTGAGACCGAGCCCTGTACCCGCAATGCCGGCCGCGGACACACGCTGCATAAACGCTCGCCTGGTACAGTGAGAGTCGCTCATGGCTGAATTCACCCCCGGATGTGTCACGCTCGCGCTTGGCGCAGCGGTTTCATTCAGGAAGGCCTCGCCGCAACAGCCCTAAGCTCATTTCCTATTTCGTCGCCGGCGTTCCCTTCCCGGTCTCTGGAGCCACAGTTCTGAAGTCGCTCATTTGCTCCCGCTGCCGCATATGAAACGACTTGAACAAGACCCGCCCGTCGATGTGGGCATCAATCCGGCTGGGAAACCAGACGCCGCTGCTCGTTCTGACTTGCTCAAACGACACGTCGAATTTCCGAAACGAAGCGAGGATTCCCCATCCGATCGCGACGCTCTCCTTCAGGTGGAAAGCCAGCTTGGGTATGTCGTAGTCATGCTCATCTATCCAGAGCGTTCCTGCCAGCTTGTTGAGGAAACGGTCCACCCTTCGCCTGACCGGGAGGTCACCACTCCGAGGCTCGAAGCTCAACACAAAAGCTGTGCGCCCATTGACTACTTCCGGCGCCATCATCCGGAATCGGTATTTGCTCACCAACTCTTCGTTCAAGGTCACATCATCGTCATCGCGCTGCTGTCTTCTCTGGGCCAGCCTTTCACGGATCTTCTTCTGGCGCTCGCGGTCCCTCTTCAGATCCTGCTCGGTCGGGGCAGCTCCATTTTTCCGGATCAGTTCGGCAAAGGGCAGACCCTCGCTAGGATACACATGATAAAGGAGTTCCTCGCGCTCCTTGATCGCGTCATTGTCATCCAACTGTTCGGAAACGGACAGTCGAGTGTAGGCGTGGGTCGCTTCGAGGTTCTGCTCGTCCACCCACTTGGCCCTCGCAATGGCCCGCTTCATGACTTCATCGGCCGAGGACAGTTTGTCCGTGGCGTGAACACAAAGAGGCCAGCCAATGAATACCCAAAGGCTGGCGAATAGAAGCAACCGTGAGGTCCAGCCAGCACGCTGCACGTGCACACCCGGATTCGATTGTCGCTGAGGCACGCCCTATATAACCCTATCCCGGCAATCTCAACTGAGCAGCGCAACGCCACTCGCGGCGGTAAGTATGGGCACGGATTCCGCCATGGTCCCCTCGCCAGGAGCTCGCGTCAGGAAGCGACTTTCCCTTTCGCCGCGTCCCAGACGACTTTGGCGCCGCGCTTGAGGGCGATGTTGCCGATCCACGAAGTCCGCGCCGCCTCGAAGCCCACCTGGATGGACGCGTTGGGAGTCTTGCGGCTGCGCACACAGTCGAGGAAGTTCTTCACGTGGTCCAGCGTTCCATCGTGCTCGGAGCGCACCAGGATCTCCGGTTCCGGCGCCTGCGAACCCGGCACCCACTTCTCGCCCTCGCGATAGACCGCCAAGTGCTCGCGGTCGATCTTGAGTGTCGCCTGGCTGCCGCGAAACTCGATGCCCCCATCGTCGATGCTGTGGTTGTACGCGCCGGAGAAGGCCACTATGAAGTCGCCGGGGAACTCAAACGCCGCGCTGACGGCGTCAGGCGCGTCCCACTTGAAGAGGTAGGTCTGCGCGGTCGTCGTGGCGGTCTTGGGCGCCGGCTGGCCCATATACCATTGGATAACATCAATCCAGTGGGTGAGCAGGTCGGCCAGAATGCCGCCGCCGAAATCCCAGTAATGCCTCCAGAGGCCAAACTTCTCGGCGTTAAACGGCTGATCCGGCGCACTGCCCAGCCATCGTTTCCAATCCAGTTGGGAAGTGTCGATGCGGGGAGGCTCGCCTGTCCACGCGAGGTAGTTCTGATACCAGTAGGTGTGGACGAAGATGATTTTGCCGAGCTTCCCGGAGTCCACGATGTGCTTGCCGAGAATGTAGTGTTCCCAACTGCGTTGCTGCGTGCCCGTCTGCACCACCCGCTTCGTCTCGTCGACGGCGCGCACCATCTCAGCGCCTTCCTCGATCGAATGTATGATGGGTTTTTCCAGGTATGCGTCCTTGCCGGCGCGCACCGCGTCGATGAGCATCTGCTTGTGCCAGTGGTCCGGGCTGCCGATGAGGACGGCGTCCACGTCTTTGCGGTCGAGCACCTCCCGGTAGTCCACATAGCCCTTGGCGTCCGGCCCCGCAACCTTCAGCGCCGCTTCACGATGCGGCCCGTAAACGTCGCACACGGCGACGAACTGAGTGGTGGGGACCTTCTTGAACAACCCCATGACGTACTGGGCGCGCCCGCCCGAGCCGAGCACCCCGACCCGGATGCGGTCGTTGGCCCCCAGCACGCGCGCGGGGGCCAAGCTGCCCAGTACGGCGACCCCCGCCGCCCCTACCGCAGTGTCCTTCAAGAATTCACGTCGTGAGAGATCGGATTTCTTGGTCATAAACCATCTCCTCCTCATGCCCCACTTTGAGGGGCCAAAGCTCCGTAGCGGCGGGTTCATCCCGCCATTCGCAGCGCAAGGCCCGCTCTTCGGCCTTGCGGGTTTTCCCTGTCCCTCCCACCACCGCTGTCACTTCTGTGCGTTCTTGGCCCGGATGGCTTTGGCGCGGGCTTCCATTGGCGCTGCCTCGGCCTCTCGATGTGTCTTGCGCAAAAGCGCAGCGTAGTTTTCCAAGCTTTGCGCCACGGCGGGGTGGTCCGGTCCCAAGGCTTTCTGCACGATGGCCAGGGAACGCTTGTAGAGCGGCTCCGCTTCCGCGTACTTCCCCTGGGCATAGTAGAGTGCCGCCAGGTTGTTGAGGCCTTGGGCCACGTCGGGATGCTCCGGCCCCAGCGCCTTCTCCCAGATGGCCAGAGAGCGCTTGTAGAGTGGCTCCGCTTCCGTGTACTTGCCCTGATCGTCGTAGAGCAACGCCAAGTTGTTGAGGCTCACGGCCACGTTGGGGTGGTCCGGTCCCAGGGCCTTCTCCCGGATGGCCAGCGAACGCTCGTAGAGTGGCTCCGCTTCCGCGTACTTGCCCTGTAGCCTGTAAAGCTCCGCCAGGTTGTTGAGGCTCTGGGCCACGTCGGGGTGGTCCGGTCCCAGAGCCTTCTCCCGGATCGCCAGCGAACGTTTATAGAGGGGCTCCGCTTCTGCGTACTTCCCCTGGGCATAGTAGAGTGCCGCCAGGTTGTTGAGGCTGGCGGCCACGTTGGGGTGCTCCGGCCCCAGGGCCTTCTCCCGGATGACCAGGGAACGCTTGTAGAGGGGCTCCGCTTCCGCGTAGTTTCCCTGCACACGGTAGAGCTCGGCCAGGTTGTTGAGGCTCGTGGCCACGGCGGCGTGCTCCGGCCCCAGGGCCTTCTCCCGGATCGCCAGCGAGCGCTTAAAGAGGGGCTCAGCTTCCGCGTACTTGCCCTGCTCGTTGTAGAGCCCCGCCAGGTTGTTGAGGCTGGTCGCCACATTGACGTGCTCAGGACCGAACGTCGCTTCCGCTACGCGCAGGGCTTCCAGTGCCTTCGGAACAGCCTCGGGATATCTTCCTTGCTCCAAAAGGGTGTTCACTTGAGCGTTTAGCTTCCTCCATTTGCGTTGTTGTGCAAACCGAGGAATCAAAATGACCCCGACACAAACAACAGCGGCGGCTAGAATCAATGCCAACTTTCGACCGGAAGACATGATGACCTCCTTCCTAATGTTGCGTTAGCGAGGCAAGTGAAACACGGGACGCGGGCTGCAGCGGCGCGCCGCCTGTCCCGATGCTCCGTGTCGGGATGAGCGCCCTTCCCCTATTCAGCCCGCGGTCATCCACGGCAAGCCGGGACAGGTAGACCGCCGCTGCCGAGCTACTGCGACCATTCGGTCGGCGTCCTATCCCAGCGGTGGCTCAGCAACCGCGCCTGAAGGTCCGGAGAGAGAGGCGGCGCGTCGCTGACGGCTAGGTTGGCTTCCACATGGGCCGGCTTCCGCATCCCGGGAATGACGGTGCTCACCAGCGGCTCGTCGAGGATGAAGCGCAGCGCCATCTCGGCCATCGTCATGCCCGGGGGAACCAGCGGCTTCAGCGCCTCAGCGCGTTCGACGCTGGCGTGCAGATTTTCCGGCACAAAATAGGTGTTGCGCCAATCATCCTCGGGCCACGTGGTGTCCTGAGTCAGGGTCCCGGTCAGGGTACCTTCATCAAAGGGCACGCGCGCGATCACCGCTACGTCCATCTCCTTGCAGGCCGGAAACAACTCGTCCTTCGGGCTCTGGTCAAAGATGTTGTAGATCACCTGCACCGCGTCAATCAGCCCGCTCCGTACCGCTACCACCCCGTTCCCGGGTTCCCAGCGGTTGATGCTGACGCCCACCGCACGAAAAAGCCCCTGGCGGCGGAGGTCCTCAATCGTCTTGACCCAGCGATGGTCTTCCACCCAGGCGTCCTCCCAGGTATGAAACTGGATCAGATCGAAACTCTCCAGCCCAGCGTTCTTCAAGCTCGAGTGGACATATTCCACGATGTGGTCCGGCGGGAAACAATCGTCCAGCCTGTACTCGCGCCGGCTGGGCCACTGGAGGTTCTTGGGCGGAATCTTGGTGGCGGTATAGAGCCGCTTTGCCGGATTGGCGCGCACCAGACGGCCCAGCAGGCGCTCGCTGTGCCCGTCGCCATAGGCCCAGGCCGTGTCAAAGAAGTCGCAGCCCAGATCCACGGCCCGCTGCAAGGCGCGCATCGATTCCGCGTCTTCCGACCCCGTCCAGCCCGACATGCCCCACATGCCGTAACCGACTTCGCTCACCATCCAGCCCGTGCGACCAAATCTCCGATATTGCATGGCGTGTGCTCCCTCTCGCCGCTTGAGATGTCCCTTCGCCTCCGTGCCTCGCGCCCGGGACGTGCAAATCTTACCGCGCCTGAAGCCGAGGGTCGATATGGATTGTTGTTGCCGCCGCCGGCACCTGAACGAGCGGTCCCGGCTTGCGAGTCTTCTCAGCCGGTTGGCCGAGGAAATCGCGCTGGAAAGGATTTCCCGTGGGTACCTCCGGCACCCTGCCGGAAACCGACCAAGTCAGGTTCAGGGCGTTGATGCTGACGAAGGGCAACTCCTTGGTTCCCGGATTCGAGTCAGAGGCTTTAGGGTTCAGGTTGTCCACATAGTAGGTCTTCGTGAACTGGAGCGGCTTTTCCCAGGAGACAAACTCCCGTCCGTCCGGCAGCAACACCCCCGTGGGGGTTTGGGCATATGCGGGGGCAACTAGGCTGCCTTCAGAGAAGAACATGGCTGCGAGCAGCACCAAGATGCCTGCTGCTTTGTTCGCGAACCTCACGAAAACCAACTCGAATACATGCGGATTCATGTTTCCTGATCCCTTTCCCTGAGGATCTCCGAGTAATGCATGGAGACCCCCTCGAGCAAGTTCGTCCAGTTCCGGTGCGTACCTGATGCGGCACGGCCGTCCCCTGCACGACACGGTACAGAGCGGGGCCAAGTCTAATCCGGCAATACGCGCGACGCAATTGAGAATGACAGCCCATTCAGGCTATATTGGAGAGCACGCCCATTGCGGGAGAGGAGCGGATTGAAGGAAAAGACGTCATCCGGTCGCGGGGACCGTGCGCGACGAAAAGCGTGGGCGGCCTTACTCCTGGCCGCGACGGTGCCTGCTTTCCTAGCCCTGGAGCGCTTGACCGCGCAGGGTAACTCGAGCCCCCCGATCTCCATTCCTGTCCGCTTCACGGACATTCGCCAAGCGGCGGGTATCACCTTCAAGCAGGACGGCACGGCGACCGAAGAGAAGCAGTACATCGAGACGATGGCTGGGGGCCTGGGTTGGATAGACTATGACCAGGACGGGCTGCTCGACATCTATTTCGTGCAGACCGCGGGGACCGAGTGGTACACCCCGCCTCGTCCGTTGCACTCGGCCCTTTACCACAATAACGGAGATGGGACTTTCACTGACGTCACCGAAAAGGCCGGCGTGGGGGCCGAAGGTCTCTACGGCGAGGGCGTAGCGGTCGGTGACTATGACAACGACGGCTTCCCTGATCTCTACGTATTGGGCTACGGCCGGGCCATCCTCTATCACAACAATGGCAACGGCACCTTCACCGACGTCACCGCCAAGGCCGGCGTGGCCGACGAGGGCTACTGGTCCTCCAGCGCCGGATGGTTCGACTACGACAGAGACGGCCACCTTGACCTGGTGGTCTGCAACTACATTCAGTGGTCGCCCAAGAACAACCTCTGGTGCGGGGAGCGCCGTGCGGGCTACCGGGCCTACTGTCACCCCGACAATTATCGCGGGCAGAAGCTCAAGCTCTTCCACAACAACGGCGATGGCACCTTCACCGATGTGAGCGAGAAGTCCGGTGTGGGCATCCCGGAAGCCAAGGGGATGGGCTTGGTGCTGGCGGATTTTAATAACGACGGCTGGCCGGACATCTTCATCGCCAACGACACCTGGCCGAATTTCCTGTTCCTCAACAACCACGACGGGACGTTCCGCGACATCTCGTTCAGCTCCGGCGTGGCGGCCAGCGAAGACGGCAAGTACGAGGCAGGCATGGGCACCGACGCGGCCGACATCGATGGCGATGGCTGGCTTGACCTGTACGTGACCCACCTGGACTTTGAGCTGAATCGCCTTTACCGCAACAACCACGACGAGACTTTTGATGACGTGACCTACTCCTCCGGCATCGGCAACAAGGCGATCTTCTTGAGTGGCGTGAGCATGAAGTTCATGGATTACGACAACGACGGTTGGGTGGACATCTTCCAGTCCAACGGCGCCATGCTCGACAACATCCACCTCTATCACAGCGAGGTGACGTACGCGGAACCCAAGCTCATGTTTCGTAACCTCGGGAAGGGGAAGTTCGAGAAGGTCTCGGAATACCTCGGGCCCGACTTCATGCGGCCGACCGTCGGGCGTGGGTGCGCAGCCGGGGACTATGACAACGACGGCGACCTGGACGTGGCGATTATCAATCGGGACGATTACCCGGAGATTCTGCGCAACGACGGCGGAAACGCCAACAACTGGCTGATGGTGAAACTGATCGGCACCAAGTCGGCGCGCGACGGCACCGGAGCGTCACTCAAGCTCGCCTCCGAGGGATTTATTCAGTACGGACAGGCGAAGGGCGGCATAGGCTATATGTCAGCCAACGATCAGCGCATCCACTTCGGTCTGGGCCAGCGCAAGACAATCGAGTCCCTGGAAATCACTTGGCTGAGCGGCACCGTGGATAAGCTCACGAACGTGCCGATCAACCAAATCATTACGGTCAAGGAAGGCACGGGAATTGTGCCGGGCTCATTCCCGAAGATCTCGGGCAAGTAACGCAGAGCTGATTCCCCAGCTTGGGCAGTTTCCGATATACTGAAGCGCACCGACGCAGTGACACAACGAGAACGCTGCACTTAAACTTCTGTCATCAGGAGAATTCTCATGAGCGAGTCAGATGCATCTGCAAGAAAAATCGGTCGAAGATCATTTCTCAATCAAAGCGCGAAAATCGCGGCTGGCACGGCCCTGGGAACTGCCGCCCTCTCCTATGGGCGGATTCTGGGCGCGAACGACCGCATCTCGCTGGGTATCATCGGTAGCGGGCGCCGTGGACAAGGCCTCTGCTATCTTGCCTCCCGGCTAAAGGATAAAGGCAACACGGAACTGACCGCCGTCTGCGACCTTTGGACGGTCTATCGCGAGAAGGCGGTTGCGGAAAACGCTCGGTATTACGGCCGAGCGCCGCGGTCGTTCAAATATATGGAAGACCTGCTGGCCCTCAAGGACGTGGACGCGGTACTCATCGCAACACCTGAACACTCGCACTCCCCGGTTTTGAAAGTAGTGGCAGAGGCCGGCAAGGACGCCTACGTCGAGAAACCCATGGGGAACGTGCTGGAGGAAGTGAAGGGAGCGCGCGATGCCGTGCTCGCCCGCAAACTGGTGGTGCAGGTCGGCACGCAGCACCGCAGCGAACCTTACCAGCTTGCGACGCGCGACTACATCCGGACGGGGGCGCTGGGCGACGTCAGCAAAGTGGAAATTGTCTGGAACTATCACGGCCCGCGGTGGCGAGGCGATCGGACCGAGATCATCAAGCAACTCCGCGAAGAGGATACCGACTGGCGCAAGTGGCTCATGACGAAGCCGTATCGGCCCTTTGATCCCCAACTCTACTGCGAGTTTCGTCTCTTCAAGGACTTCTCCGCCGGCATTGCCGACCAATGGCTGAGCCACGGTATTGACCTCGTTCACTACTTCCTCGACGAGACCTGCCCCCGCTCCGTCGTCGCCCACGGCGGCGTCTTCGCCTGGCACGACGGGCGCGAAAACCCCGACACCTTCCAGGCGCTGCTCGATTACCCGAAGGGCTACCTGGTGAGCTACGCCACCAGCTTCGGAAACGATTCCGAGAGCTTCAGCCGCATCATGGGCAAGAAACAAACCCTGGTGAACATCGGCGGCGAGGGCAGCCCGCGCTGGAAGTGGGTCGACGAGAAAGGCGTCCACGAGGACGATCCCGCAGTTTATGAGAAGCGAGCCTGGAAATACATTACCCTGCCGGGCGACGACAAGATTCCGCCCACCGGCATCGGCGACGACGATCTCTCCCACATGACCAACTGGTTCGAGTGCCTGCGCAGCCGCCAGCAACCCCGAGCCACTGTCGAGAACGGCTTCCGCCATTCGGTGGCCTGCATCATGGCCGCGCGCTCTTACTGGGAAGGAAAGAGGCTCTACTGGGACCAGAAGAACGAGCAGATCCTTGATCACCCGCCGGAGGCGTAGGAGGCCGCCACGGCGCGCGCGGCGTGGCGGCTGATTCTTTCGAGAAGAACGCGATGGGTTGCTCGCGCCCCTTGTCCAGCACGACGAAGTCGTCGCGGGTCAGGTCGCTCACCGGCTGGCCTGCCCTGTCCTGGACAATGACATTCACTTCGACCAGGTGGGTGGTTACGCGCAGCGCCGGCTGCTCCTGCGGCGGCGAAGTCGAACGTGCCTGCCCCTGAATAAGACCAGTCACAAGCACGACACCCAGCCCGGCAATGAGCAACCAGCGAGCGCCGCGCTTCATGGCTGAGAGCCTGTAGTTCCGACGGACACCCACGAGTGATTTCAACTCCTCGCGCAGATCAGGCCCCGATGGTCCCCCGCTCGGAGACGCCGCCCGCGCTTCCAACCACTCCGATGGGCCAGCTCACTGCTTCCGAAAAACGATGAGGTCTTGGAGATAGATCCAGGCGTCTTTGGAGCCTGGGTAAGGTTCACCCTTGACCACCACCCGGACCGTGTGCGCGCCGGGCTTCAGGTCGAACATGCCCCACAGGCCCTCACCGCCGCGGTTGCCGTCATCGTTGTAGCCGTCAATCTTGCCCATCAAGTTGCCGTCAAGATAGAGGTTCGCGGTGCCGCCGTCGGTGTCCAAGGTCCCAACCAGCATGGCTCCGGTACCTTCGAACGCGACGGTGGCCTCAGCTCCCGCCACCTTGGAGCGCCTCTCATTCCCGCGGTCACCTGTCTTCTCCCAGTTCCCCTGCCATTTCCAGCGGCTATCACCAAGCGCGATGCGTTCCACGACCTTGCCGGGTGCAAACTGCTCGAGTTTCAGAATCAGGGGCGTCTGAACGGGAACCACGATACCCTTCTCACTCACGCTCCCGCCTTCTTTCCTGACCACGAGTTTCGCACGCTCGATGGTACTTTTCACAATGGAGTTGAAGGAATAGTTCGTGTAGGAGAACTTCTCGTCGGCGATGCCTGCCAGGGGTTCGGTCCACTTGGCGGGAATGCTCCTGTAACCGAGCATGACGCCCAACACTCCGGCGGCACTGGACGGATTGCAGTCGCTGTCCTGACCCGCGCGCATGGAGACTTCCATGGTCTTTTCGAAATCACTGTTTCCGTAGAGCAGGCCGAGAGCAATGTAGGCACCGTTCAGCGCGGCGTCAATGTTGAAGGGTCTTAAGGCGCCGTCGGGGCAAGGATCATCGTGGTCCCACTTGTCTTCGAGCAATTGCCACGTTCGTCTCCAGTCCGCGTTTTCCCCTGACCATTCGAGGACGTCGCGCAGCATCTGCGCATAAACGCTTCCGGCCGGGATGGCCGCGACGCCAGCCTCCACCACCTTGCGGGGGTCCTTTTCGAAAAAGGCCGCTGAGTACATTGCCCCAACAAAAACCCCGCCATAAACGCCGTCGCCGTAATTCATGACGTGACCCACACGGTCAGCGTAGCGCTGCGTTGCCCGAGGCAGGCCCGGGCACATCAAGCCGATGAAGTCCGACTCAATCTGGAAGTCAATGTCGTTGGCGTGAAGGTTGTAGTCCGGATGGCCCGAGAGCGGCGCCTTCACGCCCCGCCGCAGCAGACGCCGCGCTGCCAGGTTGGCGTGCCATAGACGGTATTTCGAATCCCTGAACGCCTCACCGTATTGCACCGTAGTGGCATCCAGGCCCAGCCGATCCATGACGTCGGAGAACGTCATCTCGACGTATAGGTCGTCCTGGTCCAAGGCGCCCTTCAGTTCTTCCGGCTTCCATTCTCGCGGCTGGTCGTTGATTTTCCCCTGGAACCGGAATTCCGTTGGCGCGCCGTAGGTGACGCCAATCATCTGCCCGGCCCACCCGCCCCGAACCTTGTCCGCTAGTTCTTCCAGCGTCAGGGAATGCCTGGCAGGCGCCGATCCTTTGGCGCTCTTCTGCTCTCCGGCGGCTGCAAAAGCGCCAGACATCAAGATAAAGACGACCGTCCAAACCATCATGTACTTGACGGAACTCTTCGACATCGGGACCTCCACTTGTGTTGACGGCGTATGGCCCTCTCGACGGGCTATCTCTCCGCCGGGACCAAGAACATTATGCGCCGCTTCGAAAGCCGCCGCTACCCCTCCGCCTCGGCAGGACAGGGGACCTCCCGGCTCCGGGAAGGAGATCAAGCAATCAGATAGGCACGTGACCTTTTCCGCCCTGACCCGTCTAAGTTGTTAAGACACAGCTTGCGGGGAGTCGGGCCACAGGCCCACGGGAGT
>JBEKCQ010000078.1:0-22335 GCA_050014795.1 Terriglobia bacterium | reverse complement strand
TCATCGCGCAATGGACGGGTTGCGATTTTCGTTTTTCGATTTTCGATTTCCGAGTTTCGAAGATGATCCAGTTCACCTACACCCTCAATTCGGAACCCGTTGAGAACGCCCTCGCGGCGTTCCAGGAATCGCTCGCGGACCAGGCGCCGGCGCTGGCGGGTGTTGCCGACGATTTCCGAGAGATGATCGCGCAGCAATTCGCCTCTGAAGGCCGGGCCGAAGGGACACCGTGGCCGGAGCTTGCGCCCGCCACGCTCCGGCGCCGGCAGGCCAGCACACCCATTCTCTATAAGACCGGCGCGCTGCTCCGCTCGCTCGGCGAACCCGGCGCGGCGGGCCACGTCGAGGAACTGGAAGGCTACTCCCTCACGCTCGGCAGCCGGTTGCCGTACGCCGTGTATCACCAGACGGGGACTCGCCACATGCCGGCGCGGCCCATCATCGTGTTGTCGGGCGCGCGCACCGAGCGTTGGACCGAGATCGTCCGCCAGCAGATTGCGGAGAAGACGTTGCTGCTAGGACCGATGCAGCTTGGAGGCAAAGAAGGATGAATAGTGAATTCTGAATCATGAATTACCAAGGAAGAATTCAGCATTCAGAATTCACAATTCAGAATTCCAAAGGAAGGCTATGAACGTGCGTTACCAAGCGCAGTTTGCCAAGCCGCTCGTCAACCAGTTGATTGCCATTCTCCAGCGCGACCAGCAGGCAGCGCTCGACAGCGTCAACGCTGGCCGCCCGCCGGGCCGCGAGCTCAAGCCCTTCGCGGCATTTCACAAGGAAGTGATGACGGTGCAGAACTGGCCGGCGCTGGTTCTGGTTGCCCAAGAGACGGCCTTCGAGGCGACCTCCGATGCGGACCTGCGTACCCAAACGGTGCGCTTCATCTGCGCCCTGGCGATCGCTGGGACTGATCCTGAGTGGTTGTCGGAAGACGCCATGGATTACTTGCGTGCCGTGGACATCGTATTGACCTCGGCGCCGCTCGGGGACTTCTACGTGCCGCTCTCCATCAACCACCGCACGGTCCCCGTCTCGAAAATCCAGGATCTGCGCGTCCTGCGGCACGACCTCGGAGTACTGGTGGGACGGCGCGGCGGCGGGATGGCGCGCGGCCCGCAGATCGAGTTCGTCGTCGAGTTGGAGGAAAGATGACACCGGAATTCAGAATTCTGAATTCAGAATTCAGAAGGAAGTTGACAGTGAACAGTGGACAGTGGGTAGCAACCAGACTCGCGCACTGTGCGCGGTCGCTGTTCACTATCCACTATTCACTGTTCACCGCTCTTCTGCTGTTCACTATTCACTGTTCACTGTCCACTGCTCTCGCCGCCACGCACGTGACGGCCACGTACGACCTGGGCGCGAATCCCAAGGTGATGGCGACGGTGAACGGCACGCCGCAATACGGCCTGGTGTTCGCGCAGCGGAACAAGCCGGTCACTTATGGTGACGTCGAATACGGGCCGAGTGTGCTGAAGGGCTACCTCAACGCGAGCGGCCAACTGAATGACGGCGCGAGCCATCTCTGGCTCGACTTGATTCCGAACCTCGGCGCCACGCCCGGCGACAGCTATTACGTGGTGACGTTCAACATCCAGGGCCGTGTCCACGCAGAGATCTGGGTGGTGCCCGACGTGGCCACCGTCGCCGCCGAGGTCTGCCGCCAGGCCCAGCCGCCTTCCTCCACCGCTCCGGCACTTTTCTATCAGTTCCTCCAGCAAGATGGCGACGACCTCCCGCAGCGTCAAAAGCTGAACCTTACTGGCTCGGGCGTCGCCTGCGCGGACAACGCCGGCCAGTTGCGAACTGACTGCACGGTCACGGGCGGCGGGGGAGGCTCGGCGCCGAAGGCCTCCGCCACTGTTTCAGGGACCGTGAAAACCGACGCGACCGAGAGCGACCCAGTCGTGTATCTCAAGTCCAGCGCCGATACCCTGCTCGCCGCCAAGGCGCCGCTCGCGCACAGCCACCCGGAATCGGAGGTCACGAACCTGACCGCTGACCTCGCCGGCAAAGTGCCAGCGACGAGGGCCATCAATACGACCTCACCCCTGAGCGGCGGCGGTGCGCTTTCTTCTGACTTGACCCTCTCCATACCCGCGGCTAGCGGCTCGCAAAATGGTTATCTCACCTCGGCTAACTGGACGACTTTCAATAACAAAGAGAATGCCCTGACGTTCAACTCGCCGCTCTCGCGCGCGGTGAACGCCATCTCCTGCCCAACCTGCGAAATCACCGGGAACAAAAATGCTGCGAGCGGCTATGCCGGCTTGGACGCGAGCACGAAGCTCGCCGCGGCGCAACTGCCCACGCCAGGCGCAACGACCCTGGGCGGAGTGAAATCCCTCACCTGCGGCGGCACCGACAAGCTCTCGGCCATCGGCACCGATGGTGTGCCGACGTGCTCCGCCGATCAGACCGGCGGCGGCAGCTCGCACGAAATTCTGAGCGCCACGCACACCGATACTACGGCGGCGAGCGTAGTGCGGGGCGACCTCATCACGGGCCAGGGCGCCACGCCGAAGTGGACGCGGCTGGCCAAGGGCACGCAGTATCAGGTGCTGACCGGCGGGGCCAACGAGCCGGCCTGGAGCGCGGTGGCGCTTGACCAATCGAACGCGGTGAGTGGGGTTCTGGCAGCAGGCAACGGCGGCACCGGAAGCGCCTACTTCGCCGTCTCAGGCCCAGCCTCGACTGCCAAGACGTTCACCTTCCCAAATCAGAACGCCACGATGGAGTACCAGGCGAACAAGAATGCCGCGAGCGGCTATGCCGGACTCACGGCCGGCACGAAGTTGAACGCGGCCCAAGGGCAGGAAGTTTGGTCCTCCGCAGATTTGACAGACTTCGCAGACAAGAGCGGAACGGGAACCACCATTATGGGGGCCACGTTTACTTCGCTGGCAGCGAATGACATCCCGAAATGGAATGGCACCAACTGGGTCAACTCCGCGAGCGCGGCTAAGGCGGACGCACTCACCAATGATCCCAGCGATTGCGGGTCGAACCAGTACGCCACGGCCATCGCGGCGAACGGCAACCTGACGTGCTCGCAGCCCGCAACCTCGAACCTGAGTGACGGGGCGAACGTCGTCAAGAACAACCAGGCCAATACCTACTCGGGCGGCGGGCTGCAAGACCTTTCCGCGAACAAGCTCGCGCTGCCCGCCGCGACCACCCTGCCGGCGACCTGCACCGCCAACAAGGAAATCTACGTGGACACCGACGCCACGCCCGCCGGCCAGCAGGTCTATCTGTGCAACGCCGCGGGCAACGGCTGGAACTTGATTGGTGACGGAGGAGGAGGTGGCGGGGGAACGACCGTCACGGTCAACGGGGCGAGCGTGAATTCAACCGCCGATCTGGATGATTCAACTCCTGCCGCTCCAGCGAACGGCGTGAACGTCAAGTGGCAGAAGGACGCCTCGAACCCGACGAACATCTCGGCCTACTGGCTGAGCACCGCCGTGGGCACGACGACTTTCGGCAGCGGCTCGTCGTTCACCTGGTCGTTCAACGACCAGGCCGCGTCGAACTCGACGATCCAGTTTGACGCTGGAGGCATCAACATCACGCCCGCCACCGGTATGGTTTACGTAGCTTCGCCGCTCCAGGCCGAGTACGGGGACGCGGCGACCGGGAACCTGCTGACCCTGTACGGCGACGCCGTCTCAACGCACACCAGCGGGACAAGGACGGTGGCCAACGCCGTGCGCGGCTACGTCACCCACGACGGCGCGGGCGGGACGGTCACGAACGCGGTGGGCGTGAGCGGGCTTGTAGGAGTAGGCGCGGGCACCATATCCGCGGCCATGGCACTCCAAGCCCAGTCACCAACAAAAGGTGCCGGAACGATCGGCAACGCATTCGGCCTCTACGTCCAGGCGCAGACGGCAGGGACCAACAACTACGCCATCTGGACAAACGGCGCGGAGCAATCGCGTTTCGGCGGGCTCATCAACGCTGTCGGCGGCTTCCAGGTCAACGGCGCGGCGACCAACCACGCGGTACTGCTCGGCAACGGGGCGATCTTCCAGGCGAGCGGGGCGATCCCGAACTGTCAGGACACGGGTGGGAACCACCTTAACTACACGCAGTCCTCGCAGGCGTTCTCTTGCGGTACCTCGGGTGGCGGCAGCGGGATCACCAGCCTGAACACCTTAACGGCAGCGACGCAAACCTTCGCCACGCCGGGGACTTCAGGCACCGCGCCGAACTGGTCGAGCGTCACGGACACTCACACGCTGAACATCCCGCTGGCCAGCGCGTCGAGCGTGACCGCGGGGCTGATCTCCAAGACGGACTACGACTCGTTCACGGCAAAACCGTCCTTAGTGACCGCCGGAACGAACGGCATCGCTGCCTACAACGCCGGCGACGACACCACCGCCGCGCGCAGCGACCATACGCATCGCTCGATCCACAACCTGACGTGGTACTTCCCCGGCACGCCGCCGACCGGCGTGGCGAACATGCAGCTGACCATCCCGGAGGGCGTAACGAATATCGCGCTGCTCGACATGCGCGTGACCGCGACCACCTACGGTTCGGGCGGCTCGACGTTCAACATCCAGCGGTGCTTCACAGGCGGCGCGGCGTGCAATGCGACCACGAGCACCTGGGTGGATATCTACTCGTCCGTGCTGACGCTCGCGGCGAGCAACTACACGGCGAGCAAGGGCAGCGCGCCGAACCAGAACAACACCTCGCTCGTGGCGGGCGACCGCTTCCGGGCGAGCCTCGTGAGCGTCGGCTCCTCGCTGGCGGACGTCACGGTGACCCTGACGGTGAAATATGAAACGACGAATTGAGAAGTCAGGAGTCAGGAGTCAGGAGTCAGGATTCAGGAAAGCGGCGCTTTTCCTGGCCCTCCTTCTGTTCACTGTTCACTGTCCACTGTCCACTGTCTCCTTCGCCGCCACCAAGCTCATTATCCATGACGGCGGCTCGGGACTCGGCGGCTGGCCCGTGGGTTGGGGCCTGCGGAGCGCGAACACCACGAACGGCTCGTCGATGAAGACGCTGGTGACAAACTCCGTAACTGGGCCGGTGACCGGGCAGTACTTTCCGGTCGCCACGGCGAACTACATTGTCACCTCGACTGCCGGAGGCGCGAGGCGCTTCTACATGAGCGCGCCGCTCTCCGCCGGAGTGACCATCAGCGGGACGATCACGCCCAACATCTACGGACTGGAGTCGAACGTCGCCTGCAACTGTGGGCTGCGCTACGAGGTGCTGCGCTGGTCGGTGGCCCAGGGCGGGATCGTCTCCTCGCTCGGCATCTCGACCAACGACGGGTTTACCGAGTGGACGACCTCGGCCACCTTGAAAACCACGCCGACGCTGACGCCGACCTCGACGGCGTTCGCGGTCGGTGACCGGATCGCGTTCCTGTTCTACAGCGACGACGCGAACGGCACGACCGAGGCCAGCGGCCGGACCTTCACCATCGACTACGACGCCGCGACGGGCGGGGACGGGGACACGTACCTGTCCTTCACCGAGACGCTGAGCTTTTCGTCCGACACGAACAACGGACGGAGTATACCGTCAATTTCCTTACTGCGTCCGCTGCTCTACTGGTGGAAGCAGTACTTCGACAAGGTGTTTAGTTGAGACACTTTGCGCCCGCAGGCTCGTTTGCGTCGGATACAGACAATGCGGGGCCACTCGTGCACTGAGATGTAGTGTGGCTCTGCTGATGAGCAAAGCTGAATGAGTCCTGTTTAGAAGTGGCACGACAGGCAGTAACCAAGCACTAGCAGGCAAGAAACGATTGGGAGGACATCATGCCAAACGTTGACGCAACCAAAATCCACCAGGGTCCGGGCAAGCTGTGGCTGAACGTGAATGTGCCGGCGAGCGGCAGCCGGCTTCTCATCAATGCCGCGGGCGAGCCGACAACCGGCACGCCGGTCTTCGCCGGGGCCACGGAGGGCGCCGCCACGGTGGTCCTGACGCCGAAACTCGAGTCCGTCTCTGCGGACCAAGTGGCGGGCCCCATCGACGTCGTCATGACCGGCGAAGCGGCGTCGATTGAGGTCACGCTGAAGGAGTCCGACTTGGCCAAGCTGAAATACTTCATCGTCCACGGCTCCTTCTCTTCGGGGACTGACACGGGCCTGCCGCAGGGCTCGCAGGCCTACGAGGAGATCTCCTTCGGTGGGGTCATGGCTATTCCCAAGACCTCGGTGGCGGTGATTTCCGCGCGCCGCGATGCAGCCGGCAAGCACGTGGTGAGCCAGCTCTATCAGGCTTACCAGGCCGAGGCCATCCAGCTTCCCTTCCAGCGGGGAAAGGAAACCACCTACAAGGTGAAGTTCGAAGGCCTGGCGGATGCGTCGCGCGTCGCGGGCGATCAGGTAGGGAAAGTTTATCGCCAGACGTAGGAAGGGCAGTGGTCAGGTGTCAGTGGTTAATGGAAAGCGAAAGCCGACCACACGCGAAGGACGGCAACATGGCGAAAAAGAATCACACTGCTACGGCGGGCGATTGGAAGGCGGCGGCGCGGGCGGCACGCGAGGCGCGCGCTGAGCCGCTACTGCTACCGAGCGGGGCCACCATTCTCGCCGTGAAACCGGAACCGCTGGAATGGATCATGTCCGGGCGCATCCCGCAACGCTTGCTGGCCGCGGCGCTCCAGGGTGACGGCGTTCTCTCGCCCGAGGCACGAGCGGAAATCAGCCGCGAGGAGATTCTCGACCTGGCCCGCTTCGCGGCGCAACTCGTGAAGGCCACCGTCGTCCGTCCGCCCATCGGCGAGGGGTCCGACGAAATCAGCCTGGACGATATTCCCGTCGAAGATCGCGCGTTCATCTTCGCCTGGGCGTGCCGCGCCCTGGGCCAGCCCGCGGCGGAACCGGAGCGCGCTGGCACGGGCGTGCCAGGGCCAGTCCCAAGTTCAACGCAGGAGGACCTCTCCAGCGACAAGCTGGAGCGGTTTCGTGCGAAGTGAGAATTTTCTGCTTGTATCCCTGGCGGCGGAGAAGTTCGGTGTGCGTCCGAGCACACTCGTTGGCCTCCGCGATCCAGTCCTCGCGCTCGACTTCGACCTCGCGGCGGCTGCTCGTCTCCTCGAAGCCGCGCGTTCGGCGTGCGCCGAAGCGGAGTCAGGCCTGGACGGCGCATCGCCGCCAGAAGGTCGAATGCGCCAGGTGAACTGGTAGGACAACCGCGGATCTGAAGATCCGCGCTACAGGAACGGGTGAGCGATGCCAACCAACACGGCGGCTGAACTTCTGATTCGGATCGGAGCTGACCCCACGGGCGCGGAGGCCAGCATCGAGCGCTTCCGTTCCCAGTTCTCGCGGGATCTTACGGGAATCGGTTCGGATCTCACGCGCTGGTCGGCGCAAGGCTTGGGAGATTTCAACCGGGTGCGAAGCGCCGTCCTCAACCTGAGTGGGACCTTGACGCAGACCGCGCAGGCGATGCCGCCGCTGAACCAGCAACTGGGACTGGTGGACCAGACCGCCCAGCGCCTCGCCGACCGTTTCCATGTCAACCTGACTGCGGTGAACAACCTCTTGAATCGGAACCGCCAGACAGCCCAGCTCTGGAAGACCGAACTGGTGGCGAGCCTCGTGGAGGTCCTGAACACCACGCAGGCACTGAGCTCGAGCCTGGGACGAAGCTTCCTGATTTTCGATTCGGCGCTCGGCGCGAATATCGCCAACGCCATCATCTGGCAGAAATCGATTGGTGAAGCCTTCCGCAAAGCTGCGCTCCAGGCAGTCAGCTCAATTGCGCAGGAAGCGCTGGTGCGGGCGATCTATGCCACCGCCTTGGGGTTCTACCTTCTGGCCATTCGGGACTATGGCGGCGCGGCACTTGCTTTCAAGGCGGCGGCGATTTACGCAGCGGTGGGGGGAACTGCGGCGCTCGCCGGGCGCGCGCTGGCCGGGTCTGAGGTGAGCAAGGGCGGAACGACGTCGTCTGCTGGGACCTCATCCGAAGCATCGGCGAGCGAGTCGTCAACGGCGACCACCGAAACGACGACGTCACAGAAGACGGTGCAGATCATTTTCCAGGGGCCGGTCTATGGCGGCCAGGCGGGCATCGACGAACTGGTGCGCCACATCTCCCAAGCGGTGATGGAGCGCGACGTGAACCTGGTGGCCTACACCGTGGTGCGGCAGCCGGCCACGCGAGCGTGAAGGAATTGATCCAATTATCCATCGATCCATTGGTTCAATGGAAAAATGAGGAAATGAGGCAATGAGTCAGTTCCCCAAGATTGTCTACACCCCCGCCGGCGGCACGGAACAGACGTTGAGCTTAGTCTTTCCGCCGCGGCAACAGCCCGGCTACGCCAAAACGGCGGTCCGGCACGACAACGTCGCGTCCTGCGGCGTGCGCGAGTCAGTGGTGGAGCGCCTCGACGAATTCCTGGAGTTTTCGCTCGAATGGATTCAGGCCGGCGCGGATCTCGCCAACTGGCGCGCGTTCCTTGACCACGCATTGACCGGCGCGGCGTTCGCCTATTACCCCGATGCCGCACAGACCGGCTTCGCCAACTATGTGCTGGAAGACAGCGAAGTGCAGCTGGAATGGAAGGCGCCGGGAGTGTACTCGACCAAACTCAAGTTTCGGAAGTTGGTCAACTGACCACGGACGATTGTTTCGATGCCGATTCCAACAAACGCCAACTTCGACGCTAAGAACCAGGAACTGAATAAGCGCCCACTGTACCTGGTGATCATCGACGGGGTGCTGGAACCGCTCACCACGTTCCGGTTGGAGGAAGCGCAGGTCACCTGGGGCGGTTACGGCATCGGGGGGTATGGCACCAACGGCTATGGGTACTGAAGGATTTTCGATTGAAGATTGCCGATTGACGATTGGCGAACTCCTCGGGGCGCTCAACCCACAATCGGCAATCCACGATCAACAATCGACAATGGATCCCCGATGGCTGAAGTGAAAGATTACTATCCCGGCGATTTGGCGAGCGCACTGGACGACGCGCTGGCGTGGATGCTCTCACGCCTGAATGCCAACGTGTCGCCGTTCGCGGGCAACGCCGTGGCCACGCCCACCGACCCGGCGTTCGTCGAAGGCGCGGTGAACCTGACCACGGGAGCCTACTCCACCTTGGCGCAAGAGAAATGGCCGAACATCGTGCTCGATCCTATCGGGGGCGTCGAACTCGACGCGCAAGCCGGGCCGGATGGCTTCCCCATCAACTATTCTTCGACGCCGCTGCTTTCGGGAAATCTCCTGGTCAACGTCCTTCCGCTCACCGCGGCCACACAAGTGAGCGGCCAGGTTTTCAACCTGCTCGCCGACCACAGCGAGTACCGCGTGGACGTTTACGTACGCACGGATGCTTTCTACTACAAAGGTTCGTCCGCGATTGCGGACGACAGCACCTGGAAAGTCTCGTGTACCGGTACGGGGACGGCCATCGCTTTCTTGATGCCAGCGACCGCGCCGCAGCCCGCGCCCGGTTCCTGGACCGCTAACGTCAGTGGCTGGGTGGCGCATTCGAACCTCGGCGTGGGCAACCGGCTGCGCGACTATTTCGTGCGCGTCTTCAGCAAGACGGACATTGAATACCTGAAGGAAGACAGCGTCCCCATCATCGTGCAGGACTCGACCCACGCGCGCTTCGGCACCAGCCACGTACTCGGTTCTGGGACACCCACCGCCCACGTCATTTACAACGATCCGGTGCTCGGCCAGGTGGATCTGTATTCGACCTTACAGAACCTGGCCGTCTATTCTGACCTGCCGCGGTCAGTCGAAGTGCCGCCGGGCGACCCCGACTTTGCGAGCCCGGGGCTGCTCGTCGACTCCAATATGGCCTACATCCAGAACCGTTGTTGGATTTACAGTGCCGCGCTGGCCATCATCATCTTTGCCGTGCAAGGGTTGTGGGACGCTGCGCGGCGCATTGTCACGCGGCTGAATGCCCTGCGCGAGGATCCCGGCTATCTGCCTTCACTGATCCTCGAGGACGCTGAGGACGGTTCGATCACCCGCTGGACACTGGAGAGCGGCGCGGGCAGCGCGGCGAGCCTTTTCGACTCCAGCGAGCCACCGTCGGGCTCGAACGTCATTTCCTTCACCGCCACGAGCGCGCCCACCACCTGGAGCTACGCCGGAGCAGGGCTGCCGGACACCGCCGATTCCATTGTCCATTTCCGCTACAAGGCCGCCGTGGATCACAAATTTCTGCTCGGCGTCACAAGCTTGACCGGCCAAGTCACCAGCATCGGACTCGTCTCCTCGGGCACGGCGGGCTACAACCCTGCTTCCAAGGCCATTACGGCCGTCCTCGGCCTCACTGTTGATACCTGGCGCACGCTGAGCCAGAACCTGAACGCCTTGATCGAGCAGTACGTCCCAGGCGAAACCATTTCCAGCATCAACTCTTTCCAGGTAAGCCTTGAATCCGCGGGCAATCTCAGATTGGATAACCTCTCTCTAGGCGCGCCGCAGCCGGAAGGGTCGCTCAGTTTTTCCTACGACGTGTACAACGGCCAGGTGGACCAAGCATACATCCGCAACGGCGCCGTGGCCTGGGTTTGCTATGCCTACGCCATCTACCTGGAGCGTACCGGCGACTTCGCCCAGGCTGCGCTCGGCCTCGAAAGCATGCTGAACTATCTGTTCTCTCAGCAGTGTACCACCGAGGACGCCCGGCACAATCTGATCATGGTGGGCTGGGGCCAATATCAGAACCCCGGCTACCAGTACGTTCCCGGGCAGCGCACCTCCGTCTCCACCGAGCACAACATTGATTGCTATTTCGCCTTCGACAGAGCGGCGCGCGTCCTGCCCACGGCGGCGCAGAACCTGTTGAACCGCGGGTTGATCACCCCAGTGCAATACGCGTCGCTGAAGTTCACCGCCACCACCGCCGGCACCAAAGCTGGTGAGATCCGTAGCGCGCTTCTGAATCAACTCTGGATTCCTGCTTCCGGCGGCGCGAAAGGCCACTTCGCTCAGGGCGCCTCCAGTTCCGGCGCGGACACCTCGCTCGCCCTGGACGCCGCTGGCTCCTGGGCGGCGATGTTTTGCCATGAGGCCGGCGAAGACGCGAAGGCCATCGAGTGCCTGGAGTTCATCTATGAGACCTTCTTCCTTACCGACCGGCAGATCCTGAAAAGCTCTGACCCTGATTCCTTCAACCAGGCTTACGAGCAGTTGACTCTTTTCGACGGCTTCCAACCCTACGCGGACTCGACAGGAGGCTATTCGGATTCGCCCGCTTCGGTCTGGATGGAAGGCACCTGGGGCGCGCTTGCCGCCTATCTGCGCCTAGTCGACACCACCAGCCTGCAAAACTACTTTGCCACCCACTACACGGGTGGGCTGGACGCTTTTCTGGCGCGCTTGGTGGAGAGCATGAAGATCGCAGGCAGCACCACAGGCCAATACGGGCTGCTCTCCTTTTCGCTCGCGGCGCGGGGCCTGCCCTGGGAATTCTCGGCGCGCATGACGATCAGTTCGACCGCGTGGTTCTGGCTCACCGCCTCGCGCAACGACGTCCTGTTCACGACGGCCTCGCTGCCGCTCCTGGGCCGCCCTTATCTGAAGGTGCCACAAGGAGTGCAGCAAAGCATCCAGCAACTGGAAGGACAAGGCTCGATTGGCGCGCTGGAACTTGAGGCGATAGACGGCTCGGGTTTCATGACTGCGCTGGTGAGCGGGGGAAAGCTCGAAGGGCGTAAGGCCACGCTCAAGGTTGGCTACCCCGGCATGTCGTCCGCGGACTTCGTCACCTTGGCCACCCAGGAAATTGAGTCCATTGCAGCTCTCTCCGACCTGACGGGCTACGTCCTCGAGTGCCGTGACCTGACGCGCAGCGCCAAGACGAAAATCTTCACGCGCGCCGACGACGGCAGTGCAACGTCCAACGATCATCCTCGCACGCTCGTGGCGAACCCCATGGACGTGGCCCTGATCATTTTTCAGAACGAACTCGGCCTGGGGCAGGTGCCCTCCCTTCCAGAATCTTCCTGGAAGCTCTACGATCCTGCGCAGTGGGATCCGGCGAACACCACGAACCCCACCTTGATCCAGCCCAATCCCGCGCTCGACGTGGAGCAGTTCCTTTTCTACCGGAATGGTATCTTTTCCGGCTACCTTTTCGAATTCACGTTTCCGCAGCCCATCGAGGCCAAGCAGTTCCTCGAGTTCGAACTCTTCCGCGCGTTGGGAGGGTACCTGCTGGTGCTGCCGGACGGGCGGCTCTCGCCGTGCTTCTTCTTGCCGCCTTACAGCCTGGCCAACGTCTTCTCGTTCAACGAGCGCAACCTCACCGTGCTGCCCGGCGTCGAGCGCCATCCCATCATCAACCAGGTGACCTACCGGATGGATTATGACGGCAGCCAGTTCCAAACCGACTTGCTCTTCCTCGACGCCCCTTCGCTCCAGCAATACGGACTGGCCGGGCAACACACGATTGAATCGAAGGGCCTGAAGCTGGCCCGAGGCGGGGCGTCTTTGGCCGGGCTCACAGCCACGCGCATCTTTCGCCGTTACGGCGGCATGGACCCCGTAGGTGGAACGCCTAATGGCGGCGCGGTCATCCTGGCCGTGACCAGCCACTTCATGACCCTGACCGTCGAGGTGGGAGACCACGTCTTTCTCTCGCACCCGCTGCTGCCGAATTTCGCAACCGGCCGGCGGGGCGTCGCGAACCGGATCTGCGAGGTCATCGAGAAGCAGCCGAACTATGCGGAAGGCACCATGACCTATCGTCTCCTCGACGTCGGCTGGGTCGTCTCCAAGAGACTGCCGCGGATCGCGCCGGACGGCACGCCCGCGTGGCCGAGCGCCACGTCGGCCCAGCGCGACCGCTATATGTTCGTCTGTGCCGATGCCACAAAGCAGTACAGCGACGGCACGGCGGGAAAAACGATCTTTTGATCTACCCATCGGCTCATTGACCCACCGGTCCCTCGAGTCGATGGATAGATGGCTCCATGAACCGATGGTCCAATGATTCGATGGCGCGATGAGGCGATGAGCAGATGGCACAACTGACATGGGCATTGATCCCCGGAGCGGTCGACCTCCCCGAGTCCAATCTCGCCGCCGACCAGCCGCTAACGGACTACTCTCTCACCAAGATTTCGAATAACGCGAAGTTTGCCGCGGTGAGACCGGAGACCTTCTACGGCTGGTACAAGAACGGCGAAACCGTGCAGCTCCCCGTCAGTCCAGTAGACGGCTACCACTACGCCCGGTCGGAACTCGAATACGAGATCGCAGCTTGGTGCTCGCGCTCGCCCGCCGGCAGCGCGTCCACCAATGGCGCGGCCACTAAGCCGGCCCGCGCCAACGCCAACGATGGCCCGGGAACCCTCTTCCTGATGGATTTCTGGGTCGAAGAGAAGAACGAGGCCAACCCGGGCCTCGTCCACTGCGAGGTCCACTACTGGAACAGTGGAACCGAAGTCCCGACCAACGGCGGATTCGTGAAAGTGCGGACCATCGCGACGCGGCTGTCGGGATAAACCAGCGGTCAGCCATCAGCCGTCAGCCTTCAGCAAGCAGTGAAGGAGAATGGCTGAGAGCGGACAGCTGAAAGCTGAGGGCTTGGACATGGCTATCGTTCGAACCGTTCTTCCCCGCAAGGGAATCATCCAGCCGAAGCATGGCGACAGCTACGAGGCGGACCTGGACACCAACTGGGAGTTGATCGACTCCCTGCTGCAAGACAGCGCGGACATCCAGACTGCCGTTATCGCCGCCGGAACTGTCGAAGCCTGGTTGCAGGACCGCGGCCTGTGCGGGGTCATCTCCGGCTTCGGCCTCTCGACCTCGGCGGATCTGACTCCCAGCCTCTCGGCTGGAGTGCTCTACGCCCAGGGCAAACGCTATGCGCCCGCCTCCGCGCCCAACCCGGGCCCCGCGCCTGCCAACTCCACGAGCTACCTCTGGTACAACGCTTCGAGCGGTTTCTACTACAACCTCACCGGTTCCCCGGCGGCCCCGGGCGACGCCTACTTGGGCCGCGTCATCACCGATGCCACGCGCGTGACGGAGGCGACCACAGCCACCAGGATCTACGGCCAGATTGCGGTGACCGCACCGGCGGCCGGCAGTTTCAACGTCGCGCACCACCTGGGCCGCGCTCCTCTCGGAGCTCTGGTCTCGATGACTTCCAGTGGAGCCGTCTGGTTCCAACCCACAATGTGGGACAGCACAGATCTCTTGTTAGTGGCTTCCGAAGCGGGAGTCACGGCGAAGGTGGAAATATGGTGAGAAAAGCAGGAGTCAGAAGCCAGAATTCAGCAGTCAGAGAAAGCCTCGTGGCTCTGCTCGTCACTTGTCACTTGTCACTCGTCACTGCCTTCTGCCAGCAGCCGCAGACCTCGACAGCGCCGGTTTTCGCCGCCAACGCGAAGTACGTGCAGGGCGTGGGCCCCGGGTACTGGCCGACGGCAGGCGCGGGCCTGACGCTGGACCTTGCGGCCGGCGCGGCCTTCTGCAACACCTCGCCGGTGGACTACGCCGGCGGGACGTTGGCGATGGCCGCGAGCCAGACCAATTATGTCTATCTCGACCCCGCGGCGAGCTGCGCACCGGCGTCGAACACCACAGGGTTCTCGATTGGCCACATTCCAATCGCCAAGGTCGCGACCGACGCTTCGGCCATCACGAGCATCACCGACCTGCGCAACTGGTTCGTGCCACTTCCCTGCACTATGAACTCCGCCGGAGCGGTTACCTGCGCGGCGCTCGGCACGGACCAGAACCTCACGCTCACGCCCAGCGGCACCGGCTTTACGCAGATCGGCGACAAACTCCTCACGCCTAATCACGGCATCTACGACTGGGGGGTGGAGGATCTGGATCTCACCACTAACTATGACCCGGCTGCAGACCTGCTGCGCGACCCCAGCAAGAGTACCTGGAATGTGTGTATCTCTTGCGGCGGCGACGAGGTCTCGCTCTGGCGCGGCGCCCCGACCAGTGGGAGTCCGACTGTGACCAAGAAGTGGAGCGTGGGGTCTGCCGGCGACATGCGAATAGAGAATGACATCTTCACTCCGCGCCTGAACAACCTGCGTTTTGCCGACCAGTTCCCGGGGGCAGATGCCTGCGCGAAGATCAACAACGCCGCCAAGGACCTGTTCGTCCAGGGCGGTGTGGTAGACGCCCGGAATTTCTTCGGGCCGCAGACCTGCGCCACGGATCCGTTTGCCGACGTGACCGCCCCCAGCGGAGTCTTGCTGCTCGGCGAAGCCACCTTCAACCTTTCCGCCACCTGGAATATCCCCGCGAACTGGACCGTGCGCGGCATCTACGGCGGACGCAAGATGTCGGTGCCCACGAATGATTTCGACAACGGCACGGTGCTCAAGTGGACGGGCGCAGCGAACGGCGTCGTGGCGAAGATTTTCAACGTCCACCACGTCATCTTTCAGGACTTCACCATCAATGGGAACGCGACGAACGGGGTTACCGGAATCCTGCTCGACAGCGACAATGTCGTCCCCACGCACAACGTCGCTCTCGAGAACTTCAACATCTACCAATGCGCCGTCGGCATCCAGTGGGGAACCGAAACTCCACCGTACACCTCCTCACCGCAGGCCAGCGACGTCCAGATACGCAACTTTCACATCGGCTCGAACGTGCAGAACGGCCCTTCCACCGGCATTTCCACGATCAGCCGCGCGAGCAATGTGGTGACGATGGTACTGGCGGGAAAGGCCATCCTCTCCGTCGGCGATACCGTGACCATTGCCGGCGTTACGGACCCGTCCTTCAACGGCACGTTCGTCATAACCTCCGTCTCCGCCAGCAACGGAACGACCTACACTTACGACCAGTCTGGCTCGAATGCCAACAGCACGGGCGGAACCTGCACGCGCAAGTTCTCCGAGGGCATCATTATCTCGAGCGGCGGCGCGGCTACCGACAGCCTGGTGGAAGGCGGAGCGATCCAAGGGGTCAACATTGGCGTAGATGTGCGCATTGTCGGCGCCGCGGCTTTCAAGCGCCTTTCCTGCGGGTCGCTGGCCGGCACGACCCCGAGGTGCTTTCGCGTCGTTACAATCAACCAGATCATCATTGAAGAGTGCGAAAGCGAGAGTGGCGCAGCGGGGGTGAACTTCGTCAA
The DNA here is from genome assembly GCA_050014795.1 of Terriglobia bacterium. Taxonomy (GTDB): domain Bacteria; phylum Acidobacteriota; class Terriglobia; order UBA7540; family UBA7540; genus JALHUF01. The sequence continues at coordinate 6,248 of JBEKCQ010000078.1, read as the reverse complement.
GGCCCCCACCAGTATCTGGAGTTCCACCACCGGCGTGTTGAGCCTGCTCTACAATGTCATGAATGAGCCGGTGAGCGTCGAACAGCCAACAACCGTCCTGAGTATCGGAAACAAGGGCCCGGCCACCGCCACGCTCAACAACGCGAGCGCCAGCTTGATCAGTATCGGCGACCGCGTGAATCCGGAAACGGGCTGGACTCTCACGGCAGGCAGGTTGCACTCACTGGCGGGCGGCGGACTGGCGCTGGATAGTTCCTCCACGTTGGGCTGGACGGACTCGAGCGGCACTAAGGACACCTTGCTCCAACGTGACGCCGCCAACGTTCTGGCGCTGCGAAACGGCACGAGCGCGCAGACGTTCAATACTTACAACACCTACACCAATGGCTCCAACTACGAGCGCGGCTTTGTCTCCTGGGGCAGCAATAAGCTCTCGCTGGGAACCGAAGCTGCAGGGTCCGGGACAGTCCGCGGGCTGGACCTAGTAGGCAGCGGCATCATCTTCTACCCGCTGGGCAATCACAGCAGCTCGGCGTGGGCCATGACCTCTGCGGGGAACTTCCGCGCCCAGGCGGATAACACCTACGACATCGGCGCGGTGGGGGCCAACCGCCCCAGGAGCGTTTACGCAGCCAGCCGCGTGGTCAGCGGCCTGAATGTGGTGACCTTCTCCGCCACGCCCACCTTCGATGCGAGCCTGGGGAACACGCAGAAGATCACTCTCACCGGCAACGTGACGAGCTCGACGCTTTCGAACGCGACCGCAGGACAGGTCATCAACTTCGTCATCTGCCAGGATTCTACCGGCGGCCGCACCTTTGTTTGGCCCTCAACTGTCCTGGGCGGTGTGACCATCGGCTCTGCCGCCTCCAAATGCAGCGCGCAGGGCTTCATCTTCGACGGGACGAACGCTTATGCGGTCAGCCCCGGCGTGACAAACATGTAACGCGTTCATGAGATCAGAGTTGTTCTGTAACTCTGATGGCATAAGGTCATCGGCTCCTGGCCGCAGCGTGGCCTGTCAGCATGCGCCTTCTGTCCACCTCGCCGCCCACGATTTTCGTGCTATATTGGGCGGCTTGAGGCCGCGCCGATGGCTGAGAGTCCACAATCTGCGCCTCCCACTGTGCGTGATTCACTGACAGTGATTCCGGGCGTGCGGTGGTTCCATCTTTCCTGGATTACCTGGCCGGGCAATTCGGTATTCACCCGCTGCAAGTGGAAGACTGTCGCCACCGGCGCCAGACGGCGCGGCTGGAGGAGCACGAGCGCTACACCTTTGTGGTGATCAAGGTACTCGTCGCTCCGCACGGCGAGCGTCCTGCCAGCCACGGCGACGCTCCCGTGGCAAACTCGAACCCTCCGCATGCTGCTTCACCCGCCCCGAGCACAGCGCGGCTGCGTTTCGACGACTTCGACATCTTCCTCGGCCCCGACTACATCCTGACAGTGGACGAAGGGAATTCGTCCCTGGTGGCCGCCGTTCGGCCGCGCATCGCCGCCGAAGCTTCGCTCCAAAGTCCCGACCGCATCGCGCACGCCTTGATCGATGCGGCGGTGGATCAATACTTGCCCGCGCTCGACCGCCTGGGCGATTTCATCAACCAACTGGAGGACCGCGTCATCCGCCACGCCTCGCCGGCCACTCTGCGGGAGATTTTCCGTCTCAAGCGCACGCTGCTCGATTTCCGCCGCGTGGCCACGGCCATGCGCGAGGCGGTCAACGGATTGGTCCGGCGCTACGACGCTCCCTCCGCAGTTGCCCGGCAGGCGGACCGCGAACTCCGCATTTATTATCGCGATGTGTATGACCACGTCGTGCGGGTGATCGACTTCATCGAAACCTACCGAGACCTGCTGACTGGTTCGCTGGATATTTATCTTTCCGCCGTCGCCAACCGCACCAACGAGGTAATGAAGATCCTCACCATCTGGGGCACCATCGCCTTGCCCCTGCTCATCCTGACCAGCTTCTATGGCATGAACGTCGACCTCCCCTTCCAGAAGCACCCGGACGTGCTAGCGATCCTGGGGCTGCTGATGGCTGCCTCGGTCCTTGTCATCTATTACTACTTCCGGCGAAAACACTGGTTCTGAACGCGTCCGCGCTTGCCAGTTGTGTTATCCTCTGGCCGGCTCGGAGAGGGAGCCGGCCGAAGGATTCGTGTCGAGAATGCGACACGTTCCAGCGGACTGGCCCGACCAACGACGTCCCCGAGCGAGGTACGGCATGGTGAAGAAACCAAGTCCACCGCCCCTACGGCGTAGTTCCCGGGTGAACGTTCGCATTCCGGTGAGGCTGTCAGGAACCCTCCCCGGTGGCAAGGCCTTTACCGAGGACACGTTCATTGTCACCATCAGCAAGTTCGGGGCGAAGCTGAAAACCCAGCAGCCGCTGGAGGTCGGGATGCAGGTGAAGGTCCAGCCGCATCGACGCCGGGAGGCGGGCGTCTTCCAGGTGGTCTGGACAGGGCGCCCGGACACCCCGCGCGAGGGTGAGGTAGGAATTGAGTATGTCCAGGTCTCCAATCTCTTGGGCGTCGCTTTCCCTGAGTAGATCTTCCGCCTCGCAGCGCCAGCCAGAAGGATGCCGGCGACAACTTGTGAGGTCATTTGCTTTAGCGTGCTAAGATTCTGGGTTGATGCGTCCGACGCGGAACGCGGTGTCATCCCTCGAGAAGGGCACCTGAGGCTCGAGAGTGATGTGTATCCTCTGAAGCAGATATCACTAGCTCGCTGATTTCTGGAGAGCCATGGACGAGAAGGAACACCACGGAAGCCGGGTGAAGGCGGCCATTCCCATTCGCGTGCGCGGCATGTCAACCGAGCACAAATTCTTCGATGAGGCCACCGAGACCGTGTTGCTGGGCCCCGGCCTGCTGGTCACCCGCATCCAGAGCCGCGTTGATCTGGAAACCGAACTCTTCGTGATCAACTCGAAGAACGACGTGGCGGGCACGTTCCGGGTGGTATGGCTCAACACGCAGGCCAAGGATGGCTGGCACGATATCGGTCTGGAGCTCGAGGAAGCGGAAGGGGAGCTGTGGGAGATTCCCTTCCCTGCCGAAGAAGAGGAAGCCGGTCTGCCCGCCGCGCAGGCGTGGCTCGCGTGCCAACTTTGCCACGAGAAGCTCCTGACTTCCCTTCCCCAAGCTGAAGACGAGTTCCTCTGTGAGGGTTTCCTTATCGCGCGCACGTGCGAACACTGCAAGGCCACGACACCCTGGGAATTCATTCCGGCCGAAGCGGAGCCCGCCGCCGAGCCTACGGCGGCCGGAGCCGCGGGAGTCACACCAACCATGAAGAAGAAGCCCTACATCGAATCGCGAACCAAGGGCCGCGCCCCCCTCGAAACAGACATCAAGGTGATCCGGCAGAAATACGGCACGATCCTCGAAGACGTTTGCAGAACCCTCAACGTCTCACGCCACGGAGCGTATTTCTTGACCGCGGAGATCTACACCGTGGGCGAGCGGGTAAGTGTTGTGCTGCACTACAAGGAAGGCGATCTGAGCCTTCCCGTTCCGGCTTACGTGGTCCGCGTGGAGCCGGCCAAGGACCGCGTGCACAACGCTGTGGCCGTCAAGCTTGAGCGGTAAGGGGGACCTTCCCCCCGCGGCCCGGACAGGAACGAAGGCCGCAAGACGCGCTCCGGAGGCTGCGATGCACTGCGTTCAGGTTAGTACTCTCAGCTTCATCCTGCTGGCGGGGCTCGCGCCTCTCCAGGCCACACCGCCCTTACTTGACCTCCACTCGTCGCTGTTGCAAGAGCAGGAGACCATGAACTTCACGGTAGAAGGCAAGATCACCAAAGAGTCCCCCGGTAAGCTGACCATCAACACTGGCGAGAACATCCTCTTCCACGTGCGCTACGACGACAAGACCGACATCAAGAAGAGTGACGGGAGCCCCGGGACTGCCAAAGATCTGCGGGTGGGTCTACAAGTAAGGATCGAAGGTGAGCTGACCGAAGCGGGCGATATCCTCGCCCAGAAAATCGAAATCCAGAAGCCGTAGGTGGTAGGTCGTAGGTGGGGAAAAGGCAGACAGTAAACCGCCTACGCTAGATGGGGAAACACCGACGAATTTCGATTTTCCAGTTTCTAGTTTCTAAGCTCAGTGGGGGATTCCCAGCGTTTCCGCGTAGGCGTCGCGCGCCTGGTTCAGGTCGTCCACGAATCGTTTGCGCTGGCGTCGCAGCTTCTGAGCCTCCTGCCTGAGGCGGGCGGCGAGAATCAGCAACCGTGTTCGCGCCCGCAACAGCCATTCGTAGTGCCACAAGAAGGCTCCGGAGAGAGGCAGCGTGAGGGCGTAGTAACCTGCCGTTGCCCGTCCCAACCAATGCGCGCATAAAAACACCTGAGCAGCGTAACAACCCAGCACAATCAGAACACGCAGGATCCATTCCAGCGTCCGGTCTCGCTCACTCTCTTTCTTGAGCAAGCCAGCCCAGAAAAGCAGAACCCACGCCAAGAGATGATTGACCAGCCCATAGACGGCGATGGGGAGACCGACCACGCTTTCCAGCCAGTACCACGCCCGGAGCGCCGTCGATTGCAGCCACGTGCCGCCCGCCTCGATCTCGGCCTGTCGCAGCGACCAGCGCCGGCGCTCCTCCCGGTACGCGTCCAGGTCATCTCGCAGGGCGACCAGACGCCCCGGGTTCAGGAAATTCAATTGCTCTATCCATTCCGCGACGAACTCACTTAGCTTGAAGCCCTCAACCTTCTGCTTGGAGCGTGGCCGCGCGGCCCACTCGTCTTCGAGATCAACGCGCAGGACCTCCTCAAGGTCGGTGAGAAACTGCCGAATGTCGCCCGGCTGAAGGCGGAACGCGTTCTCCTCTAAGGCTTCTTCCAGCGCCGCCGCGAGTCGGCGGACGGGAAGGTCGCCCGCGCCTGCCGACAGGAATTCCTTGGGGAAAAGAGGAGCATCGACGTGAATCACCAGCTCGCTGGTCTGCGACCGTCCCACGGGCAGGAACGTGTGGACGGGGAAAAGGCTCAGGCCCAGCCGGCCCGCGTGCTGTGATTCTGCCTCGACAGCCAGAGTCGCAGCAGCCAAGCCGACCGGCGCGAGGTTCCCAGACTTCACCGCCTGGTACTCCGCGAAGACGACTACCGCCTCGCGCTGCGCCAGAGCCTCGCGCTGCGCCAGAGCCTCGCGCGCGGCCTGTAGCGCCGCGGCCCGGCCCTCGCCCTCCGGCTCATGTGAGATTATTCCCAGCCACTGCGCCAGCCGACTGCGCCAGTAACCCCGCAAGAGTTTATGGTCCAGCAGACAGCGCACCTGCCTCTCGAGCGCAGCCACCAGAATGAGTGCATCAAGGAAGCTGGCCGGATGACTGACGGCCAATATCACCGCGCCGGAGGCAGGTACCGTGTCCCCGCGCAGCAGGCGGATTTTGCGAAAGACAAGATCGAACCAGATCCGGACCAGCCCGCGAACGAATCTATAGCTGCGGGAATCAGCCTGCGTTTGATCCGGCAAGTCAGTGGCAGATGGCATGATTCAAACCCTGTGACGTCTTCCTAAAAATCCTATCGGCGATGCGCGGTGGCGCGGGGACGCCGCGCCCGGGGCGCGGGCCGTAAAGGCATCGCGTCGCTTTCCCAGCCCTCCACCGTTCCGACCGGCCGCACAATCGTATCGGACATCGCGTATATCTTCTGGAATTTCCGCCCGTGCTTGTCCGCCAGACGCAACCGAAAATGCGGAAGGCTGTCCCCACGCGTTACGCGAATGGGAAAGTAGCCGTTGAGGTTGCTTTCCACATAGGCCGTGACGTACTGCTGGTGCTTGCTCCACCAGGTAAAAACCCGGATGTGATTGAAGTCGCATTCCTGCGCCTCTCGCCGGTCGGCGACCAAGTACTGCGGCACCTGGCGGCCGTTGTCGTCCACCGTGTTGAGCACCACCCAACCCACCAAGTTGATTGCCTGCGCGTACATCGCGATAGCTTCGGGCACATCGAGCGTTATGAGGCGACCCAGAACCCAGCCAGCCTTCGAACCGGCGCGGACCAGATACCAAGCGTCGCGCCCAGGCTCGCCGGGAGCAGGCGCGCCCCCTTGCGGCGTTCTGTCCACCAGCCGCCGGCCGAAAATCTCCACGCTTTGATTCGCCGCAAGCTGCGCCAGTTGCGCCGCCTCGCGCGCCGGCTCAACGCGTAGATTGGCCGCGCCCGACGTGTGCCCGGCAGCCTGGGGCTGTGCGTCCATGAGTTCCCGGAAAAGTTGCTGCCCTTT
>JBEKCQ010000077.1:0-16685 GCA_050014795.1 Terriglobia bacterium | reverse complement strand
CAGCACCCCGTCATGCAAGGCATTGAATGGTCGCCCAGCCCCATCTTCAACGGATACAACCGGGTGGTAGCGAAGAAGAACGCCAAAGTCCTGGCCATCCTGAAGGAAACCGGTGACCCGCTCATCGTCGTATGGAGTTTCGGCAAGGGCCGGGCCATGGCCTTCACTTCCGACATCGCTCCGCATTGGGGCGCGGGATTTCAGGAGTGGAAGTACTACGAGCAGTTCTGGAATCAGACGTTAGATTGGTTGGGATCGAGATAGAGGAGACATTCGCGAGTGCTTCGATGGCTTAACAGGAGGGAAAAATGAAACGACTGTTGTGGAGTTTTTGGAGTGTGGCCCTGTTGGTCTCGTTCGCAGGGATGGCTTGCGCGCAGGGCAATACGCGCGGGACTAGCAAGCTGGTGCTGAAGGGCCAGACGGTTTCGGTCGAATACGGCCGTCCGGCATTGAAAGGGCGGACCGTCGAGCAACTGCTCGGCAAACTGGGTCCGGGCGACGTCTGGCGGCTGGGCGCAGATAAGTCCACGACCTTCTCGACGGGCGTGGACCTTGCGTTCGGCGCTGTCTCTATTCCCAAGGGCGAATACAGCCTGTGGGCGCAGAAAGCCGCGGACGGCTGGAAACTGGTCTTCAATAAGCAGCACGGGCAATGGGGAATGACGCACGATGCGGCTCAGGACTTGGCCGCCACGCCGCTCAAAGAGACCAAGGGCCCGAAGCCTGAGGAAATGGTGACCATCAGCCTGGCCAAGGAAGGCGAGGGCGGAGCCATCACCATCCAGTGGGGCGAGAAGGTCTTAAGCGCCAGTTTCAAGGCGAAGTAAACCCACGGCGGCTTGCTCTCTCTTGGTAGGAAACCCGGCGGCGCGCACCGGACTGCTGCGCGCGCCGGGTTGCGGTGTGGACTGGCCATCGTAGTTGCTGGCCATGCCTTTGTGCCGCTGCATGACTACGAGCCGGCCCATCACCGGCACGTGGTCGAGCCGACTCCACACCACGCTGCCGTCCGTGGCACCCGCCGGGATCTTGTTACCCTGGAAGTCGGGCTTCTGCGCGTCGCGCACCTTGCGCAGGTCAATGGCGCGAATTTCGTGCGCGGTAGGCGGAACCAGAAGCTGCCCCCGGGAGACCACAGAGCGTTACGGGCGACGGTCTGCGCCAGCCAGTGAATTGACCTCTGAGTCCCCGGGGGAAGCTCAAAGACCCGCGACGCGCAACAGCACTCGTCGTGGCTACCGCTACATGTGAGATTTGCCGTGGGCGTGCTCGGGCCAATATGCTTCAACGCGATAGACGGACCTCAACCGTGGTCATGGCGAGACATGGGTGTGGGGACAGACTGAGCCGCAAAGAGTCCGGCTTCTCGGACGATGCCTGAATACTGGCGACAGTGATTAGGCTGGTTGGGTCCTTAGACCAAGCCTCAAAATCGGACGGAGCGACCTTGCTTTGGCATCCGGGGAGATTTAGAACCTTGGCGATGTCGATTGGGTAGACGCTAACCCTTGGCTGCTGAATCCCCGCCCCCAGATCTGCCACTACCAGGCGAATGAACCCCTGCCAGCGGTCCACAAAAGCGACCGTGTGCGATCTGCCGAACCACACGAAGGGGGAGACCATCCAATGCACCGGCACGTCATGCCCCTCGAACATGTTGTCCCCGGGTATGTTCTCCACGCCCTCGGGGTAAATCGGCCAACCCACATCGTAAGGCTGCAATTGCCGGGCGCGATTCGGTGGCGTGCGATTATCCTCCGGGGACGCGGTGAGGTCGTAGACCAAGTACTCCGCGCTCGGCGACCACTCATACCCTGCATGCGCCGGCACAAACTTCACGTAAACAAAGAATCTCCGGTCAGGAGACAGGCTGGGTCCGCCGCATACGATTCGGTCGATTTCTTTGCCGGAGGGAAGATCCACAAGAGTAACGATAGCCATGTTTGGCAACGGCCGCCCAAGGATGGCAAGGCGGGTGTGGCTCACAATGCTGAGTGCGTCCACCTGAGCTGTTTGATTGGCCAAGCGGAACGTCATTATTCTGTGGGTGACTCGGTCCTGAACTCGGAAAAAGTAGCACTCATCGCTCAAAGCCTCCGGGCATTCTTTCCAGTCTGTGAGCGACACTTCCCAATCGTCAGATTGCGCGCACACTTTCCTCTGTAAATCCGGCCGGAAGGGCCTGGCAACCTGCCAGGTGTCCTGCAGCGCTTCCTGCTCCCTTCTGGTCTGCGGAAAAGCATTGTCCGGGACGATTGCCCCAAGCACCGCTGTCAGGAGGAGTAAGGGAAGACGCCTCTTGTCTCTGCTGAATGTCTTGATCATGGTCTTCCCTCCGTCTTGAAAGGGCTGGCGATCGCGACCCGCCTACCGGCCCAGTCGAATCGTCTTGAAGTTGCCGAGGTCGTTGAAGGACCGCGGGGCACAGGCGGCACCCGTTGTGTAGTTGTCTAGTTGCGCATTCGAGCATCCATTCGGGTTCTGGGAGACGTCGGCACATCTATCAGTTACCGTCTTGACGGTTCCCGGCGAGCTTCCGTAGCCGACAATGAGAACCTGATCGCCACAGTCCAACGTGGTGGTGCTACTGAAGTTCCACGCCACGGTGTCCGTTCCCAGCGAGTAGCTCGAGCCGCAATAGGGAATGATCCTCGGCTCGAATGCGAAGCTCTTGCCGGACGCGTCGCCCGGAAGATAGCCATGGTTGATGCACCACTGCGCGTTTTGCTCTGTGTGGTAACCGTAGTACAGGTTGGTGGCCTTCCCGCTGCCGTTCAGCCATGACTGGTTGATGAACTGGGTAATCAAGTTGTTCGTCTGGTGGTCGCAATTGGTGATGTTGACCTCGTAAGCTGGTGAGGAAGGGCCTGAGCAGCTCGACTCAGTTGGCGTGTTGTATTGGGAGTGCCTCCAGGTCCCGAGGACATTGAAGTTGTATGTGCTGCTCCCCGTTGCGGTGAGGCCGTTCACTGTCCATTGGGCCGTCACGCCCGTGTATTGCCCGATCGCTAGGCCGCTCAGTGTCGGGTTGAAGGTATAGCTGCCAACGCTTCGCGTATTGTTGTCGATGGCCGTGTTTGGGCCGGGGCCGTTCCAGGTGACAACGAGTTGGCCGCTGGCGCCTGAAGGACCGCTCAGCGTTACCTTCACCTGGTCGGACGGCAAATCCACTGAAGTCACTTGCACACTCACGACCTTGACCGTGGCGTAGGCCGGAAGGACCCTCCAGTGTTCAATGCATTCCATGTAGTAATTGTCGTAACTGTACCAAAAGTCGCCATACATGGCCCTGATGCTCGCCGTGCCGGGGTTCAGGGCGGTCACGAATCCATCCTCATCGACTGTGGCGACGCTCGGGCTTAGCGACGTCCAGGCGTCGGGATAGACGAAATCCCACCACTGGAAACCACCGCACTGCTCCTTAAACAACGCGTCTGCCTCAAACCACGCGCTTTCGTCCGGCAGGAGGGTCCAGCCGGAAGGGACAAGGTCCAGATCGATATAGTCCGCAGGGCAATCGCAGATGTAACAATCATAGTTGCTGGCCATGTTCTTATGCCGCTGGAGGACGACGAGCCGGCCCATCACCGGCACGTGGTCGAGCCGAATCCACACTACGCTGCCGTCCGTGGCCGCAGCCGGGGTCTTTCACTGTCCGCTGGAAGCCCGGGCAGGTTGCTGCCCCTTCGGCGCGAAGTAGCCGGTGCGGGTCCGGACCGCCAGCCGCTCTCCGCCGCGGGGTGGGGTGGCATCGACGCGCACCGTGCGATAGGTGCCATCCTTGGCGGTGTTGGTGGGGTAGTAGGCCAGGGTGTACTGGCTGCGGATGTCGCGAGCGATCTGCACGCAGGTTGCCTCCACCTCGTCGAGCGATTTCGGGAAGTAAGCTTGCCCCCCGGTCACCTCGGCCATTTTTTTCAGCTCCTTCGCGGCCTGACGCGAGCCGCCGCTCTTCTTGAACAGACCGCCCGGTTCCTCCGCTCCGAGCAGGCCGATGGTGTAGATGGCGGCGTTCCCTTTCTGCGCGTAGTTAATCAGCTCCTCGAAGTTATAGCGGCTGGCGTTGTCCTCGCCGTCGGTGACAACCAGCAGCACCTTCTTGTCTCGATTACCAAGTTTGATGTGGTCGAGCGAGGCATAGACGGCGTCGCGCAGGGCGGTGCCGCCGCGCGAGTCAATCTTATCCAGGGCCGCCTTCAGCTCTTCGATATTGGTGGCGAAATCTCCCGGTGTATCCAGGTAGTAGACGTCGTTGAAATTGACGACGAAAACCTGGTCCTGGGGATTGGAGGTCTTGACGAAGGTGACGGCGGCGGCGTTGACCGCCTGGCGCTTCTCGCGCATGCTGCCGCTGTCGTCAATCACGATGCCCATGGTGACCGGGATATCGGCGTGGGAGAAAACGGCCAGTTTCTGCAAGACCCCGTTCTCGTAGACCCGGAAATGGTCCTGCTTGAGGTCGTTGACCTGCCGGCCCCTCTTATCGAGCACCGTGGCGTGCAGCACCACCAGGTTTACGTCCACGTTGATGGTGTACTCCCGGCGCTTCTTTTCGGGGGGAGGAGGCGGTGCGTTGGCCGGCGGCGGGGCTTGCGCCCGGAGAAGCGCGGGCAGGCTGAGCAGGGCCATGGCCAGGCCGAGGCGGCGGAACCAGGTGCCCCAGGCTGGGTTATTGGGTCGGAGCATAGTATCCCGTGCGAGAGTAAACTTGCAGCGGAGGAAGGCCCTTGGGCGGATTCAGCTTCACCCGGATGCGTCGCCAGCGGCCGTCGCGGACCAGGTTCGAGGGCTTGTAGCCGATGACGTACTGGTTGCGCAGCTCGATGGAGATCTTCTCCGCGATGTCCGGCAACTCGTTCACGTCTTCCACGCTGAACATGCGCCCCCCGGAAACCTCCGCCAGTTCGGCCAGGAGGCTGGGGCCGCGGGCTTCCTCCTGCGTCCGGATGCGCGCGCTCACCGGCTCAAAGATCCCCACGGCGTAAATCTGGACATCCGTTTCTCGCACCGCGCGCTTGACGTCGTTCTCCGTGTACCGGCTGTGGTTGTCCCCGCCGTCGGAGATGACCAGCAAGGCTTTCCGGCTGGTCGTGGCCTTCTTCGCTTCGCTCAGGCCCAGGTAGATGGCGTCCAGCAGGGCCGTCTTGCCGGCTGACTTCACAAACAGCAGGCGGTCTTGAATGTTCTCGAACTTCGACGTGAAGCCGGAAATCAGATTGGGCCTCTCGTTGAAGTTGATGAGCAAGAACTCATCCTGAGGGTTGGATGTCTTGAAGAACTGCAGGGCTGCTTCCTTGGACTTCTCGATTTTGTCCCCCATGGAGCCGCTGGAATCGAAAATGATGCCGACGGAAATGGGAGCGTCCTCGGTAGAGAACGCGACAATCGCCTGCTCCACCTTCTCGTCGAACACCTGGAAACTGCCCTGGTCCAACCCGGTCACGATGCGGTCAAAGGGATCGGTGACGGTGATGTTCACCACCACCATGTTGACATCCACCAGGATCGGCGGGGGGTGGATGGCCTCCTGGCGTACCGTAACCCGCGCCCCTTCCTTCTGGCTGGAAGCCGCGCTCTTGGCCTCCTCCCCGGCTGGGCTGCGCCCTGTGAGAATGACGAGCAGGCCCAGCAGGACAAACACAGCCACGCCAAGCCGAGACGCGCTGGGTTGGAGACGAGGTCTCATGGACGCGGCCTTCCCGCCAAAAGCCGGATTCCAGTGGACAGGCGCCTGCCCCCTGCCTTCCCTTTTGATGCCGAGACACCCACGGCCGATTCTAGCACAGTCTATGACTAGACGCTGCTCTGCCCGGAATGCAGGTCCGCCAGGGAGCACGGCGGTCCCCGTCCTTCTCCCTGCCGAAAACCTGGGGAAGAGATTTCTCGTTGACAGGTTCTGTGGTTGGGCGGATAATTGTCCGTACCGAATCCTCCCGTAGCTGAATCACTTCGGTACAAGCAAATCGACACTGGCGTCCGGGAATGTCGCGCGGCGCCTTCTATCAAGCCATTGGGACGATACCGCCAAACCGCCAATCTGGATTCGGGAGCCCTATGGGTGCCAAATATATCTTTGTGACCGGAGGTGTAGTCAGTTCGCTCGGCAAGGGCCTGGCGTCCGCGTCCATAGGTTGTTTGCTGGAGGCGCGGGGCCTCAAAGTCACCTTCTTGAAATTCGACCCCTACCTGAATGTCGATCCCGGCACCATGAGCCCCTTCCAGCACGGGGAAGTCTATGTGACCGACGACGGCGCCGAGACCGACCTCGACTTGGGCCATTACGAGCGCTTCAGCCATGCCCGCATGCTGCGCGACAACAACTGCACCGCGGGCCGCATCTACGAGACCATCATCACCAAGGAGCGCCGCGGCGACTATCTGGGGAAAACCGTGCAGGTGATCCCGCACGTCACCAATGAAATCAAGGGGGCGATTCGGAAGGTCTCGAGCGACGTGGACGTGGTGATCGTCGAGGTCGGGGGCACGGTCGGCGACATCGAATCGCTGCCCTTCCTCGAGGCCATCCGCCAGATGCGCCAGGACCAGGGCCGGGACAACGTCCTCTTTGTGCACTTGACCCTGGTCCCGTTCATCGGCACTTCCGGGGAGCTGAAGACCAAACCGACGCAGCACTCGGTGAAGGAACTGCGGGAGATCGGTATCCAGCCCGATATTCTCCTCTGCCGTACCGACCGCTTCCTCTCGCCCGCCATCAAGGCGAAGATTGCCCTGTTCTGCAGCGTGCCCGAGGAGGCGGTAATCACCGCCAAGGACGTGGACAACATCTATGAGGTGCCCCTGGTGCTGGGCAGCGAGGGGCTGGACACGCAAATCCTTCGCCACCTGAAACTCGAGACCCCGGAGCGCAACATGCAAGCTTGGGCGGACCTGGTGGAGCGGGTGCGCCATCCTCTCGACGAAGTGACCATCGGCATGGTGGGGAAGTATGTGGAGCTTACGGATTCCTACAAGAGTTTGAACGAGGCGCTGGGGCATGGCGGGATCGCCCACAGCCTCAAGGTGCATCTGCTTTGGGTTGAGGCTGAAGGACTCGAAGGCGAGCGCTGGGAAGACCAATTGCGCGACTTGGATGCCATTCTCGTGCCCGGTGGCTTTGGCAAGCGCGGCATCCCGGGGATGATCCGCGCCATCGAATATGCCCGCACGCGCCGGGTGCCGTTCTTCGGCATTTGCCTGGGAATGCAGTGCGCCGTCATCGAGTACGCGCGGAATATGTGCGGGCTGGCGGATGCCAACAGTTCAGAGTTCAATCCTTCCACGCCCCATCGCGTCATCTACAAACTCCGCGAACTGCGCGGCGTGGACGAACTGGGCGGAACGATGCGGCTGGGCGCGTGGACGGCCCGCCTCAAGGCGGGCTCCTTCGCCCACCAAGCCTACGGCGCGCTCGAAATCTCCGAGCGGCATCGGCACCGGTACGAGTTCAATCGCGAGTATGAAGAGATCCTGGTTGCCCACGGGCTCGACATCACGGGCGTGACGCCGGATGGGACGTACGTGGAAGTGGTAGAAGTCCGCGACCATCCGTGGTTTCTGGGCTGCCAGTTCCATCCGGAGTTCAAGTCGCGGCCTCTGGCCCCGCATCCGTTGTTCAGAGACTTTATTGGCGCCGCCTATCAGTACCGCCAGCAACGCCTGGCGAGCGCGGCGCGAGCGGTACATACCGAGATGCCGGCGCACGCCCCCGAGCGCGTGACGGCGGCTGTCGAGGTGCGCAAGGAGGTCCCGCGCTCGGACGCCTAGCTCGGGCTTGCCCGCTAGGCGGTAGGGCGCCTCATCCCGGCACGCGTTTTCGCCCCTCGTTTCTTGCTCCCATCGAAGCGCGGGGAGCCGGTAATTCAGCCGGGCAGTTTTCCCCGCGACCGCACCACCTGCCGCGGTTCCTGACTGGCAAGTGTTCGACCGATGCCGGAACACGCGGCATCCACTTTGCAGAATCAGAGAGGAGTATTGATGAAGAGACTCGTGGCTTATTTTTTTGCGAGCATCACGGCGCTACTGTTGAGCGGCGTGGCGCTTCGCGCAGAAATCTCTGCGGCTGATCAGCAGGCCTTGCAGTCGCAGTATGTCAACAAAGTCCTTATCTTTCGCAAGAGCTATCGCATCTTGGACAGGCTGGAAGTGAAAGTGGATGGCACGGTGCCGGGGAACCTGCGGCCCGGCCTCTGGTCCATGGACGGGGCTTGCCAGGTGAAGGAGCTGGACTTCCGCAAGGACGCGGTGACTTTCAAGTGCGCCAAGCTCTGGGCTAACGTTCAGGATGATGGCCAGCTCCACTACTTTCCTGCGTCCGCGGCCTTGAAGGGGAAGACGAACTATCCCGAGAAGGTGGAGGTCGTCTTCCGGACCGACCCCGCGGGCGAAACGGTCGCGCAGGTTGCCGAACGGGTGAACAAGATATTTCTGTCGGAACAGGACTCCAAGCTTACGGCCACTCCCGCGCCCATCTCCGCCTACATCCAGAAGCAGGCCATTCTGCCGGATATTGATCCAACCACCGGGGCGGGTTTCGACGGAACACCCCCGAAAGCAATCTCGACTCCCACGCCGGACATGTCGCGCGAAGCCCTGTTGGTGGGACAGGTGGGACGGGAGAGTTTTGTCGTCCTGGTCGATGCCGAGGGGAGAGCGAGCGTCCTGGTTTTCACGCGCCTCTTGCAATACGGGCTGGAAGAGACCACGATTGACGCGGTGAAGCGGTGGAAGTTCGAGCCGGCGATGAAGGATGGGAAGCCGACCCCGATCCGCATTGCCATGGACGTTGATTACAAGCGGCCGCCGGCCGGGCAGTAACCTCGGGATCAGGGTTCGGTCCTGCCGGCCCGAGCCCCAAACTCCCGCTTCTTTGAGGGAAGCGCGCGATGACTCACCTGGTTCGCCTTGGCAAGTTCAGTGTGGGCGCGGGGCAACCGCTCTTCCTGATTGCGGGGCCGTGCGTCATCGAAAGCGAGCGGCACGCGCTGAAGATGGCCGCGCGGCTTTCTGCCGCAACGCGCGAGCTCGGCGTGCCCTTCGTGTTCAAGGTGTCCTACGACAAGGCCAACCGCACGGCGCTCGGTTCCTATCGTGGGCCGGGCTTGGTGCGCGGGCTCGAAATTCTGGGCCGGGTCAAGAAGCAATTTCATATCCCGGTTCTGACCGACGTGCACGACGTTTCGCAGGTCGGCCCCGCCGCGGAGGTCTGCGACATCATCCAGATTCCGGCTTTCCTCTCGCGGCAGACCGATTTGCTGCTTGAGGCGGGCCGTTCCGGCGCCGTAGTGAACATCAAGAAGGGCCAGTTCCTTTCTCCCTGGGATGTCCGCCACGCCGTCGAGAAGGTGGCGAGCACCGGCAACCACCGCATCCTCGTTACAGAGCGGGGCAGCACGTTTGGCTACAACAACCTGGTGGTGGACGTGCGCGGGCTCGCGGTGATGAAGCAGTTCGGCTATCCCGTGGTCCTCGACGTTACCCACTCCCTGCAATTGCCGGGCGGCGAGGGCACGCGCAGCGGCGGGCAGCCGGAGTTCATCGAGCCCCTGGCGCGCGCCGGCGTGGCCGCAGGTGTGGACGGGATCTTCATGGAAGTGCACGACCGCCCCGCTCAGGCGCTTTCCGACGGTCCGAACGCGTTGCTGCTCCGCCGCTTCAAGCCCCTGGCCGCCAGGCTGCGCGACTTGGGGCGATTCGTGCGCCGGCATCCGTAATCGCCGGTGGTCCCGCCCTGCGGGATGCCGTGGCCTTTTTCCGGGCCGCGGCGGCTGAGGGCTTCAGCGGCGCGGAAATCGAGCAGGCTGTGACTTCCGCCCTTTACTCAGCTTTCTCGCAGAAGGCGCCGCTTTCCACAGATTTGATCCTGAAGGAAGTCCAGTCCACCTACCCGCTCTCGGTGACGATGAAAGAAAGAGTCGCGGGCCTGCGCAACTGGGGTCGCCAGCGCGCCGTGCCGGCGAACTGATTGGTGCGCGGGCAGGGAAGAGCCGGCAGAAACACCTCGAATTCACGCGATTTCTGCCCTGTTTTGAACCAGTTTTTGGCCCTCCCAAAGCTGCCATGTCCTTTTGTTTCAGCAACATGGCAGCTTTGGTACCTCGAAAAAACTATCTTTTAATATTGGATTCTACGCCCTTTTATTCGCTTTAATTTCGTCCCTTAAGCCTTGCGAGCACCCGCGCCTGAGACAACCCTTTGTGCATCTCTTCTCCCGGCTTGCCCTGTGGGGCGTGGACTCAACTTAAGAGGCTAGTATATTTCCGCGACTTTGTCAAGCCAAAAATCACGGCACGACGACGAGGGCACGACGGGCCAGACCGCCCGCTGACCATCGCGGCCGCTGCCCGCGGCAAGTCGCAGACTCGGCCCAGAGGCGAATCGGCGCCAGCCTGCGGATGCAGACCCCGCTCGACAGCTAGCTATCTTCGGGTCACCGCCCTCGGCAGAAGCTGCCTGACGCGGGAGATTTGCTCCTTCAGTTTCTTGTCCGCGACGCTGCGTTCCAGATATGAGAGGAGGAATAGCGTCACCCCGGGGTCCCTGTCTTCAGGGACTCCGATGAGCTCTGGGCGGCTGAACGCATCAGACACAAGGCGCAGGACACGTCCTACCGTTTCCCGGTCGGTCAATTGGTCTTCTCGCAGTATCTTGAGTAATGCGACCGAGGCTTTGTCGCCCAGCCTGTAGACGTTCTTGTCCAGGGAAGCCGTGGAGACGCCTGGCGGCAGCCTCAGGCGCGACCTCACGATACTGAGTGAGTAGGGATCCTCCTGACCAACAGCCGTCCCAGCTAAAACCATAAACACAACTGGTGCACAAACGAAACCCACACCCATGTCAGTTAACCTCCTATTTCAGCGAGACTTTTGAATGTCTGAGCCGTTAGTGACGCTGCCGTGGCCCTGTGAAGAAGACGTGATGGCGACGTTATTGGTCCTCACAGAGTACCTGGCCGTTCCCGCCAAGATCGATATCGGTTGTGTGAAGGAGTTGGTGAAGGCAAAGCTTGCACACGTCCCGTATGGAGCGTCAAGAAACTGGCCGCTGCCATCCGTGCACTTGGTCGTACCAGGGTACTGCGAGGGCCCGATGTCTGCCCAATTTGGAAGGAGGTCTCCGTAGTTCTGCCCGTTCAGAACGTAGTTCAAGATCTTCTCCTGCGGCTCCATGTAGGAACTTGTTATCGCTTGTGTACTCTGGTCGAAAACCTGGTACTTGATGGCCACCCTAATCCCATAGTCCTCGCCTGAGGTGCAGCCCCCGGTTGAGCCGGTGGCAATCGTGCTCACCGACACCACACCCAGCGTTGTCGGCACCTGGACGTAGAAGTAGACGCTGTTGCTCGTCCCCTCGGCTGTACTAACCCACACGACGTGGTCCCCGCTGCGCGCGCCGGCTGGCGCAGATTCGCGCTTTGTGCGAGTCTGCGGTTTCCCCCACTTCATGAGCAGCGATCCATAGCGAGCACAGAAGCGTCTTCCAGGTAATAGAACCTCCAGCTTGACCAGGGCCATTGATCAGGGGAACTCACCAAGCGGCGCTGGACGGGATTGCCATGCATGTAGTCCAGCTTTTCCAGCCGCTTCTTTTCGCTATAGACATTGAAGGGATAGAAGCGCCGCTGCCAGACGCGGAAGTGGCATTCATCATGGACGCTGGGCGGCAGGCGAAAGCGTGCCAGCATCTTCCGGCACCAGGTGTTTTCGGGGTGCCTGCGAAGAGCAGCGAGGATGCGGCGCGCCGTCCGGTCCTTCAGACGCTGGACGATCAGACTGGTGCTGTCGGCGGGCTCGGGCTTGATGAGCAGATGAAAGTGGTCGGGCATCAGCACCCAGCCGACCAGGAGGAACTGCATCTTCTGGCGAAGCCCATCGAGCACTTCCACGAAGTCTCAGCAAAACCGCTCGCTGGAGAACACGGGCGCCCGGCGATAAGTGCTGCTGGTGACGAATTGCAACTGGCCAGGGTGAAAGTAACGCCTGTAGAAGGGCATGTGAAAGACAATTATAACGCATCTTCCCAGCCCACATGCCCGACAGAATCGCAGACTCGCATAGGACGCGAATCTGCGCCAGCCGGCCCTTCCTGGCTGCGTGTTTTCTGCTATCATGCGTCGCGGTTACAGGACAGTCCAGCCATGAGCGGTCAGGACGCCCGGAAAGAACTCGCGCTGCTGGTGAACTCGCAGTATCCGATCATCTACCTGGAAACCTGGGAGGAAATTCGGGCGACGGAGATCCTGGGCTTCGTGGCTCAAGACCTGCTTGTCCCCTTCTACATCTGGACGATCACGGGCGGGCTCCTGCGAGCCGGGGGCGCGCCCATCTACAACACGCAGGAGCCCATCCAGGTGCTGGCCGAAATCAGCGGGATGGAAGGCGACGCGCTCTTCCTCCTGAAGGACTTTCACAAGCATCTGGATGACGGGGTCATCGTCCGCAAGCTTCGCGACCTCACGCAGATGTTTCGCCGCGCGCGCCGCTCCATCATTATTTCCGCGCCCGTCGTGAATCTTCCCATTGAACTCGAGAAGGATACGGCGCGGTTCTCTTTGGGGATGCCGGACGAGTCCGAGTTGAACCAACTCGTGGTGGCCACGGTGCACGACCTGCTGGAGAAGTATCGGATCCAGAACCAGCTCAGTCCGGAGCAGTTGCCCGAGGTCGTTCGCGGCCTGCGCGGGCTGACGCGCGACGAGGCGCGCCGTGTCCTGACGCAGGCGATTCTCGAGACCTCGCGCTTCGACCTCGGCACGCTCGACCATATCCGCCAGGCCAAGAGCAATCTCATCAAGGACCAGGGAGTGCTCGAATTCCTGGAGCCGCAGGCGGGGCTCGATTCCATCGGCGGGCTGGCGCGTCTGAAAGCCTGGCTGGCCAAGCGGCGCGGCGCGTTGAGTCCCGAAGCGGCGCGCTTCGGCTTGGAGCCGCCCAAAGGCATTCTGGTGATGGGCGTGCAAGGCTGCGGCAAAAGCCTTTGCGCCAAAGCGGTGGCGCGCGAATGGAACATGCAGTTGCTCAAGTTCGATTGCAGCAACCTGTTTGAGAAATTCATCGGGGAGTCAGAGAAGAACCTGCGCCGGTCGTTGCACGTGGCGGAAGCGGTGGCGCCTGCGGTGCTCTGGATCGACGAGATCGAGAAGATGTTTCCGCGCGTGGGGCTTACCGCCGAGGCCGATGGCGGCCTCGCCGTGCGCATCTTCGGCAGCTTTCTCACCTGGATGCAGGAGAAGAAAACGCCGGTGTTCGTGGTGGCCACGTCCAACGATATCTCCGCACTTCCTCCCGAATTGCTGCGCAAGGGGCGCTTTGACGAGATTTTCTTCGTGGACCTGCCGGAGCTGGAAGAGCGGAAGACGATCTTCGCGATTCACCTGACGCGCCGCAAGCAGGACCCGGCGAAGTTCGACCTGGCACGCGTGGCCGCGGCGGTGGAGGGGTTCAGTGGCGCGGAGATCGAGCAGGCCGTGACCTCCGCGCTGTACTCGGCGTTCTCGCAGAAGGCACCGCTCTCCACGGATTTGATCCTAAAGGAAGTCCAGTCCACCTACCCGCTCTCGGTGACGATGAAAGAAAGAGTCGCCGGCCTGCGCGACTGGGCGCGCCAGCGCGCCGTCCCAGCAAACTGATCTGCCCGGGATCTCGCGTGGTAGCCGAGAGGGTTGACGGCGACTCCTGAATACGGTAGGTTGCCCACAGGCGTGGGGCGATGGGACGCGACATGGCCTTTTCCATCCGCAACCTGAAAATCCGGCAGCAAATCCTGTTGGTGACTCTCCCGCCGCTGAGTGTGTTGCTGTGCGCGATTGCGCTCCTCTTCTATGCGTACTGGATGGCGCTCCATGCCGAGCAAGGCACGCGGAGGTCCCTGGAGAGCATTGTGCAGGGCGAGCGGCTTTTGCGTCACGTCACCGAGATGCACATGGGAGTGCGGGCCTACGTCTTCACGCGCGAGCACGCCTTGCTGGCCCCGTACGAAGACGCGGTCACGCAAGTTGCCGGGGAACTGGCCAACCTGCGGGAACTTGAATCTGACGACCCTGCCCAGGTGGCGCAGGTGGATGCCATCCAAAACGCCCTCAGCCGCTGGCAAACGGAATGGGCGAATCCCACCATCAGCAGCGTGACGCGGGGCGGGCCCCTGGAGGCCCTGCGACTGGGCGCCGAGGGAGAGAGGCGGCTCGCTCCAATCCGCAAGGCCATGCTGGAGCTCCTCGAGAAAGACCGGGGAGAGAACGAGGCCACCCTACACGACACCCAGCAGCAGATGCGCCGCATGCTCGTCTTGGCGCTGGGGGTGGCGCTGGTGGTGGCCGTGGTGGTGCTGCTCGTCACGCGCGAGGTGGCGGGATTGCTGGAGCAGCCGGTGCGGCAATTGATTGAAGCCTCCGAGCGCGTCAGCCACGGCGACTTCCAGCCCGCCCTGCCTCCTCCCGCCAATAACGAATTCGGCGTCCTGTCGCAGAGCTTCTCGCACATGACGGCCGCCCTGCGCCTGGAGCGCGAGGAACTGGCGGCCTTGAACCGATTTTCCGAAGCCGTGACGCAGTGCACGTCCGAGGAGGAAATCTACGATCACGTGCTGTACTCCATCCGGGAACGCTTCCGGCCGGCCCAGGTGATGATTTTCAGGTTGAATGCCGAAGAGAATCTCCTGGAAGCTGTGGCCACGTTGCTTCCCTTGCCGGAGGAAGTCCGCGACTGGCCCGTCATTCCGGAGCCGCACAACTGCAAGGCGGTGCGCATGGGACGTCGTTTCCGGGTGAACGACGTCAAGGCGGAGCCACTCTGCCCGGCGAAGTTTGTTCCCCCTTCGGAAGGAAGCTACTACTGCGGCCCGCTGATTGCCGGCGGCGTCATCATCGGCTCGGTGCGTGTGGAAGGGATTAGGAACTACTGGACGCCGGAGCGCGAGAGCCTTTTGGAAAGCTACCTGAGCGGCGCCGCCACGGCCCTCTCCAACCTGCGGCTTCTCGAATCCACCAAGCAGCAGGCCAACGTCGATGAGCTCACCGGCCTTTACAATCGCCGCTTCGTGGAAGACTACGCCCGGAAGCTCATCGCCATGGCGCGCAGACAAGGGCATCCGCTGGGCGTCATTATGATGGACCTCGACCACTTCAAGGAGATCAACGACATTTACGGCCACGAAGTGGGCGACCGCGTCCTCCGCCAGTTTGCCAAGACCGTCACCCACGCCGTGCGTGAGGCCAACGTCGCCGCGCGTTACGGCGGCGAGGAATTCCTCGTGGTCCTGCCGGAGACGGACCCTCAGGGATGCATGCTGGTGGCGGAACGCATCCGGAAGGCCGTAGAGCGCATGGTGGTGCCTTCGGGAACCGAGAAGCCTCTGCCCCAGTTGACCGTCAGCCTGGGTATCGCCGTCTACCCGAACCACGGGCAGGGACTCGAGGAACTCCTCCAAGCCTCCGACAAGGCCCTCTACGAATCCAAACGCGCCGGCCGCAACCGCTCCACCCTTTACGTGCCGCAAGAAGAACCTACCAGCTAGGCTCCTCACCCGACCCATGAGGCGGATCGCCCTCTCCCGAGGGACAGGGGCAGGGTCTCGGGACATCCCCCTCGACTGCAGAGGCGTCTGGGAGGCGGCTGATCCTTGAAAGAAGAGAGAGCAGAAAGGGGCTATGGGCTCTCCGGTGGGGGCACCAGTGGTGCGATTGACTGTATTAAGGTGGGAAGATGGTTTTGGACGGTGTCCCAAACCACGGCAAGGTCGACGTGGTCGTACTCATGGATCATCAGATTGCGCATGTTGACCATCGCCAACCAGGGAAGATGGGGAAGCCTGGCCCGCGTCTCATCGGAAATCCGGCGGGCCGCCTCGCCAATGATTTCAAGGCGGCGGATAACAGCGTCCTGGCACTGGGTGTCGCGAAGGAATTCCTCTTTGGTTTTTGTGGAGACGTAAGCTGCAGCCAGTCTTGCTGCTTCGAGGATGTCCAGCAGACACTCAGCGTCACGGGGCATAGAGAACCTGTGCCGAACGCAATATGGCCTTGCGACGGATGTAATTCCGACTGCTTTCAATGCCGCGCCGGCTCACCAGGTCCACGGCGCGACCAAAGATTTCTTTGAGCTCTTCTTCCATCTGAACCAGATCAAAGAGGCTGGGGTGGGAGTCCGGGGCAAAGGTCACGAGCACGTCCACGTCGCTCGCTGGCCCAAAGTCTGGCCGCAAGGCCGACCCGAAAAGGGCGAGCTCGGTAATTCCCCACTTCTGGCAGAATTCGCCCATTCGTGTGCGGTTTACCTCACTGAGCACGCTCATCCCCTCGGCCTCCAATTGGCCTGCTCGAACAATAGCATTCTACCTTGGATGTTGCTGGTGAGAATGGTTTTCTTCTAAGGGATTCCGCACGAAAACCCGTTCTGTAGCGCCGGTCTATGACCGGCGACCCGCCCGTTGAGGACACCGCCGCTACAGAAAGCGGCGGCAAGCCGCCGCAGTCCAAGCCTACTGTGCTATCATGCTGGCCCTGTGAGCCTGGAAACTGCCCGCAAAGTACTGGAAATCGAAGCGAAGACGCTGAGCGAACTGGTGAGCCGCCTGGACGAGCGCTTCACCCGCGCGGTGGAGATTCTGTTTTCCTGTCCTGGGCGGGTGGTGGTGACCGGGCTGGGGAAATCTGGAATCATCGGCCAGAAGATTTCCGCCACGTTTTCCAG
>JBEKCQ010000076.1:0-17330 GCA_050014795.1 Terriglobia bacterium | reverse complement strand
GGCGGCGGACAGCATCAGCGGCATCGGAATCAATGCGCTGGCTTCAGCGGCTACCGGGACGACGACGGGGCTGCTGGCGAGAGTCAACAGCGCTGCGGGCACAGCGGCGGTGTTTCGCAACGTGGCGGGAGGAAAGATTCTCAGTGGCCTAGGCAACGGCGTCGAGAAATTCAGTGTGGACGGCAGCGGCAACCTGGCCTCCGCCAGCACGCTGAGCGGCACGCAGCTCATCTCGACGGTCGCCAGCGGCACGGCGCCGCTCTCGGTCACTTCCAACACTTTAGTTCCCAACCTCAACGCCGACCTGCTCGACGGGGCGCACGCCAGCGCCTTTCAGCCCGCGGGCGTCTACGCCACCCTGGGTGCCAATACCTTCACGACCACTCAGAGCATCAGCAGCGGTGATTTGTCCGTGAGCAGCGGTGACATTTCGCTGCCGCAGACCACCAGCGCGAGTGCGGGCGTAATCAATCTGGGCGGCGCTGCATTCATCCATGCCTGTTGCTCTGCCTCTCAAAACAACACCTTTGTTGGGAGCACTGCGGGGAATTTCACCACCACGGGCAGCGAAAACACCGCCAGCGGCTACGGAGCGCTCTGGTCAAACACCACGGGCTCCTACAATACCGCCAGTGGCTCTTACGCGCTCCGCGCTAACACCACGGGCATGGCCAACACCGCCAGCGGCTGGAAGGCGCTCTACAAGAATACCAACGCGGGGAGCGGCAACACCGCCAGCGGCTACTACGCGCTCTACTCCAACACTACGGGCCAGTTCAACACTGCCTTCGGATACCAGGCCGGCTTTTACAGCACTACGGGCTCAAACAATACGTTCGTCGGCTACAACGCTGGGCCGGACAGCGGCCATGGCGCGCTTACCAATGCCACTGCCATCGGCTATAACGCCGTTGTGACAGCCAGCAACGCGCTGGTGCTGGGCGGAACCGGCGTGGATGCAGTGAATGTAGGCATCGGGACGACGGCACCGGCGGAACGGCTGGAGGTGGGGGGCAACCTCAAAGCCAGCGGCAGTGTGACGGCCACGTCGTTTTCGGGGAGTGGTTCCGCGTTAACCGCCCTGAACGCCAGCAGCCTGGCGAGTGGCACTGTGCCCAGCGCCGTGGTCAGCGGCACTTACAGCAACGCGGTGACGTTCAACAATGCCAGCAACACCTTCAGCGGCAACGGCTCTGGGCTGACCAACGTGAGCGCCGCCACAGCCACCACAGCCGCCACCGCCACGAACGCCCTGAGTCTGGGAGGAATTCTTGCAAGCTACTACCCAACGACCAACATGGCCAACAGCTTTTCGGCAACGCAATTCATCACCGATACAGCTACCAATGGCACGGGCGTGGTGGGGCAGGCCGATAACGGATCTGCCGCCTGGGGCGTGTACGGACGCAGCACGCAGGGCATCGGAATCTACGGTTATTCCAACGACGCGGGCGCTATCGGCGGCCTCTTCGTCAATTGGACCTCCGGCGGCAAGGCTTTGTCCGCGAAGGTCGCTGGTACAGAGACGTTCAATGCGGATGCCAACGGGATCCACGCGGGTCCAGGCATGACGCGCACGCCGTTAGCGTACGGGTATTTCTATTCCGATGGCAGCAAGAGTGTGGGCAGTTCCAACATCAGTTGCACATGGAATGCCAGCTCGACGGGATACGAGTGCAGCGTGAGCAACGAATCGCTCTCCTACTTCTCGTACATCTATTCCGTGATTCCCACTGGTGGACCGCCGCTTATACCAGCAACCAACAGTTCCGGAGGCAAGGTCTTGATTTATTTCTACAACCTGAGTGGGACGGCAGTGCAGTCGACGTATGGGTTCTCTCTGTCGATTTTCAAGCCGTGAGCGCCTCGAGCGCGCGCCCGAGCACCGGGACGGGCGGTACTCGACGGCCCGGCTACTGCACGTGCAATTCCGGGCCTTTCGGCTGGCCGGTCATCATCTCGAAGAAGTAGCCGCGCTGGTCGAACAGGTCGGGGGGCGTGCAGGCGCTCTACCACCCGAGCCAAGAGAAGGATTGGATCATCCAGGCGCAGGGTGAGAAGATCGAGCGGCTCGCCCGCGAAGTTGACGAGCTGCGCGCACGCTTGGCCCGCCGGGAGCAGGCGGCAAGATAAACGCGATACGCGGGCCACTTCCTCCGCACGAGGCAGAAGCACGCTTAGAGACGAGATCCTCTATCGCTGCCCCATTTGTCTGTAACGCCAAAGCAGCAAATTGCTTGATCAGGTTCCGGCCAGAGGCTAATTTGAAAATACAGAAAATTCAGTGTGCAAGGGTACCCATTTTCAGACTGCCACCCCGGCCCCATCTGCCCAGGCTGGCTGCCTCGCCCGACCCCTACTCGGGCATGCCGGGCTTCATCTTGGTGAGAATCTGACCAGTACAACTTGGGCAACCTGTGACAGCGGTTGGTGCTGCTGCAACGGATCAACCACTGGTCTCTCACCGGCTTGCAGCAGCCGCTGGTGAAAGCGAGCGGCCGTTTGATCCAGCATGCCCCGTACTACTGGCTGCTCCTGGCGGAGAGCCATCTGACGCGACGGCTGTTTGGGGCCATGTTGCGCAGGATCGCAGCGCTACCCTCGCCAGCGGGATAGGCGAACCGCAGACCGGATCAGATTTCGGTGACGAGGGAGAAAGGGGAAGGAAAAGGATCTGAGGAGTGGGTCGCAACAGCAGCAGTTCCGGGCTCTAGGACTTTTGGAAGCCGCAGGACTGGCCTCGCGCTGGCCCCTGGAAGCACCCCGACACCGAAAAGTGGGAGGGGGCGTTGCATGCGGAGGCGGTCAGATGTATGTTACCGATCGGCCAGGAAATCAAAACGGGAATCTCGGATACACTCTAGAAGGACGGAGAAGACACTCCATGAACCGGAGAGGAACGCGCGTTGTTTTGATCGTGGTTGCTGTCGTCGCTCTGAGTAACTGCGGCGGAGGAAGTGGAGGCGGGGGCTACAAGCCGCCCGTGAACCAGGTCACGGGAGTTACGATTTCTCCCACGAGTATTACCCTGGAGACGGGCCAGGAGCAGCAGTTCACCGCGACGGTCACGGGCACCGGGACCTACGACAAGGAAGTGCGGTGGTTGGTGAACGGTGTGGAAGGCGGGAATTCTGCGGTGGGCTCCATCTCGAGCACCGGACGGTTCACCGCACCCAACGCGGTGCCCAGCCCCAGCACCGTGACGGTGGCGGCCACGAGCGTCGAGAACTCGACGAAGTCGGCGAGCGCCGCGGTCAAGGTGAATCCCATCAGCGCCACCGGTCCCGGCCCGGCGCTCCAGGTGGACGCCGCAATGGCGCAGCACCCGATCAATCCGTACATCTACGGCATGAACTACTACGGCATGGACGCAGCGAGCGAGGCCCTGGCGCAGGAATTGCGGCTGCCGGTGCTGCGCTGGGGTGGCGACGCCACCACGCGCTACAACTGGAGGCTGGACATCAGCAATGCCGGCAACGACTGGTACTTCACCACCACCCCCAACGACGATACGGGTTATCCGGACGTCTCCGAGTTCAATTCCTACGTCGAGCAGGACCGCCGCACGGGCACGAAGACGATGGCGACCATGCCGACCATTGGGTGGGTGACGAAGGCGCGCGCTACGCTCTGCGGCTTCAGCGTGGCCAAGTATGGCCAGCAGCAGGCAGTGAACCCCTGGGTTCCCGATTGCGGCAACGGGGTCAAGCCCGACGGCAGCAACATCACCGGCAATGATCCCACCGACACCAGCGTGGCGATTGATCCCACGTTCGCGGGGGACTGGGTGCAGTATCTGGTGGGGCGCTACGGGAGCGCGGCCAGCGGCGGCGTGGCCATTTACAGCCTGGATAACGAGCCCATGCTCTGGTGGGGCACGCACCGCGACGTCCACCCCAACCCAACTACGTATGACGAAATGCGCGATCGGACTTACGGCTACGCGGCCGCCATCAAAGAGGCCGACCCGACGGCGGAAGTCTCCGGCCCAGCGGTGTATGGGTGGCCCGCCTACTTTTACTCCACGCTCGACTGGGTCACGGGCTGGAACACTCCTCCGGATTGGCGGTACGACGGCAACCCGATCGATCGCAACGCCCATGGAGGGGTTCCTTTCCTGGAGTGGTACCTGCAGCAGATGCAGGCTTACGAACAGGCGCACGGCGTCCGCATCCTCGACTACCTCGATGTGCACGGCTATGTCCAACCGGACGGCCTCGCCTTCCAACCTGCTGGCGACGCCGCCACGCAGGCGCTGCGCCTGCGCTCCACACGCAGCCTCTGGGATCCCACTTACAGGGACGAAGGCTCGATCAACGATTACGTGCGGCTGGCTCCGCGCATGCACGAGTGGGTGAACAACAATTATCCCGGGACCAAACTCGCCATCACGGAGTACAACTGGGGGGCGCCTGAAGACATTAACGGCGCGCTGGCGCAGGCCGATATTCTAGGTATCTTCGGGCGCGAGGCTGTGGATCTGGCAACGCTCTGGGGACCGCCCTCTTCAGCGCAGCCGGCGGCGTTCGCCTACCGCATATATCGCAACTACGATGGGGCGGGAAACGGCTTTGGTGAAACCAGCGTGTCGGCTGCCAGCACCGACCAAGGGCAACTGGCCGTCTATGCGGCGCTGCGGGCGGCAGACGGGGCGCTGACGCTGGTGGTCATCAACAAGACCTATGTCCATCTGACCAGCACCGTGACGCTGGCGGGCTTCGTGCCGACGGGCGCGGCGAAAGTGTACCGCTACAGTCCGGCGAACCTCGGCACGATTGTAGCCGAGCCGGATCAAGCCGTTGAGGCTACGGGTTTCACCGCGATATTCCCAGCCATGTCCCTCACGCTGCTCGTGATCGGACCTGTCGCGTAGAGACGTTCCGGTAGGCCGCTGGTACAAAACATCGGTCAGGCCAATTCAGCCCATCGGGATTCAATTGCGGCGAGTGTAAGGGCAAGAACATTCCGAGAGGTTACTCAGACTCGTCGTTTACTTCAATGGCGTTCACCAGCGCATAATTCTTCGTGGGAACGAAACTGAGTATCAGCTTGCCCCCCGCATCGGCCATGAGGGTTACCGTCCCCCTGTTTATGCCTCCCAGCCAGAGTGCCTAAAGATGATTATGTCCTGCCCTTGCCCCAATTCCTCCACTCTGCCTCGGCTCGTGGTGCCGGCAAACAACGCCTCGCCGTATGAGGTAACTACCTGAGCTAGGATTCCCTTCTACGGAAGTACCCAGGCGCGCGCAGAATCTCAGCCAAGCCCGTTAAGTGTGGTGTCATGCTTCGTTCATCTCCTGCACTTTTTTTTGAAGTGGCGGGCCCCCCTCCCTGAGCCTTCAGTAATCCGAGTGCTGTGGGGGTGGGGGGACCCTTTGCCGGGAGGTGCACCACGAGAGTGCTCGCTGATGACCTTCTGTCTGCCGAGGCTGCCTGCTCGTTCAGTCCTGAACAGCAACTCCCGGTCTTCCGGCTACGGCAAGCGGAACAGTGCGTGGTGAGCGCGTAGAATGCCCCGCTATCACGGGGGGATCGGCAACGTGACACCGGCGGATGTCTACTTTGGGCGGCGGGAGGGAATCCATCAGTGGAGCAGGAGGCAGTAGCGGCCCTCGCTCGATGGCGGCTTTTTCGGCAGCGGGATTCGTGATAGGCATGCAGACCGTGTCATCACGATGAGGTAGGGCAGCGCCAGTCTGGTCTGTCGCACCAATCCTTCGAGATCTCCTAAGCTTTCGGCTGGGACGCCTCTTTCGTGCACTCTTGCGGAGGATTCCGGCTTTCCGCCCGGGTGGCGTTTCCTGGCTTTCCTTTGCCCATTGCATTCCTCTTGATTCGCTGACTCAATGCCGGTCAGCGAGTAGCTCGCCGTGCAGCCGTCCTTCGGTGCGTCCACATTGCCGACCTGAGCTTGTTCAGTATTCTCTCATTTGGGGTGTCGGGTGAAGGCACTCTTTTGTTTTTTTTGTTTTGACAGAGCGCCGGCGGGCCTAGCTTTCTTTAAGTCAGGCACCGTAAGGGGAGGGGGAACCCGTGGCCGAAGGAAGCGAGCCAAGGCAGGGAAAATAGACGCTTCCAGCCCCAATCGCACCTAAAGCGGAGAATCGAGGCCGAAGCGCTTGGCCCGCCGGTCATGCAGATCTGGCGCGAAGCGAGCCTCACGGGTTGAGCGAAGCGGTTGGCAGGGAATGATGCGGCTGATCTGTTCTCTAATCTATTAAGGCCCTCCCTAGCGCTGTTAACCAAAGAGTGTGTGCCCAAAATTGTGCCCACACTTGGCAAAAAGTGGTCACAAACGATCACAAAGACAGACAGGCTGTGGAAGCTCATACATACTTGCGCTTGTGTGACCTATTGCGATTTCCTGCTACCACTTGGCTCATCTGTCCCAGAACTCATAATCCGTTGGTCGCAGGTTCGAGTCCTGCTGGGCCCACCAAGCATTTCAGCAACTTGTCCTGCTTCCACGTCAGCGAGCGAGAGCGTCCTTGACCCGCTCGGGGGTCATGGGCAATTGCAGTAGCCGGGCACCGGTGGCATCAAACACCGCATTGGCGAGCACGGCGCCCATGCAGATTACGGCAGGCTCTCCGCCCCCTTGCGCGGGTGAATCTTTCGCATCAAGTATTACAGTCTCGATTTCGGGTAACCAGGAGAAATGTGGAATCGTGTAGGTGTCGAAATTGGAGTCGAGTATCTCACCGCCCTTGAATCGAATCTCCTCCCTCAAGGCATACCCCAGGCCCATGGTGATGGCCCCCTCCATTTGCAGCCGGGCGCCTTCTGGGTTGACGCACAATCCCATCTCTTGAGCACAGACAATCCGTTTGACCTGAATGTCCCCAGTGTTCTTGTCCACTTCAACTTCGGCCATATGAGCGACGTAGGTGCCGACATCGGTCCCGCAAGCGACCCCATAACCGCGCTTACTCGGTCCCTTGGCTGGTGACCAGCCGAATTTCTCGGCGGCCGCCTGCAAGACGCGGCGCATGCGCTCGTCTTTCAAGTTCTTTAGTCGGAACTCGACCGGGTCCATCCCGGCCTTGGCGGCCAGCACGTCGATATGCGACTCCCTGGCAAAGGTGTTGGTGTTGTTGCCGGGAGCGCGCCAAGGTCCCGTGGCAAACGGATGCGAACCATGTGCAGCGGTCCAACCGGAACCATAGGCCATGGTCCGATGATGCGGGATGTTGTAGAACTGCTGCGAGCCTCTCTCTCCGGCAAAATACACGCCGTAGTCCCAAAACGAAATCAGCCCTGCTTCCGTCACTCCGGCGCTTATCTTGACGACCGCAGCGGGGCGAAACGTGTCATAGAAAAACTCCTCGGCGCGAGTCCAAGTTACCTGGACAGGCTTCCCAGTCAGCTTGGCCAGCCTGACCGCCTCCAGGGCTTGCTGGTTGTTGCTCTTTCCTCCGAAGCCTCCGCCGACAAAGGGCGTGATGACCCGGACATTCTGCGGAGGGAGGCCCAGTAGGGAAGCCGCGGCGTCCTTCAGGCCGAAGGGCGTCTGGGTGGAGGCCCAGACGGTTATTTTGTTTCCCTCGATTTTCGCCAGAGCCGTGTGCGGTTCGATTGGAGCGTGCGCGACATAACTGTTCAGGTAGGTTTCCTCAACGACATAGTGGGCAGTGGCTTTCCCTTCGGTAAGATTTCCCCCCTGAATAACGACCTCCCCTTGGGGAGCGACTTTGAGCAGGTGAGCGAAGATCGTCTTGTCATCCGCGTACGGTTCTGGCCGATCGTACTGAGGCTTGATTCTGGCGAGAGCTTTTTCAGCCACGTCGGGATACGCGTGAAGGACCGCAATCAGATCCCCGTCCTCAACGACCAGCGCGCCTTCGATTTCTCGTGCCCCGGAGGTATCCGCGCTGGTGAGCTTCGCACCGTGAGCTGGAGGTCTCAGTATCCTGGCGTGCAGGAGGCCCGGCTCCCCCAGGTCGCCGGTGAACTTGGCTTTGCCCGTGACCTTCTCGACGCTGTCTCTTCTCAAGGTGGGTTTCCCCACGATGGTGAAGTCGGCCGCTGTTTCCAGTGCCGCACCCTTTAAGTGCCGCAATATCTTCTTTCCCTTGGCGAGTTCCGCGTAGGTGACTTTCTTCTGCCCGGTCTCATCGGAAATAACGCCCGCCTTGGTTTTGAGCCGGTCTTTTGCCACCCCCAGGGATTCCGCCGCCAGCTCAACGAGCACTGCCTTAGCCTCGGCAGCGGCGGCTCGGAAAGGAGGGCCAAAAAAGCGGGTCGTCATGGAACCGAAGGTTCCTCGGTCCCAGGGGCAGAGATCTGTGTCGCCCATCACCATGCTCACGGAATCCAGGGAAACGTCGAGTTCGTCGGCCAGCATTTGAGCGAGTGAGGTAATGACTCCCTGACCCAACTCGACTTTTCCAGTAAAGCCGGTGACGCGGCCGTCTTCTCCAATCCTGAGAAAAGCGTTGAAATCCTCGGGGAGTTCCTGACCTCCACCCCGGCGTCCTGCGCGCTCCTGCAAGGCCAGCGCGCTGGGAACAGAGAAAGCGACCAGGATGCCTCCGCCCGCAAGCTTCAGGAACTGTCGGCGGTCGAGCGGAACGCCGGGCTTGGCCTCACCGGCATCCGAGAAGTCATATTCCCGGTTGTTCTCGAGTACGATACGCTTCGCCTTGTTCTCGTTTTTCATCGCTGCCCACCTCCCATTTCCTGCGCGGCGGTCTGAATTGCCTGGACGATCCGTTTGTGAGCTCCACAGCGGCACAGGTTGCCCTCCATATGCTGGATAATCTGACGGCGCGAAGGTTGAGGAGTATTCAACAGCAGGCTGTAGGCATTCAGGATCATCCCCGGAGTGCAGTACCCGCACTGAAGGGCATCGTGCTCGACGAAGGCCTTTTGCAGAGGGTGAAGTCCACCGTTTTGGGCCAGACCTTCAATGGTCGTGACCTCCTTGCCCGCCACGGCCTTCACTTCGAGCAGACACGAGCGAACCGCTTCCTTATCGACCAGCACTGTGCAGGCCCCGCACAGCCCCTCTCCACAACCGTACTTGCTGCCGGTCAGGCCGAGGTCATAGCGCAGAACCCACAGAAGGGCGCGACTGGGATCGACTTCAAGACTCACGGCCTTTCCGTTGAGTCTAAATCCGATGCTCTCTTTCATCCGGACACCTCCCTGAAGTTCGTCCACCAGACGATGAGGTTCTCCAGGCCATGAGAAACCCTCAAGATGAAACGTGTATTACCCCCTGCCATTATAGTCCCGCCAAGCGGTTCGCGCGCGAGATTGGAGGGTGGCGTTGTACTTCCGTCGCTGGAATCCGCAGGGACTTTTCAGGCGCTTGGTTTGCCTGCCTGGCTATGATACTGGCCGGTTAGCGCGCTCGGACGCATCCAGGTTACCCGGTCTGCGTAGTGCTTCTGAACCCGTCGGACTACCTGCTGGAAGGCTTGCCAACCCACACCCTGGGCGGGATTCAAGCCCTGCCAATGACCGTACAGCACGCAGCGTGGGGCGCCCGCGCGGATCTTCTCCACGATGCGGCCGGACTCTCCGTTGGCGGTGATGTAGTAGTCCGCGTTCACGCGCTTCGGATCGTTTTTCCAGATCCCGAAGTAGTCGTCGGCGTTCGGGTAGAGATCGTAGACGCCGGAGTCGCCGTCACCGGCCATCAGCTTCAGCGGATGCTCTTCGGTCCCTCCGAGAATGAAGCAGGGCACAGTCCGGCCGCGGAACTTCCCTTGCTTGGCCAGGTTCAGGAGCGCCTTCCACACGTTGGGATTCACCTGGAGCGGGCCGCCCTTGAAGAGTTCCGCCGTCCGCCGCTGGCATATCGCGCACCCACAGCCAGGCCAGGTAACACCCGTGAACCGGACACCAATTTTCTCGCCTTCTGCGAGGATGTGACCGAAGTAGGATTCGTACGCCGCGACGGACACGTTCGGTTCGTGCAGCCAGATGCCTTCGTGCTGCGCCCCCTCGGGGACGCGTCCGGCGCCAAAGTCGAACAGGCCCCCGTGGGTCATCAGCTCCATGTGGCTGTCGATGCCGCACTCGTAGGCGCGGTGCAGTTCGTCGATATAAGCACGCTGCACGTCGGTTTTCGGACGACTGAGCAGGCCATGCTCTTCCCAGTCAAACCCCAGGATCACGCTCGATTCGCCCGCGATCTTCTCCGCCGCCACGAAATCGAGAAACCGCTTGAAAGCCTCGACGCCCGCGATATAAGGATTGGTGTCGTCCATGTAGAAAGAGAGCACAGTCCTGCCCGCCGCCAGTCCTGGACTCACCGCTGCCCCCCAGCCCGCCGCCGAGACAGCCGCAGCCTGCCACAAGAACCCGCGCCTCGACATGCCTTGCTTTGAATCACGCGCGCCCATTTTTCTCCTCTCACCTAACGTGCACCCTCTACGAAGAGTGTTTTTGTATTCTAATCGCAAGGTGTGACGTCTTCACAATGGGATTTGATCGCCTTCCCGTCGTGAGGGCCGAGGAGAGCAGCAGCGGGAAGTTCGTTTGGTGGCACGGTAGAGACGTTCCGGCGGAACGTCTCTACGGCGGGAAATTCATGTGGCGCACGGTCAGTTTCCTGGCGGCTCAAGCGTCGCTTACGAGCTGGTCCGAGGCCCGGATGTCCACAATCTGTGACGTTATGATGGTCCGAAATACTGGGTGCCGGAATTCCAGGCACATTCCTCGCCCAATAAACCGTAGCTTCAGCATCGTGCCGCCCCACGTGGACCCCGCGATGCTCACCGGAACGGGAGCGGGACAGTACTGCGGGTGACCCCAAATCAGTTCCTTGCCGCGACCGCGAATCAAGATGGTGTACCCACGATTCTGCGTCTCCACTTCCAACAGCGCGCCCTCGGATAAATCGTCCAGGCACACCCCCCCTTCAATCTCCGACTGCACGATGTTCCGATTCACCTCGTCACTGAAGTTGGGATGAGGCATGAACGGCTCTGGAACGGGGACCGCAGCCTTTGTATCCATGCTCGTTTGCTCCGCCTGCCCTGCTCCTCGTCACTCGTCGCTGCTCTTAGAAGTTCTCCAGCAGCCACACGTTGCTGTCTGTCGTAGTAGCGGTTAACGCCAGAAAGCGGCCGTCCGGAGAAGGAATACCCCCCGTGCCCCAGGACGCAGACTCTCGCTTCCAGAGGATGTTCGCACGGCCTTCCAGGTCCACATAGAAAAGGAGCCTGTGCGCGCGCGGTGTACTGCCGACAAACAGCCCCTTGCCATTTGGTGCCCAGGACAGGCTCGAGACCCTGTCCACGCCCTTGACATTGACCTCGCGGGCCTCCCCACCTGCCAGCGGCAGGATCTGGATACGTCCTTCGTGCTCATCATACCGCGCAAATGCAAGGTGAGCGCCATCGGGGGATAGGCCCCAACTGTAGCTGCCCTCAGCTTGCCGGAGGCTGATCCTGGCGAGCTCCCGCCCCCTTCCGTGCACTGGGTCGAACACCGAGAAGATGAGTTGTTTGTGGTCTGGACTCTCCTCGCTGAAGACGCACAAAGTCCAAGGAGACCGGGCACAGGACAGGCCGCTGAATTCCTGGACCTCAAGGACCAATTGCGATGGTCCGCCGGAGATGGGCACACGCATGATGCGCACCGGGGTGGAAGCGCTGGAGGCGCGACTTGCCCAAAATAAGTACAGAATCCAGGAGCCGTCCGGACTGGCGTTGGGCCAATTCTTATGGCCAGGACCCGTGGCAATGGGCTCGGCCGTGCCCTGGTCTAACGCCTGCTTAAAGATGTCGAACGTCCCGTTGCGATCGGACCAAATCAGGACGGCCTTGCTGTCCGGCGTCCACGCACCGGGATAGTCATTGGACTCTTCGAGCGTCAGACGACGTGGGTTCTTCAGACGGCGGCCATCGGCTGCCAGTTCCCCGACGTAAACATCCGCTTGGGAGCTGTGTTTTGAAACGGCCAACTGCTTTCCGTCCGGGGTCCCATTAATACCCATCCACACTTCGGGCCAGTTCGTGATTCTTCTTGGTTTACTTGCAGGTTCGCCAGTCCTCGTGTCGACTTTGATTTCCCAGAGGTTGTTGTAGGGCTGATTCGTCTCGGGTTCATACCTTGTGTAAACAAAGCGGCCGCCGGGAAACCACAGGAACGTGCTGCCATTGCGGTGACACAAGCCCGAGTCGGAGACGATAACGGAGGGTTGGCCACCTTTCAGGTCGCGACTCTCGATAGAGCATTCAAGTTTGTCAGGCGTGCGATGGAATCTCTGATAGGCAAGCCGGTGACCGTCGGGCGACCACGCTGCCCAGAAGAACCCGTCGTTTTCAGAACCCGATACGAATCTGCGCGGCTCCTCCCCTTGTGCCCCCATCAACCAGATTTCGCCGTACCGAATAAAACTAGGGCCGGTCCCGTAGGCAATCAGGGTGCCGTCCGGCGAGACGGCCCACGGGTCGGCGCCATCGCGGACTTTGCGGGGAGGTCCACCTATGACGGAGACAACCCACGCGCCCACCCCAGTTTCCCTTTCAAGTCCGGCGGCAATGAACTTCGTGCTGTCAGGAAACCATCCATTCGGCCACCAAAAGGCGGGGTCCGGCGCCGACCCTTGGGGTCGCGGAATGTTAACTGTCTCCCCAGTTTGAATGAGCTTCACGTGCATTCCTGTGGTGTCGCTATAGGCCAAGTACTTCCCGTCCGGAGAAATCGAGCCCTGATTCACGGCGTTTTCGCTGGCATTGGCGGTGAGCCGCCGCTCCGTCAGTGGAGGCGGGGGCGGAGATGGGCGGTGGGTGAGCCAGTAGGCGGCAGTCGCGATGATAACGAAACTGGGCAGAGCAATCGCCAGCCAGCGACGTAGAGGCGGCTTTATGCCACCACGCTCGACCTGGCCGGGTAAACCCGCCGCTACCGCGCGTCCCGAATCCGTATCACGCTTCAGCCGCTTCAAATCGGCGCGCAGGTCGGAGGCGTGCTGGTAACGAATCTCGCGGTCTTTCTCGAGCGCCTTGTTGATGATTTCTTCCAGCTTGGGTGGGGCCTCGGGATTTAACGTCACCGGCGAAGGGGGCGCCTGGCTCAAAATTGCGTTGAAGATGACGGCCGTCGTGGCGCCCGAAAATGGCTGCTTGCCTGTCGCCATCTCGTAGAGCACCGCGCCGAAGCTAAAGAGGTCCGTGCGGGCGTCGAGTTCCTCTCCCCGCGCCTGCTCGGGCGACATGTAAGCCACCGTGCCCATCACCGCGCCCGGGCTGGTGAGATGGTGTTCGTCAAGCGAGGCGGTCTCTGCGGCTGTAGCGGCGACGTCCTCGTTGCCGCCCGGGCGCTCTTTCCCCAGCGCCCAGCTCCTAGTACCCAATCCCCGTTTTTCCGGCGTCAGCTTCGCCAACCCAAAATCCAGAATCTTCGCTTGCCCACGATTCGTCAGAAAAATGTTCGCTGGCTTGATGTCCCGATGGATGATCCCCTTCAAGTGCGCCGCGTCGAGCGCATCGGCCATCTGAATTGCCAGGTCCAGCACTTCGTCCGTCTTGAGTAGTTTCCCGGCAAGGCGCTGCTTCAGGGTCAGCCCCTCCAGCAGTTCCATCACGATGAACGGTTGGCCTTCGTTTTCGTCGATGTCGTAGATGGTGCAGATGTTGGGATGATTGAGCGCGCTCGCGGCGCGGGCTTCGCGCTTGAACCGCTCGAGGGCGGTGCGGTCGTACGTAGCGGCGCCCTTCAGGGCGCCATCGGTCAATGGCCGGCTAAAGCCGGCCGCTACGTCCGGCAAGAACTTCAGCGCCACAGCGCGGCCCAGCTTGGTGTCCTCGGCCTTGTAGACCACACCCATGCCCCCGCTACCGAGCTTCTCCAGAATGCGATAGTGGGAAATGGTCTTACCGATCATGGGGAGCAGGCCGCCTTGGGCCGCCATCTTACGGCGTGCTTCGAGTCAAGTCAACGCGCAGACGGGGCCCCAATATGCCGCCGAACTCCCATGGGAGTTGCTACAATTGCCGCGGCAAGGCAGGAGGACACATGCCAAAGCGCGATTGGATGGTGGAATTTCGCGAGAACCTCTTACACGGGATCCTGCAATTCTGGATTGACCACGGCATCGACCGCGAATACGGCGGGGCGCTCGGCTGGCTCGACCGAGCGGGCCGCGCCGTTTCCCCTGGGACCAAGTCCGTGGCGCAGCAGGGGCGCCTCTTATGGACTTTCTCTGAAGTCTATCGGCGCTATCCCGAGCCCATTTACGCGGAAGCTGCCACGCACCTTCTGAAGTTCCTGCGGGCCAAGATGTGGGACTCGAAGCGCGGAGGCTACTACTGGTCGGTTGACCGCCAAGGTGACTTGCTTGACGGCATGAAGCTTTTGAATCCCATGGCCTATGTACTCGAGGGGCTGGTGGAGTATTCGCTGGCATTCCATGACGCTCAGGCTCGTCAGGAAGCGCTCGACCTGTTCGAGGTGGTCGATCGTCAGGCCCACGATGACGCGCACGGAGGCTATCACGTCGCTTTCACGAAGGACTGGCAGCCCATTCGGGACTATCAACGCGGCCCCAAGGCTTCCGCCTCCTCCTGTGTTGCGCCGGACGAGGAAGTTCACCCGGTGCTGGCTGACTCGCACGGCCGAAAATCCTCGGATTGGCACCTCGGCATCCTCGAGGCCTTGGCCACGCTTTACGACGTGACGGAGGAAGCCGACGTCCGCGCGCGTGTGGAAGAGTTGGTGGATATTTTCGCGGAGAAAGTTGTGGACGTGCAACAGGGCTACGCCCGGTTGTACTTCACGGACGACTGGCAGCCTGCCGACCGCGACGGCGATTCGACCCGGTGCCTGTACGGCCTCGACATGGAGATGAGCTGGCTGATGACCGAGGCGGCGGCACTCGTGGGACGTGTCCGAGACCCCAAAGTCGAGCGCGCTTGCCTGGCGCTGGTGGACCACGCGCTGCGCGACGGATTTGACTACGAGCGCGGCGGCCTTTACCTGGAGGGGCCGGCCTCGGGCCCCGCCGACCAGCAGCGCAAAGAATGGTGGCAACAAGCCGAGGCGCTCGTGGGGACTCTGAACGCTCATCAGTTGACGGGTCAGCCGAAATACTGGCAGGCGTTCGAGCGGGAGGCCCAGTTCATTTTGGATGACTTCGTGGACCGCGAGTATGGTGAATGGTACGCGGCGATAGATCCCGACGGGAAGATCGACGGCATGAAGGCCGGCCCCTGGCGTGGCCCCTACCATGCCAGCCGGGCTTGCCTCGAAGTCATCCGACGACTGGGGCGCACGCTGTGAAGCGCTCGGCAGCCGCTGGGGTGGCGCAT
The DNA here is from genome assembly GCA_050014795.1 of Terriglobia bacterium. GTDB lineage: Bacteria > Acidobacteriota > Terriglobia > UBA7540 > UBA7540 > JALHUF01. Next base: position 2,064 of record JBEKCQ010000076.1, on the reverse strand, counting down.
ACATCGCCGCTTTTGCGATGTGTGCGGCCCCAAGGGAGCTGGTGGCCGGTTTGGTGGAGGAACCCTCTGCGCTCCCCGCGAGCTCTGGGCTTGCACTTCCGCCTCTGATGCGTTCTCATAGGAGCATGGAAACCATGGCGCGTTTCTCAGTTTTGTTTACGGCACTCGTTGCCTCTCTGCCTCTGACCCTTTGGGCCGCAGGCGCTGAAAAGGCCGCAGCCAAGACCGAGTATTTCGTTTACGTCGGCACTTACACAGGACCGAAGAGCAAAGGGATTTACGCTTACCGCTTCGACGCGGCCACCGGCGGGCTCATCTCGCTCGGACTGGTGGCGGAGACTGTCAATCCGTCGTTTCTCGCCATCCATCCCAACCGCCGATTCGTTTACGCGGCGAACGAGATTGGCGACTATGAAGGCCAGAAAAGCGGCGCGGTGAGCGCCTTCGCCCTTGATGGGCGAACGGGCAAGCTCACTTTCCTGAACACGGTGTCCTCGCGCGGCGCAGACCCCTGCCATCTGGTGGTGGACAAGACCGGAAAGAACCTCCTGGTTGCGAATTACAGCGGGGGCAGCGTGGCGGTGTTCCGCGTGCTGAAAGACGGCCGCCTGGGTGAAGCATCGGCCTTTGTGCAGCACGTCGGTTCCAGCGTGAACCCGGCACGCCAGCAAGGGCCCCACGCGCACTCGATCAACCTTTCACCCGACAACCGCTTCGCCATCGCGGCAGACCTGGGGCTTGACCAGTTGCTCGTTTACCGCTTTGACCCAGCGAAAGGATCGCTCGCGGCCAACACTCCTGCCTTTGCCAAGGTCAATCCCGGTGCCGGGCCGCGGCATTTTGCTTTTCATCCCAGCGGCAGGTTTGCTTATGTGATCAACGAAATGCAGTCCACCGTGACTGCCTTTGCCTACGACGCGGCGGGCGGCGTGCTGCGCGAGTTGCAGACGATCTCCACGCTCCCCAAGGACTTCTCCGGCGAGAACGACACGGCCGAGGTGCAGGTGCATCCTTCCGGAAAGTTTCTCTATGGCTCGAATCGCGGGCACGACAGCATCGCCGTGTTTGCGATCGACGCCGCCCAAGGCACGCTCACGCCCATCGAGCGCGTTCCGACGCAAGGCAAGATGCCGCGCAACTTTGGCATCGACCCGACTGGCTCCTACCTGTTGGCGGCCAACCAGGGCTCCGACAACCTCGTTGTTTTCCGCATCGACCCCCAGACCGGTCGCTTGACTCCGACGGGCCAGGTGCTCGAAGTCGCCTCACCCGTTTGCGTGAAGTTCGTGGCCGTTGACTGACCGTCTGCGCCGTCTCCCACCCCCGGATGCCAGGGGTCGCTTCTGTTTATCGGCACGATAAAAATTATCAATTTCCCTTCCGCGGCCGAGAGTAGTAATAGTTGGCACTAGGGAGCTTGGAGGAGAACAAGTATGCTTTGCCCTTATTGCCACACCCGGTACACGCTGGAGAAGCCGTGCTTCTGTCAGCCGCCCCTCACCACGAGGGTAGCCGAGCCAGGTAAGGCGCCGCGCCCGCAGAAGGTTTCCGAGGAGCCCACGGTTTCCTGGAACGGGAGCCGCGGCAACCGCCTTGACCTGGACGTAGGCTATCCGCGCAGGTGATCGCGGGGGCGCAGCCTCAGTGCAGCCCATGCACTCCCGGGTCTGCGTGTCCCCTTCAATAAACTGCTGATTTTCCTCTCCCGGTGTGCCAAGATTTGCCCTCGCATTCTGACATGTAGCGGCCTATGGAGGTCTGGCCTCAAGCCGCGCTTCAATCCCAATGCCGCCGGACCCGAATTCTCCTCGCTAACTTCAGCGCGGAGCCTCAGACGGTCCAAGTGAGCGGCATGGATCTGGGCGAGTCCGTACTGGTGAAATACCTTGATGAAACCAACGCCGAGTCGGCTATGGTGTCGCCGGAGTCCTTCCGAGAAGAGGCAGGGCAGATAGTGCAGTTCAAGGAAGGCGAGCTGGAGTTACGCCTGCGCCCCTTCGCGCTGGTGCGCCTAGACGCAGAAATGAACCCCTGAAGGAGGACGAATGAACGTCAGCATCGGGT
>JBEKCQ010000075.1:0-37783 GCA_050014795.1 Terriglobia bacterium | reverse complement strand
TCGGCGTTGGCATTCGGGTCCACATAGCCCCGCAAGAACAGCGGCGCGGAAATGAATTCCTGCCAGAAGACGATATAGAAGCTGGAGAAAATGAGGAGGAACAAAACGAAGCGGAGATTGCGCAGGACCACGAACATGTTCTTGAGGGCGGCAGCGACGCTCGCCACCTTTTGTTCGCCGGACTGCACCGGCTCGCGGAAGAAAACGAGCGTCACGCCAAACATCAAGAACACGCTGAGGGCGGAAATGCGGAAGACGTTTTCCGTGCCCAGCCTCGTGCGCACCAGCCACGCCATTACGGGGCCGAGCGTGCCGCCGACATTTACCAGCGTGTAGTAAATCGAATAGCCGATGGAACGGACGTTCTCCGCGGACGCCCGCGCCGTCGTCCCCGCCACGCAGGGCTTCACCACCGCGGGTCCCAGTGCGGGGATCATCAGGATGCCTAGCACCAGCCACTTGTCGCCGAGCGCGTGGCGAGCCGCTTGCATCCACGGAGCGGAGAGCGAACCCAGGAGGAAATAACCGACCGTCATCACCAGGTAGGCGAACATCAGCGCGCGGCGAAAACCGAAGCGATCGGCCAGCGTCCCGCCCAGCACCGGCAGAAACCACACCACGAATCCGAAGATCCCCATCATCCAGCCGCTGAGTTCCTTGGAAAAATGGAGCTGTTCGGTCAGGTAGATCGCCAGCACCGCGGTCGCGCCATAGTAGGAGAGCCGTTCGAAAAGCTCTGTGATGTTGGCTACCCAGAATGCGCGCTCGAACCCGGTGCGAATTTCCGCGAGGCGCTCGCGAAAGCTCACCTTGACCTCCTGGTTTTTCTCGGTCTCGCCCACGCCATAGACCCGGCGGCGGGGGTAGGTTGTCAGTTGTCAGCAATCAGCTTTCAGCGGTCAATACGCCATTTCGAACAACAGCCCAAGGAGTGTTGTCTCTGCCTTCTGCCTTCTGCCTTCTGCCTTCTGCCTTCTGCCTTCTGCCTTCTGCCTTCTGCCTTCTGCCTTCTGCCCGCCGCTACGCGCGGCCCCGCGCGAGCTTCTCTAGTTGCGTGACCGTTTCTGCCGCGGACCGCCCCGTGATGCGGATGAGCTTGCGTCGCGACTTGTGGCCGGAAAGAATCACGACGCACGCTTGCGGCAACCGCAACGCGCGCGCGAAGAATTGAACGCACGCTTCGTTAGCCTGCCCCTCGGCGGGCGGCGCGTGGAGTTCCAAACGCAATTCGCCGGAGGAATCGATTCCCAGCCGTTCGCGCGTCGCACGCGGCTTGACCTTCAGCCAGAAGCTCACGTTCTCGCGCTCGATTTGGAATTCAGGCGCTGCCATCGAGAGGTCTCTGCCTTCTGCCTTCTGCCTTCTGCCTTCTGCCTTCTGCCTTCTTCATTGCCGCGGCCCGAAAATGGCCGTCCCTATCCGAACCAACGTTGCGCCTTCCTCGATGGCCACTTCGAAGTCGTGGCTCATGCCCATCGAAAGTTCGCGCATGAAAACGCCCGGCAGCTTTCGAGATTGAATCATTGCGGCCAGTTCCCGCAGACGACGAAAGAACGGTCGAGCCTGCTCTGGGTCTTCAAAGAACGGCGGGATGACCATCAAGCCGCGCAGTTCGAGCGTGGGCAGCAGGCCGACCCCTTCGGCCAGTTGCAGCACTTCCCCGCCGCGTGCGCCGGACTTCGAGGGTTCCTCGCCGAGGTTCACCTCCAGCAGAACGGGCAGCCACCCGCCACCGGACACCGCGGCCTTGTCCAACTTCTCGGCAAGGCGCAGCGAGTCCACCGAATGAATGTACTGAAAAAGCTCACGCGCATCCCGGGCCTTGTTGGTCTGGAGATGCCCTACCAGGTGCCAGGTGGCGTCCAGGTCCGCCAGAGGCGGGCGTTTCGCGCTGGCTTCCTGAACGCGGTTCTCGCCGAAATCGCGCAGCCCGGCCTCGTAGGCCTGCCGGATGCGCTCGGGCGGGACCGTCTTGGAGACCGCGACTAGCTTCACTTCTTCGGGGCGCCGTCCCGCGCGAGCGCACGCCGCGGCGATCCGTTCCCGCACTCGCGCAATGTTGTCCGCGATGTCCACGACCCTCCGCCGAGGAGACGCGCCATTCTAACACCTCCCCAGATTCTCGCCCAAAATCCCCACCAACTGTCCGGATCCGAACACTGGGTGTTTGAACGCTTAGGACACTATGTCCATAAAAGGGACTCTAAAGACGCAACGACTTATCCTCTAACCTATTGAAACGAAAGGATAAATCAAGAAGGCGAATGCAGTTGAGGCCAGAACGAGCCCATCTGGGGGCCCGAACGAAGCCCTTCAGCGCTGCTTCGTCCGCCACGACGGGTCCAAGGGCGCTGAAGGCCGAGAACCATCCACAAAAGCCCCCGCCTTGTGAGTCGGGAACTTCGAATGCTATGATGGTTGGCGTTCAGCGGATTTCATCTTGAATCGGTAGTCTGACCACACCTTGAAACGTCGCGGCATCTTCATCACGCTGGAAGGAATAGACGGCACGGGGAAGAGCACGCAAGTCCGGCTGCTGGTAAAGCACCTGCGCGCGCGCGGCTATCCGGTCGTAGCGACTCGCGAGCCCGGCGGCACGCGCGTGGGCGAGCAGGCTCGGGGAATCGTGCTGGCGACACGCACAGGGCATCTCGCGCCGCTCGCCGAGCTCGCTCTGATGTACGCTGCCCGGGCGCAACACCTGGAAGAAGTAGTGCGGCCCGCTCTGGCTCGCGGCGACGTCGTGGTCAGCGATCGGTTCAACGACGCCTCGTTCGCTTATCAGGGCTACGGCCGGAAGTTGGGAGTGAGTACGGTTCGGGCTTTCGATCGCGTGGTGTGCGGCACGACGCAACCCGATCTGACTATGGTCCTCGACCTAAGTCCTCGGGTGGCACTCAAGCGAGCGCAGGGACGCGAAGTTCGGCGGAACTCCGTCCGCGGGCGGTTTGAAGCGGAGGGTTTGAGGTTTCACGAGCGGGTGCGCGCCGGCTATCAAGCTATCGCGCGGCAGGAGCCGCGGCGCGTCAAGATAGTGCGCGCGGACCGGCCTGTGGTCGAAGTGCAGGCGGAGATTCGCAAACTGGTTGACGCATTGCTGGCACGGCATTGCTGACAAGGCGGGATTCGGGATTCGGGTCAGAAATGAAACCTGAGCCGCGCTGCCGAATCCCGAACCCCGAGAGAAATGGGCTTCGAATCCTTCCTAGGTAACGCCAAGGCCGTCACGGAGGTGCGCGGCATGCTCGCCAGCGGCCGCGTGCCGGGCGCCCTGCTTTTTACCGGACCGGACGGCGTGGGCAAGAAGACCTTGGCGCTCATGCTGGCCAAGGCTCTGAACTGCGAGCGGTGCGCCGATGACTTCTGCGGTGAGTGCCCTCGCTGCCGCAAGGCCGAGGCGATGCTGGCTGCAGCACGCGAAGATCATGCTCGCCGCCGGGAGAGCAAGGACTCCCAGAAGCGCGTGGAAGGCTTGGTTTATTTCGACCTGCAACTGATTGAGCCCCTCACCCGCTACATCCTGATTGAGCAGATACGCCAACTGCGCAGCGTGGTTTATACGCATCCCTTCGAGCTCGCACGACGCGTGTTTGTGATTGACGAGGCCCAAGCAATCCACTGGCAGGCTGTGGACCTGCTTCTGAAAGTCCTGGAGGAACCCCCGGAAACGACGACGCTGATCTTGATTTGTCCCAACGCTTACGAACTCCGGCCGACCATCCGTTCCCGCTGCCGGCGAATCGCGTTTCAGCCCGTCGAAGAACCGCTGATCACCACGCTCCTGGCCGAAGAAGCCCGCGTTCCCAAGCCCCAGCGAGCCCTAGCGGTTCGGGTAGCAGCGGGAAGTATCGCCAAAGCCAAGGCCTTCGACGTGGGCGAATTCGAGCGCCAGCGCCGGCCCTGGCTGGATTTTCTCGATGCCGTCGCAGGCAAGACCCGGGAGCCCGTCGCAGCCCCTGACTGGAAGGCGCTCTTCGATTCCACGAAGGCGCTTACGGAGCATCGCGAGGAGTTCGAGGAAACCCTCCAAATCGGCTACAGCCTGCTGCGGGATCTCGTCCAAGTTGCTCTGGCCGAATCGGACACGAATGTGGTGAATATGGATTTGCTGCCGCGGCTCAGACCCTGGGCAGCGAAGTTGGGAATGCAGAACATCGAGAAGTTGAAGGAAGGCCTCGATCAGGCCTACCGGCTTCAAACCCGCAACGTGAACCAGCAACTGGGCCTCGAGGCTGTGGCCTTGGACGTCCTGGGAGAGTCCGCTGGCAGGACGCGCTCAACCGAATAGCAGGGCTTGATAGCAAACTTGTGGGCCGCCGACCTGGAGCGCCGTGGCGGGACGGTCCCTCCGCCGGCGACAAGGTTTAGACCCGTGTGCCGCATCGGGTGCGGGTTGGGGTTGCCGGTAAACTTGTGGGAATCCCGCCTCTGCTGTCTTGCATCGAAATAGAGTGGAGTTTCCCATGGAGATCGGGTTGCTGCAAGGCGAGGGCGGTAGCAGCGCCGCGGCCGCACGTGGCGGCCAAGGACGAGTTTCCGATTGCGGTTACGGATGCGCTGTGCTAGAATTTTTGGCAGTAGCACCAATTCCTGTACGCGGCTCTTATTGATACGTAGGAAACCGAGAGGCCCGTAGTCAGGTTAGGCGATTGGGTGTCTCGGCAGTCGATTGCTCTCGGGCGAGGTTCGAACCTCTAGCTCCGTCGAACGGAGCGCAAGGAGTATGGAACATTGAATCGCAAATTAATCCGACCAACACTGTCTGAAATTCAGGACCAGATGGGGACCCGCATGGTGCGGAAGAAGCCGGTGCCACCCGAGCAGACCAGCGCCGAGAACTTCTACTACATCAAGCAAATGCAGGCTCGCAGCCACATGGTGGTCGTGCTTGAAGGCGGCGAAACCATCCGCGGCGTTCTCGAGTGGTACGACAAGGACTGCATCAAGGTCCACCGACACAACGAGCCCAACCTGCTGATCATGAAGTCGGCGGTCCGGTACATGTACAAGGACCCGGAGTTCCGGGAGGGCGGCAACGGGAACGGCTTCCCCAACATCGAGTAGGGACCGACCTGCCGAACCCCTACGCCAGGCGCACCGGCTCTCCAGTCGGGATAAGCGCGGTGGACCTACTTGAGAGTGTTGATCGAAACGCTTGACAGTCCTCATGGACCCCTTTAGCATGGCCTTTCGCCAGGGGTTTTTCAGGTGAACTGTTTATTAATCCCCTCTGCTGATCGGCCGTCCTCCACGCTCGTTGACCGGCACGGCCAAGAGGCCGGGTGCGCCGGCACGGGAGTCGAACGCGGCCTTGCCCGTCAGCGGCGACGGTTCCAGCCGGTGCTGATAGTGCTGGCCCTCGGGCTGGCGGCGATCACCGGAATGATTTCAGCCGACGCGCAGGACGAACGCCGGAGCCGGGTGCCGGCGCTGGGCAAGATCACGGGAGGACCAAACCGCCAAGCCTTCAGCGGGAAGGTTCAATCCGTGGACCTGAAGCGCAGTCTGCTCAAGGTGGACACTGTGGAGGGCGGTGTCACGGAGATTTTCCCGGTGAAGAAGGGTACTCCAGTCTCCATGGCGGGCGGCGGGAAGATCAAGGTCAACGAACTGGCGCCCGGCACCAGCGTCATCGTCTACTACGAGCAGGGGAAAGACCGGCGTACGGTGACTGGGATTGTCGTGCTGGCCGCGAGCGCAGGCGAGGACAAGAAGGAGAAATCGCCTCCTCCCTCGTGATTCTTTACGGGAACAGGGCAGATTCCCCGCATCCTCATGAAAATCGGCATCACATGCTATCCCACCTACGGCGGGAGTGGCGTTGTCGCTACGGAGCTCGGACTGGAGCTGGCGGCGCGCGGCCACGAGGTTCATTTCATCAGTTACGCGGTTCCAGTGCGCATGACCGAAGCTTCCGAGCGCATCCACTTCCATGAAGTGGAAATGCTCAACTATCCGCTCTTCGACCATCCCCCCTACACCCTGGCGCTGGCCACCCAGATGTACAACGTGGCGGTGAACGAATCGCTGGACCTGCTGCATGTCCACTACGCGATACCGCACTCGGTCAGCGCTTATCTGGCGCGGGCCATGTTGAAGCCGCGCAAGCTTCCCTTCGTCACCACGCTCCATGGCACCGACGTCACCCTGGTCGGAATGGACCGCTCCTACCTTCCCATCACGCGGTTCTCGATCGAAGAGAGCGACGCCGTCACCGCCATCTCCGATTACCTGCGGCAGGTGACATTGCAGGAATTTGAGGTGCAGCGGGCCGTAGAGGTTATCCCCAACTTCGTCAACTGCGAGGTCTTCCGCCCCATGGACGGCCGCGCCCGGCGGAAAGAGTTCGCCACGGAGCAGGAGAAGATCGTCGTCCATCTGTCCAACTTTCGCCCCGTGAAGCGTATTCCGGACGTCATCGAGATCTTCGACCTCGTCCGGCGGCAGGTTCCCGCCAAACTGCTCTTGATCGGCGACGGACCCGAGCGCGCTACCGCGGAATGGTTGGTGCGGGAGAAGGGCCTGACGCAGGACGTCATCTTTCAGGGGAAACAGAACCAGGTCCAGGAGCTTCTGAGCTTCGCCGACGTGCTGCTCTTGCCGAGCGAACTCGAGTCGTTTGGCCTCGCAGCCCTGGAAGGCATGGCCTGCGGCGTTCCGGCGGTGTGCTCCAAGGTGGGCGGCCTGCCGGAAGTCATCACCGACGGCGTGGAGGGCTATCTCGTGCCGCCGCGGGACGTCGAAACGATGGCCGCGCGCACCCTCGAAATCCTGACCAGCCCCGAGCGGCACAAGCAGATGAGCAAAGCGGCTCGCCAGCGGGCGCTGGCTCAGTTCTGTTCTACGAAGATTATCCCGCTATACGAAAAGCTCTACGAACGCGTCCTGGACGCTCGGTAGAGGAAGTGTTACTCCGCCATCGGTAGCCACAGCACGCAGGGCCATGCCGGATTAAACCGCCTCTACGTTGTGGCCGGCTGCGTGGCGCGGGCAATCCACCGGGCAACTAACCACACCATAATGCCGGCGATGAGACCCTCGAGGAGGACACCGCCCGCCAGGAATTGGAGGAGCCGCAGCGCTACTCGGCCCTGGGACGGATCGAAGAAGTGGGTCTTGTAGGACGGCAGGACCGCACTGAAGAACGTGGCGAGAAAGACCCAGACCCGCCAGGTATAGGCGATCACCAGACTGTGCACCAGCAGGCGCATGCCGCCCGTCTCCCCCAAGCGCGGCGCCATCCCACCCAAGTAGAAAGCAGCCAGGAGCACGCCGAGGGTGGAACTCCAGGCGGCCGCCCGCCACGGCTCTACGCCCATGGCCTCGACCCAGTAGCGGATGATAATCAGCGCCCCCAGCACTGCTCCCGGTCCTACCGTCAGCGGCCAACGCCAGAGGAAGTGGATCACGGCCATCAGGACGACGACTATGATGAAGAAGACGCCGATTTCGACGACGTGCCCAACAATGTGGCCACCCAGGTGTCCCCAGTTCCCGTAATCCCCTGGGCCGGCGAAGTGGCTCCGCTCCAGACGGAACACGGCTGAGACCAGCGTCGCCAGAATCACCCACCCCGCAGTCCAGGCAGACAGAACCAGGGCCGGAAGAAAGATCTGACGGAACCTCTCGATGCCGCCCCGCAACGGCGCGATGGCCGCCACATAAATGGCTGCCAGAAACAGGCCAGCCATGCTGGAAACGTACTGCGTCCACACCCTGGGGACGCCGGCGACTTCCAAGACGAACCGCGCCACCACCAGCGCCGCCAGGAAGAACATCACCCGATACAGCAAGCTGACGAACGGGGCCCGCCCTGTTCTTGTGTCTTGAGACTCAGGGGACATGAGAAACCTCCTTCGGGTTTTCAGGAGTCCGAGGTCAGATGTCAGAAGCTAGCCACAAGCTGGCTGCAGGCTCGTCACTTGTCACTCGCCACTACTTTCAGCATCGCCTCGCGTTTGGCCTTGAACTCGGTACCGGGATTCCACGTCGGATACTTGCCCGCATTGGCGATCCGGAAGCCAACCTCGAACAGAAGTTGCAGATCCTCGACTGCCCCACTCAGATCCCAGTCCGGTTTCACCGTGTCCGAGGGCTTGTGATAGTCCTCGGTCGTGTACTTGTTGCGCATCTCCAATCCCCAGCCCTCGGGCCGACCAAGGAAATCGATACCGGCGCCGGCATCGAGCGCGGGCACGCCCTGCTTGGCAAACGGGAAGTGGTCGGAACGGTAGTAGAAGCCCTTCTCCGGCTCGGCATCAGGCTTCACGACGCGTTCCTGCTCGGCGGCCACAGCCTTCACATAGTCATCCAGCGTTGACATGCCGAGTCCGACGACGATGATGTCCTTGGTCTTGCCCCGCACATTGAGCCCGTCCATGTTGAGCGCCGCGAGGGTTCCAGCCAGCGGGTAGAGAGGATGGTCGGCGTAGTACTTCGAACCCTGCAGCCCTTGCTCTTCAGCGGTCACGGAAAGGAAGAGGATGGAACGGCGTGGCTGTGGCTGGACTTTCATGAACGCGTGGGCAATCTCCAACAGCCCGGCCACCCCCGAGGCGTTGTCTATTGCCCCGTGATAGATCTTGTCGCCGTTCACCTCCGGGCCAATCCCGAAGTGGTCCCAATGGGCCATGTAAACCACGTACTCATTGCGCAGTTTGGGGTCATGGCCTTCGAGCTTGGCAATCGCGTTTCTGGAATCGATGGTGCGGATCTTGTTCCGCAGCACCAACGAGGCTTTCACTCCCAACTCGACCGGCCTGAAGTTGCGGTCCACCGCGGCCTTCTTCAGTGCGTTCAGATCTTTGCCGGCCATGGCGAACAGCGCCTGCGCTTTGTCATAAGTGATCCAGCCCTCAACCGCGCTGCGCGACATTCCCTTGTCCGGCTTCACGAGGTCGAACTGCTCGCCAGTGTTGCTGGCCCTGACGACGCCCCAGGGATATCCGGCCGGTCCGGTCTCATGAATGATGAGACAACCAGCCGCCCCCTTCTGGGCTGCCATCTCGAACTTGTAGGTCCAGCGCCCGTAGTACGTCATCGCCTTGCCCTTGAACATCTTCTCGTCGAGCTTCGTCGGGTCGCTGGGGTCCGGCACGGGCGGGTCATTGATCAGCATCACCAGAACCTTGCCCTTCACATCCACACCCTTGTAGTCGTCCCACTTGAACTCGGGCGCGACGACTCCATAGCCGACAAAAATGAGGCCTGAATCAACGCTTACCTCCGGCTGTTCCCGCTTGGTCCAGGCCATGAAATCATCGCCATACTGAAAGGTCAGCTCAGTTCCACCTGCGGGTGGCGCGAAGACCAATTGAGCGCCGGGATCCGCCGTGATCCCCACCATCGGCACCTTCTGGAAATAGGTGCCGTCAGGATTGCCAGGCTTCAGCCCAAGCTGTTTGAATTGCGCTTCCAGGAACGCCATGGTCAGTTCTTCGCCTCTGGAGGCGGGCGCCCGCCCCTCGTACTCGTCCGAGGCTAGTATCTTGATGTTCGCGAGGAGCCTGTCCTTGTCAATCTGCTCCCATCCGGACCTTGGCAGACCCGCCGCAGGCCCGAGTGACTGGAGCGGCTTGAAGGCGCCTGCCAGCAGCAACAACGCGCCAACTAGAATCAATCCCACTTTGGTAATTCCGTGTTTCTCAATCCACATTGTCGAAGAATCTCCTGAACTCATCGTTTGAAGACACGCCCTCAAAACCGGAGCATATTATCCCAGATCGCTGGCCGGTCAGCGGGAAACTCGATTCCTGGCAAACCGCGCCACTCAGGCCGCCGGGCAGTTCAAGGCGACCCCGAGGGAAGGCCCGCCAGAAACTCGCTCACGGCCTGCTTGTATTGCTCCGTCGCTTGATTGAATCCCTCGCCGTGGCGCTGCCCGGGCAGAACGATCAAACGCTTCCCTGGGCTGGCAGCGCGCGAGTAGAGCGTCCGGGCGATAGCCGGCGGCATGCGACGATCGCCTTCCACGGCGACAAACAGAATGGGCCGGGGTCCGATGCGCTCTACAGCCTTTTCCAAATCAAAATCGGATACACTGAATCCCCCCCGCCACGCCGACCAATACATCACTTCGTAAGCCAACGGGAAGGCGGGCAAGTGAAGGAAGAGCTTCAGGTGATGCTGGATGGTGTCGCGAAACGAGAGGAATGTACTGTCAGAAATCACAGCATCGATATCTGGTGAATCGGCTGCCGCCAGCAGTGCCGCCGCCGCGCCCATCGAAACACCCCAGACAATCACAGGACGCGCACCCTTCTCCTCCTGCAAGGCATAGCGCACCGCGCCCAGGACGTCCAATCGCTCCTGATAACCCAGCGTGGTGATTTCGCCGCCACTCTGGCCAGCGTGCCGAAAGTCAAATAGCAGCCCGTTGTAGCCGAGGCTGTGAGCAAATTCCGCTCTGGGGAGCATTTCGGTGCGGGAACGGTTCAGCCCATGGCAATAGACGATCGTGCCGCGCGCCCTGCCACCCGCGGGGACGTACCAACCTTTGAGCGCGATGCCATCAGTCGATCGAAACTCAATCCAACGGAAGTTGAGACCATAAGAGACGGGCGTCTTGCGATCGTTGGGGTCGGGATAATGATAGCGGCCACGGGTCACGATGTGGGTGAAGAACCAGGGGACGACGATGAGGAAAAACGCCGCGCCCAGCACGCCGAGGATCAGGAGCACGCGCCGGGCGATTTTCCAAACCTTCGCGGCCGCCGACAACGAATTCACCTCCTTGCCCAGCGTAGCGGCGGGTTCACCCCGCCAAGCCCTGGCGGCGCAGGGCCGCCTCTACTGGCTGGGTTCGCCGACAGCTTTCGGCTCGTCAATGTGAGTCGCCAGCAGAATCGCCACCAGCACGGTCATTGCAGCGCAGAGCGTGGTAACAGCCACATAGCCGTGACGCTGGTAGAGCACCCCACCCGCCAAAGCTACGGCACCAATGCCCAGCTGCGAGCAGATGTTGCGCAAGGCGATGAACGATCCGCGCTGAGCGCCGGGAACCATTTCCGTCATCAAGGCCGTCAGCGGACCCTGCCGGAACGCCGCTCCCAGACTCGCCCCAGCGAACGCCACCAGGAGCCAAGTGCCCCACTGCATAAACGGAACCAGGAGGACCGAAATGGCCAGCAGCACATTGCTGGCAATGGAGATCGACCGCTTCCCCCATCGGTCCGAGAGAATCCCACCCAAGGGTGCGCCGGCCACTGCTACCAGGCCCCCCAGCATGAAAACCCACCCAATAGTCCGCGTCGGAACGTCAAAACGGTTGTTCAGCCACTGGCCGATGTAGGTGATGAAACCCACCAGTCCCGCCGAAACAAGGAAGGCAATTCCCAGGGCCGCCGCCGTATCACGTCGGGTGAGAAATGAACGGAATGCTCCCGCGGTGGCGCGGAATCTCTCCGCGGACGGTTCGGGACTTGCCTTCTCGCTCGGCAGAGTCAGGGAGCTGCAAGCCACAGCGAGGCCTAGAACCGCGAAGCACAGGAATGCGCGACGCCATCCGAAGCGGTCGGCAATCTGGGCAGCAAGAGGCACACCCAGGATGGGAGCAGCGAAGTAGGCGGAAGAAATCAGACCGATGGCCCTGCCCCGCACTGCATAAGCAAACCAGTCCCCGGCAAAGGCGACCGAGCAAGTTGAGATGGTCCCAGCTGCCAGGCCGGTAAGCGCCCTGGCCATCATGAGCTCCGGAAAGGTTTGACTCCGCGCGGAGAGCCACGACGCCAAGGCAAATACCAGCACCCCGCCCAGCAGGAAACGGCGACGGCCATAGTGGTCCGAGAGCGACCCCGACACAAACGCCGCCAACGCTGCGGCCAGCGAATACACCGTTACCAGCAGACCGACCGTGCCCACGGTGACGTCCAGCGAACTCACGAGCGAGGGCAGCAGCGCTGCAATCACCTGGTTATCCGCCACACCCAGAAACAGCAACAAGAACAGGCTGACAATCACCCGGTAATCCACTCGCTGTACTCCAAGGTCGTCGCGGATCGGTCTTTCGTTCGAGCCAGGAAGCTTGGACCGATTCCCCCTTGCCTGTGGCGTCCCGGCGAGATCGAAGGTCCGGCTATTCGAAGTGGTGGAGGTCCAGCTTGATGGCGGCCCTGTCCGATTCGTCGAGCACGCTCGCCGCCCCGATGCCGATGGCGACAACGATCGCGTCGCTGATTTCTTCCTTCGTGGCACCCAGTTCCAGGGCTTTCTTGATGTGCCCCTCAGTGCAGCCTTTGCACTTGGCGACCAGCGAGCACCCGATCGCAATCAGTTCCTTGGTCTTCAGGTCCAGTGCGCTGGGTGCGAAGTAGCTCTCTTTGTAGAAATTCAGGTAGATGTTGCGCAATCGTGGCTCGATCATGCTCATGGAGGCCGGAGGTCTCCTGGTCCGCCCGCGCTTCTTCTTCGCCATACTGGATCCTCACTCCTTTGGTCTGAGAACTCCGACAAGCGCAAAATAGTAGCATAGCCTGCATTCTTCGCGAGGGTGAATGTCAGGGTTGGAAAGGATCAGCGCCGGTCCGAAAGAAGACTTCTCTGCACGCCGGAGGACTGCCTCGCCGCGTGCTAGGCGGGGGCGCTTGCGGCAGGAGCAGTTCTTTCCGGATTGACCAGTTCCGGGATTTCGAGGCGGATGGAGGTCCCCTTCCCCGGCTGGCTGTCAATAGTAAAGGAGAACTCCTGCCCGTAGAGCGCTTTCAGCCTCTCGCGTACGTTACGGATGCCAATTCCGGAGTCAAAGATCTCGGGCCGTCGTTCGTCCGGAATTCCCACACCGTCGTCGAGGACCTCCACAGCGAGCCGTCCGTTGCGACGCGCCGTGCGCAGCGTGATAGTCCCGCCCTCGATCTTGGGACCAATGCCGTGGCCGATGGCGTTCTCGACCAGAGGCTGAAGGATCATGCTGGGAACGATCATGTCCAGGGTATCGGGCTCGACTTCCTTCCGGATCCGGAGCTTGTCGCGCCCGAAGCGCACTACTTCGATATCCAAGTAGTCGTCGATGAACTCCAGCTCCTGCTTGAGCGGCGAGAAGTGGACCTGGGCCTTGAGGCGTCGGCGCAGGATGTTGGAGAGCTTCAGCACCACTGTGCGCGCCGTGTCCGGGTCAAACCGGACCAGCGCGGAGACCGTGTTCAAGGTGTTGAAAAGGAAATGGGGATTGATCTGGCTGATGAGGGCATCCACGCGCGCCTGCATCAGCATTCTCTCCTGGTCCTCCAGCTTTCGCTCGATGCGGGTGTTATTCCAGATGCGCACCGGCAGGCCGACCCCAATCACCGTCCCCAGGACAATCAGGACCTTGGTCCAGGGGAGCGGAGAATCCAGGTAGAACAGCATGCCGCGCGCCATGTGACCGAAGGTGATGCGGGAGATTTCCAGAATCACGCAGATGAGAAAGAAGAGGACTTGCCAATCCATCCCGGGATGCTGGAACCGCCGCTTGATGGAGCGATAGAGGCTGAGGTCAATGAAGGGCGAGAACTTCCAGACCTCTTCCTTGTCCGGGCAAACCCAGCGGGCTGACCCTGCCACTACGGCGTAAAGGACGGCGAGGGGCGCAGCGAGGATTTCGTGCCCGATGAGCACCGCCGGAAGGCTGACCATCATCCCGACTACCAGCCCTACAATCGTGCCGCCCAGCAGCCCCGCCAGCACGGTAATCTCCAGATTCAGGTCGGTGCCCTGATAGCGCGCCAGCAGGCGGGCCAGTACCCCCAGCATGAACGGCACGCCCAGGAAAGCCGCGAACACGAGCTTCTGCCGCGGGCCGCGTCGTTCGATAAACAGCAGCCGCCGGAAATGACCGAAGCGAGCGATGAAGCTGGCGAGCACGGCAATGACACCCAACTTGAGGAGTAGGGTGACGAAGATCATCGCCGGGGAACTAGGGAGAGAGGGATTCATAGGAGACATCCCGCGCGCCTCAGAGGTCGCAGCCAGGGCTCCTGCTGGCCACGGATGGCGACCCGCCGCCTACGAAGTGTACCACCTCCAGGCGGTCATCTGACTGGAGATAAGTCTCAGGCCAGCGGGCGCGGGGTACGATCTCGAGATTGCGCTCCACCGCCACTCGGTCGGCCGGAAACCGCAGCCTGTGGAGCAAGTCAGCTACCGTCAGCCCCTCCGGGACTTCCTGCGCTTCGCCGTTCAAATGGATGGTGATCAAAACCTGGTCTCCGCACTAGGTGCCGGGGGTGGAAGAATGGGGGGGATGAATTTCGCCGGCGCGAATCCGCGCAATGACCTGCCGATGCTGATCCTCCAGCAAGCGCTTGAACTTCTCGTCGCTGTAGTCGGGGGAGTTGAGAAAGTCCTGGTAGGACGTCTTCATTGAGTGGATAACAGCTCCTCGCATGTAGACCGTGGTTTCTATCCCCGCATCCTTCCGCGGCTCTGTCTGAATGTGATAAACGACGCCTTCATGCTTGACGTCGGTATTGAACCCAGTCACCATAAGCCTACGCCCACACGATCAAAGACGACGTGCCGCGCTTGTCCAGATGTTAGCGGCATGGCGCGTCCGAGGCAAGGAGAAATTTCGACGCCCATTTTCTGCTTCGTTTGCCAGATTTTCTGGGGTAATCTAAACCGCTTTGCGGCAGGGTGAAATGCTGGATAACTACGTTCCCATCCTGGTCCACGTTCTGGTGGTCTTCGTCATCGCGGCGGCAATCATGGGATTGTCGGCCTGGGTGGGAGTCAAACGTCCATCGCGCGAGAAACTTGCCCCCTACGAGTGCGGCATCCCCCCGGTGGGGGATGCCCGTGAGCGCTTCTCGGTCAGCTACTATTTGGTGGGAATGCTCTTCATCCTGTTCGACGTCGAGATCGCGTTTCTTTTCCCCTGGGCCGTGGTCTATCGGAGCCTCAGGTGGTTCGGTTTCATCGAGATGTTGTTGTATATCGGCATTTTGCTGGCCGGTTACCTCTATATCTGGAAAAAAGGCGCTCTGGACTGGAGCCGTTAGCCGGCAGGGTGCAGCGGGACCGGCCAGTGGCTTCCGGCGGGTCTTGAATGCCCATCACCAGCGGGGCGTCAGGGCCCGATGCTTCCGCCGAAGGCTGGCGCGAAAGGGATCAGATTAAGCAGCATCTTAACTATGCCAGGCGAGCTCGCCACCAACTTTGCCCTCCAGAAGCTCAGAGAATATGACCCTGCGGCTGTCGAAGACGCCCGTGAATTTCGCGGCGAACTAACCGTGTTCATTCGGAAGGAGAGGCTGCGAAGCACCTGCGAGTATTTGCGGGATGCGGAGGGCCTTTCCTTCAAGTACCTGTCGGACGTGACGGCGGTGGATTGTTATCCGAACGAACCTCGCTTCGAGGTGGTGTACCACCTTCTTTCCCTTGAGAACTACCGGCGGCTGCGTCTCAAGGTGCAACTGGCAGGTGGCGACCCGACGATCGACTCGGTCGTGCCGGTGTGGCCCGCCGCCAACGCGTTTGAGCGCGAGGTATTTGACTTGTTCGGAATTCGCTTCGAGGGACACCCCTACCTGCGCCGCATCCTGTTACCGGAAGACTGGGAAGGCCATCCGTTGCGGAAGGACTATCCGACCACGGGATATCGCTAAATGCCCATAACGCTCGAAAGGATTCCGGGTCACGAAGAGAGGGTCATCCTCAGCATGGGACCGCAGCATCCCTCCACGCATGGAGTGCTGCGCCTCGTCCTGGAGCTAGAGGGCGAGACCGTGGTGCGTGCCCTCTTCGACATCGGCTACCTCCACACGGGCTTCGAGAAATCCTTCGAGAGTCTGACCTATTCACAGGGCATCACCCTGACTGACCGGATGGACTACCTGGCGCCGCTCTCGAACAACCTGGGGTTCTGCCTGGCCATCGAGAAACTCCTCGGACTGGAAGCCCCGCCGCGCGCGCAATGGGTCCGCGTCCTATTGACTGAACTCACCCGTATCCAAAGCCACCTCGTCTGGCTGGGCACCCACGCCATCGAGCTGGGCGCTATGTCCGTATTCCTCTACTGCTTCCGGGAACGGGAAGACATTCTCCACCTGTTCGAGTTGGTCTCGGGCCAGCGCATGATGACCAGCTATTTCCGCGTGGGGGGCCTGGCCCTCGAGCCGCCCCTCCACTGGCTGCGCCGGGTGGAGAAATTCGTCAAGGAGTTTCCGCAGCGCCTCAAGGAATACGAGACCTTGCTGACCAAGAATCCCATCTGGCTGCGCCGGACTGTCGGCATCGGGACCATATCCGCCGCGGATGCGATTGCTCTGGGTCTTTCCGGGCCGTCGCTTCGTGCTTCTGGCGTCCAGTGGGACATCCGAAAGGCCGAACCCTACTCGAGCTATGACAGGTTCAACTTCAACATCCCTACCCGGCCCGCAGGCGACGTTTACGCTCGCTACCTGGTGCGCATGGACGAGATGCGCGAGTCCCTGAAGATCGTTGGCCAAGCTATGGAGGGTCTTCCCGAAGGCCCCATCAAGGCCAACGCGCCGCACATCGTTCTGCCCGACCGCGAGAGCATGAAGACTTCCATCGAGGCGCTCATCTACCATTTCAAGCTGGTGACCGAAGGCTTCCATCCGCCGGTAGGTGAGGTTTACCAGACGATTGAGTCGCCGCGCGGAGAGCTGGGCTTCTACATTGTCAGTGACGGCTCGCCCAAACCGTGGCGCTGCCACGTGCGAGCTCCGTCCTTCGCCAACTTGCAGACTCTGGCCAAAATGGTTGAGGGCCGCTTGATCGCCGACGCCGTGGCGTGCATCGCCAGCCTCGACACGGTGCTCGGCGAGATTGACCGCTGAGTGTGCTGGAAAGCGTCCGTGGTCCGTTGTCAGTTCTTGGTCGCAACGGACAACGGACAAAGGGCAATGGACCGAATAAAGATGATTTCTGAGAGTCTGAAGCAGAAGTTTGACACCATCATCGCCCGCTATCCGACCAAGCGTTCAGCGATTGTGCCGTTGCTGCTCTTTGCACAGGATGAAATCGGTTACGTTTCGGAAGAAGCCATCGAGGAGATCGCGCAGCGCGTGGGTGTGCGGCCTATCGAGGTCGTTGAAGATATCTCCTACTACTCGATGCTCCACCGTCAACCCATCGGCAAATACAACTTCCAGGTGTGCACGAACATTTCGTGCATGCTGCGTGGGGGCGAAGAAATCTTCCAACACTGTGCCAAGAAGCTCGGTATCGGCCACAAGCAGACGACGCCCGACGGGATGTTCTCGCTGGAAGAGGTCGAGTGTCTGGGGGCATGCTGCGGGGCGCCGGCCATGCAGGTGAACTACGACTATTACGAGAACCTGACGCCGGAAAAGGTGGATGAGCTGATCGAGGAACTGAAGAAGAAGGAGCCTGGACCCCGGACCTAGGATTTGGACTTTCGACTTTTGACTTTGGACCGCTGACTGATTCATGGCTGATTATTCCAACTCGATGCCGGGCAGCCCGCTGGAGGTCAAAGTCCTCACCCGGCGGATCGGGATCCCGGGCTCGGCCTCAATCGACGTCTACCTTGAGCACGAGGGCTATCAAGCCTTGAGGAAGGCCCTCGGAATGAATCCGGAGGACATCATCCAGGAGATGAAGAAATCCGGTCTGCGCGGGCGGGGGGGTGCCGGTTTCAATGCCTAAGTACGTGGTGTGCAACGCCGACGAAAGCGAACCGGGTACCTGTAAGGACAGGGTCTTGATCGAATATGACCCGCACCAGTTGATTGAGGGCATTGTCATCGCCGGCTACGCCATCCAGTCCCACCAGGGCTACATCTACATCCGGGGCGAGTACCGGTACTTGATGGAGATTCTGGACCGTGCCCTCGCGGAAGCCTATGCGCGCGGCTACTTGGGTAAGAACATTCTGGGGTCCGGTTTCGACTTCAATCTATACACGCACACGGGCGCCGGCGCCTACGAGTGCGGCGAGGAAACCGCGCTGCTCAACTCGCTCGAAGGCTTGCGTGGATATCCGCGCGTCAAGCCTCCCTTCCCCGCCCTGATCGGCCTTTATGGGTGCCCCACCATTATCAACAACGTGGAGACACTCTCCAATGTCCCCCACATTGTGCTGAACGGCGGCGAGTGGTTCGCAAAGCTGGGGAAACCCAACGACGGCGGCACCCGCTTGTTCTGCCTGAGCGGCCACATCACGAGGCCGGGTATCTACGAACTACCCATAGGGTTCCCGCTCCGCCGCATGATCGAGGAAGTAGGTGGTGGCGTGTGGCGCGGCAGGAGACTCAAGTGTGTCATCCCGGGCGGCTCGTCTTGTCCGGTGCTCACGGCCGAGGAGATCGATGTTCCCATGGATTTCGATTCGCTCGCCAAAATCGGCTCAATGCTGGGCTCAGGTGGCGTGGTGATCCTCGATGAGGACACCTGCATGGTGAAGGCCGCTTGGCGCATCATGAAATTCTACGCGCACGAGTCTTGCGGCTGGTGCATCCCCTGCCGTGAAGGGACGATGTGGCTGAAGTCGCTGCTCGAACGCTTCCACGGGGGCGGTGGACTGGATGAAGATCCGGATACGGCACTGGACGTCGCGTACAACATCTTGGGCAAGACGCTCTGTCCGCTGGGCGACGCTGCCGCCATGCCGACCATCAGCATCTTGAAGAAGTTCCGGCACGAGTTTGAGGAGCACCTGAAGGCGGGCAGTTGCCCGCTGGAGAACCGGGGGGCGGGGCCAGGGAGTAAGGACTCGGGGCAGCCAAGTTGGGCACCCGGTCCGAGTTCCAGCCAGCTGTAGCGCCCCGCACCTAGCGCCTTGTTGGACCCATGCCCGAACCTGTCAAACTGACGATCGATGGCAAGCCGGTCAGCGCTCCGGCCGGCACGCTGCTGATTGATGCCGCCAAGCACGCGGGGATCGAGATTCCCTCCTTCTGCTACTACCCGGGATTATCCCTGCAGGGCGCGTGCCGGATGTGTCTGGTGGCGATCGAGAAGATGCCCAAGTTGCAGACGGCTTGCACGACGGTGGTGACGAATGGCATGGTCGTCCGCACGGACACTCCAGAAGTGGCCAACGGGCGGAAGGCCATGCTCGAGTTTGTGCTCACCAATCATCCGCTCGATTGTCCGGTATGTGACAAAGGCGGGGAATGTGAACTCCAAGACGCGGCCTTCCGCTACGGCGCCGCCGCAACCCGCTTCCTGGAGACCAAGCTGCACAAGGAAGAGAAGAAGTTCTCCAACCTGGTCTATTACGACCGGCCGCGCTGCATCCTCTGCTACCGCTGCATCCGCGTGTGCGACGAGGGGATGGACGTCAACGCTTACGGGATCGGCTTCCGCGGCGCCCACAGCGAGATCATTCCCAATCGCGGCGATCATCTGGAATGCGAAGAATGCGGGGCGTGCATCGATATCTGCCCGGTGGGAGCCCTCACCAGCGGAACCTACCGCTACAAAACTCGGCCCTGGGAGTTGACGTACACCGGCACCATCTGCAACCACTGCGGCGACGGATGCAAGACCACACTTTCCATCCGCAACAATCAGATTATCCGGGCCAACAACCGCGACCACTCGGGTCTCAATGGCGAATTCCTCTGCGTCAAGGGCCGCTTCGGGTGGGATTTCGTCAATAGTGAGAAACGCCTGACCGCGCCCCTCCTTCGACACAACGGCAAACAAGAAGAAGCAGGCTGGGAAGAAGCCCTGGCCACGACGGTGGCTCGGCTGAAAGCCATCCTGGCGCAGCACGGCCCCGAATCGGTCGCGGTAATCGGCTCAAACCGGACTACCAATGAAGAGAACTACCTTCTCCAGCGCTTCGCGCGTACGATCCTCGGTACTCATAACGTTGACCACCACCGTACGGCTGACTTCTCTTCTCTGGTGCAGGTATTGACCGGAGCGCAGGCGAGCGATCGATATGCAACCCTGGAGGATGTTCTCGAGGCTTCCAGCATATTGCTCATCGGCAGCGACCCAACCCATCAGCATCCTTTGTTGGCCTACAACATTCGCCAGGCCGTGCGCCAGCGCGGAGCGCACTTGTACATAGTCAACAGCTCCGAAATCAAACTGCGCCGCCAGTCACACCGGTATTTGAAAGTCAAACCACGAGGCGAATCCGAAGTGCTGCCTGTGTTGGCCGGGGATCAGCCGCCTGGCGGGGACCTCGCCGTGGGCGGATGGGAGGAACTCGAGGCGTTTGCCCAGGAGTTAAGGAACGAATCCAATACGATCGTTGTTTTCGGTGACGAAGTCCAAGGCACAAACATCAACGAACTGGTGCGCTGGAGTCTGGCTCTTCCGGGGCGGACGCGTTTCGTGGCGCTGGGGGATTACACCAACTCGCGCGGCGCGGCCGACATGGGCTTGCTCCCCGATACCCTCCCCGGCTATCTGCCTGTCGCTGACGAGGCGGCACGCCAACGGTACGAAACGGCCTGGGGAACAAGAATCCCCACCACACCGGGGCGGAATATCCGGGATTTTTTCGAGGGCGTGCGGCCCGGCGAGACCAGAGCTTTGCTGGTGTTTGGGTCGAATCCGGTCAAAACGTTCGGCCTGGAGAAGAGCACCCTGGACAAGCTCGACTTCCTCTTCGTCGCGGAACTCTTCCCGACCGAGACGTCGGAGCTTGCCGATGTCGTTGTTCCCGCAACGAGTTTTGCTGAGAAATCCGGCACGGTCACGAATACCTGCGGCCAGGTGCAGACGCTCAAGAAGACGATGCGCAAGGCAGGCACACGCAGCGACTTGGAGATCTTGCTGGCGCTGGCCCGGCTATTCGGTCAGAGCTGGCCCTATCAGACACCAGAGGATGTCTGGCGGGAGATCATCGCCCACGTCCCTGGCTATGCGCTACCCATGCCGAGCTTGCTCCTCGGCCGGGCAGTCCCCACGCGGCCGGAAGGAATGCCGCCGACGCTTGAACGGCCCGATTTGGTCTTCTCCTCGCGTGACTCGCTCTTCACCTCGGGGACTGTCAGCCGGCACAGTTGGGCCCTGAATTCAGTGGACGAAGCCAAGAAACCCTATGGCTATGCCTTTTGAGACGGCGTTGTCGTTGCTGGCCATACTCGTGAAGGTGGTCGTGGTACTGGTGGCTTTACTCGCGACCGTCGCCTATGCCGTCTGGCTGGAGCGAAAAGTGGTGGCCCGCATTCAATCACGTTGGGGGCCTTACCGCGTCGGTCCGCACGGCCTCCTCCAGCCCGTGGCTGATGCTCTGAAGATCTTCTTCAAGGAAGACTTCGTTCCCTCCGAGGTCGATCGGATTGTGTTCTGGCTGGCGCCTTTCCTGGCTTTCACGCTGGCCCTGGTCTCCATCTCGGTCATTCCTTTCGGAAGCTCCATCACGATCAGCGGGCATACGATCCCCTTTCAGATCACCGACCTGAATGTGGGCCTGTTGTTTGTGCTTGCCGTGACTTCCCTGGGAGTCTATGGCGTCGCCCTGGCGGGATGGTCGTCGAACAGCAAATACCCGCTCTTGGGCGGGCTGCGATCCTCCGCTCAGATGATCAGCTACGAACTGTCGCTCGGCCTCGGGGTGGTCGGTGTGGTCATGATCGCCGGGAGCCTGAGCCTGCGTGAAATTGTCGAACGCCAGAGCGGCCTCTGGAACGTCTTTGTGCAGCCCGTTGGCTTCCTCCTCTACTTCACAGCGGCCATCGCTGAAACAAACCGTGTGCCGTTTGATCTTCCCGAGGGGGAGTCAGAACTTGTAGGCGGATTTCATACGGAGTACAGCAGCTTCAAATTCGCCATGTTTTTCATGGCGGAATACGCCAACATCGTCACCGTTTCGTGTCTAGCCACTTTGTTGTTTTTCGGCGGATGGCTGGGGCCGGTGTTCGGCCCGCCCACGCTGCGTGCCCTGTTGCCAGTTTTCTGGTTCTGCCTGAAGGTTTTCTGCTTCCTCTTTCTTTACATCTGGATTCGTGGCACGCTGCCACGCTTCCGCTATGACCAGCTCATGGCTTTCGGTTGGAAGTTTCTGTTGCCGGTCGGCCTGCTGAACGTCCTGGCGACGAGCCTGATCGTCGCCTGGCGGAGTACATAGGATAATGGCGCCACTGTTCTACATCCTGGCCGCTCTGGCCATTCTGGCCGCCCTCAGCGTCGTGCTCCAGCGCACGCCCGCTTACAGCGCGCTTTCGCTGATCGTGGTGCTGTGCTCTCTGGCGGTGGTCTATCTTTTGCTGGGGGCCGAATTCCTCGCGGTGGTCCAGGTGATCATCTACGCCGGGGCCATCATGGTGCTGTTCGTGCTCGTCATCATGTTGCTTAACGCACGGCAGGAGACGCCTACCGATCGGAGCCGCCTCGCCCGTTGGCTGGGAGCGCCGTTATTGGTGGTCTTCCTGGGCGAGATTTTCTTTGCAGTCTGGCAGCGTTTCCCGCCGGAGACGATCCCGGCCGCCCCGGTACTGGTAGGTGGGCCGCGGGCGGTGGGCGAGTTGCTGTTCCGGAACTATGTGCTGCCGTTTGAACTAACCTCGATTTTGATTCTGGTTGCAGTGCTGGGCGCCGTTGTCTTGGCCAAGAAAGAGGTCTGAAGCATGGTTCCCCTGGCTCATATCCTTGCGCTGAGCGCGATTCTCTTCGGGCTCGGAGCCGCGGGGTTCATCGTTCGGCGGAACATCATCACGATCTTCATGTGCATCGAACTGATGCTCAACGCCGTGAACTTGGCCTTTATCGGCTTCTCCCGCTATCTGGGTAACCTGGACGGACAGGTCTTCGTCTTTTTCGTCATTGTCGTGGCCGCGGCCGAAGCCGCGGTGGGTCTGGCCGTCATCATTGCTGTCTATCGCAACCGCGGGTCGCTGAGCATTGATGACCTGGACTCGATGAAGCTTTAAGGGAGACACGACCGGAGCAGTCTCGCAGAGCTACGGAACTACGATGGAAATTCTGCTTTTGCTCATTCTGATTCCGCCGCTTGCTGGCGCGGTGCTCAACGGCATTTTCGGCCGCCGCTTCCCGCAAGCCGTAGTATCGGCGATTGCTTGCGGCGGCCCCGGCCTCTCCACGCTCTTTGCCCTGCTGGCCGCCTGGACATACTCGCATCTGCCGTCCGACCCCGCTCCCTACCTGCACAGCTATTTCACCTGGATTGAGTCCGGCGCTTTCCGTGCCGACTTCGCCCTCTACTACGATCGCCTGACCCTGGTGATGACGGTCACCGTCACGGTGGTCTCCTTTCTCATCCACCTCTATTCCAGGGGCTACATGGGGCACGAGGGCGGCTACTACCGGTTTTTCGCCTACCTCAACCTCTTCCTCTTCATGATGCTCGTCCTGGTCACCGCGGCGAACTACCCGCTGATGTTCGTAGGCTGGGAGGGTGTGGGGCTGTGCTCCTACCTACTTATCGGGTTCTATTTCCCAAGAAAGTCGGCACCCGACGCTGGGAAAAAGGCTTTCATCGTCACTCGGATTGGCGACGTTGGGTTCACGCTGGGCGTGGTCCTGCTTTTCTGGACCTTTGGCGCCGTGGATTTCCAGTATGTCTTCTCGCGCATTGACGCGCTGCCTCCGGGATACCTCCAGGGCTCGCTGACTGCCGTGGGGCTGCTGCTTTTCATGGGCGCAGTTGGGAAATCGGCGCAGCTTCCCCTTTACGTCTGGCTCCCGGACGCCATGGAAGGTCCAACGCCTGTCAGCGCCCTAATTCATGCCGCAACCATGGTCACGGCCGGGGTGTACCTGGTGGCGCGCTCGAACGTGCTATATGCGCACGCACCCCTGGCGCTCGAGATCGTGGGCACCATCGGTTGTATCACGGCGTTTTTCGCCGCCACCATCGCCGTAACGCAGAACGACCTGAAGCGCTTGCTGGCTTATTCCACCATCAGCCAGCTCGGGTACATGTTTGTGGGCTGCGGGGTGGGCGTCTTTTCCGCCGGAATTTTCCACCTGATGACCCACGCCTTCTTCAAGTCGCTCCTCTTCCTTGCCGCCGGGAGCGTTATGCACGCCCTGAGCGGCGAACTGGACCTAAGGAAGATGGGTGGGTTGCGCCACAAAATGAAAACTACCTGGCTGACTTTCCTGGTAGCCACGCTGGCTATCAGCGGCGTTCCTTTCTTCTCAGGTTTCTTCAGCAAGGACGAGATTCTGCTCGGCGCCTACGAGGGCCCATTTGGCAAGCCGTGGCTTTACTGGCTCGCGACGCTAACTGCTGGTCTGACAGCCTTTTACATGTTCCGCGCGCTCTTTCTGGCCTTCCACGGCTCCTCGCGCTTGGAGCCAGCCGTCGAGCATCAAGTGTCCGAAAGCGGACACAAGATGACCATCCCGCTCGTCGTGCTGGCCTTCTTTTCTGTGGTCGCCGGATACGTGAGCCTGCCGAAGGCGTGGGGCGGCGGCGAGTGGTTCCATTACTATCTCCAGCCTGTATTTGCCTCGTCTGAGACCTTGTTGAGCGCAATTTCCATACACCCCGCCTCACCCCACGAAGGCGGCCTTGCCGTGATGGGAATGTCGCTGGCGGTGGCAGGAGCGGGCATTCTGCTGGCTTACCTCTGCTATCTGAAGTTCACCAAACTACCAGATGGTTTGGCAGAGCGCTTTAGTGGTCTTTACCGGGTTCTGGTCCACAAGTACTACGTCGACGAGTTTTACCACTGGGTCGTAGTGCGGCCCATTAGCCGCGGTTCGGAGAGATTCCTCTGGAGGGTCGTGGACGCGCGAGCCATTGACGCGCTCATGGTCGACGGCAGCGCCGAACTGATTGCGGCCGCCGGCAGCCTCCTGCGCCGGATTCAATCGGGCTACCTACGAAGCTACGCCGCCTGGGTGCTGCTCGGTGCAGTCCTATGGCTGGGTTATGTCCTGTTGCGCTAATCAGGACAGGACGAGTCAAGCGTTCTATTCGGCCACTGAAGATGTCTTGGGTGCTTGATCATCCTCTCACGGTTCTCACGTTCCTGCCCTTGGCAGGGGCGCTGATTATCGCCTTCTGCCGTCGAGATGCGGCGACACTCATCCGCTGGATATCACTGGTGGTTTCGTTGCTTGCCTTCGCCCTGGCCCTCAAGGTCTTCCTTGACTTCAGTCCCAATCAGCCGGGGATGCAGTTCGTCGAGCACCGCCCGTGGATTGCGTCACCGCCCATCAGCTATCACTTGGGCATCGACGGCCTGAGTGTGCTGCTAATCCTGCTTACGGCCTTCCTGACGGTTCTCGGTGTGCTCGCCTCCTGGACCAGTATCACGAGCCGGGTGAAAGAGTTCTTCCTGTTCCTGCTGACGCTGGAAACCGGGATGATCGGAGTGTTCGTTTCCCTCGACCTGTTCCTGTTCTTCATTTTCTGGGAAGCGATGCTCATCCCCATGTATTTCCTCATCGGCGTTTGGGGACACGAGCGGCGCGTGTATGCCGCCATGAAGTTCATCCTTTACACGATGACGGGTTCCGCCTTGATGCTAGTGGGCATCCTCTATCTCTACAGTGTCACCGGAACCTTCGATTTCGAAACCATCGAGCGCCAGCTTGCAGGGAGCGTGCACGCGTTATCGGGGACGGCGCAGGTCTGGCTGTTTCTGGCGTTCTTCGTGGCCTTCGCCATCAAGGTGCCCATGTTCCCGTTCCACACCTGGCTGCCTGATGCCCACGTTGAGGCGCCTACGGCGGGTTCGGTGATTCTGGCTGGCGTGCTGCTGAAGATGGGAACTTACGGCATGCTGCGCTTCTGCCTGCCGCTCTTCCCGCAGGCCTCGCGGGAATTTGCGCCCTTCATCAGTGTGCTTGCCATTGTAGGCATTATTTACGGATCGTTGGTGGCTATGGTTCAGCCCGACGTGAAGAAGCTAGTAGCCTATTCCTCGGTAGCCCACCTGGGGTTCGTGGTGCTGGGGATCTTCACGTTTACCATGAGCGGGATCGAAGGGGCCATCTACCAGATGTGCAGCCATGGCGTCTCTACCGGCGCCCTGTTCATTCTGGTGGGAATGCTGTACGAGCGCCGGCATACACGCCTGATCAAGGAATTTGGCGGGCTCGCCACTACGCTGCCGGTTTACAGCACCTTCTTCATGATTGTGGTTCTTTCTTCATTGGGCTTGCCCATGTTGAACGGCTTCGTCGGTGAGTTCCTGATTATCGTGGGCGCGTTCCACGCCCGTCCGCTGTTCGGAGCCCTGGCAGCGCTGGGCGTCGTGCTGTCCGCGGTGTATTTGCTCTGGATGTACCAACGAGTCTTCTTCGGAGAGGTCACGAACGAGAAGAACCGCAACCTCCCCGATTGCACTGGGCGGGAGAAGATCATCCTGGTGGCGGTGGTTTTGGTCATTCTGTGGATGGGTATTTATCCTCAGCCTTTCTTGCGGCGCCTGGACTTAGGCGTGGCCCAGGTCATTCACCGGATTGAACAGGGCCCACCGTCTTTCGCGCTCAAGAAGCCCTTTTTGCACGCGGAGCGGACCCGATGATTACTGTCCAGGCCAGCGATCTGGTTCGCATTCTGCCGCAGACTATTCTTGCCGGCTTCGCGATCCTGGTGATGATGTTCGAGCCGTTTCTCCCCGCCGGGCGCAAGACGCTGCTGGGCTGGTTTTCGCTCTTCGGCGTGATCGCCGCCGGCGCCGCCGCCATCCGGACTTCCTTCTCCCCCGGGCTCGCGTTTGGCGGCAGCGTGGCGGCAGACCGCTTCGGCCTGTTCTTCATCTGCCTGTTCCTGCTGGTTGCAGCGCTCACGCTGCTGGGCAGCTTCAACTATCTCGAGCGGGAGAACATCAATCACGGCGAGTTCTACGCGCTGCTGCTGATGGGTACCGTGGGTATGTGTTTCATGGCCACCTCCACGGAACTCGTCATGATCTTCCTGGGCCTCGAGATCTCTTCGCTCGCGACCTATGTCCTGGCAGGGTTCAAGCGGCATGACCCTCTTTCGAACGAAGCCTCGCTGAAGTATTTTCTGCTCGGTTCGTTCGCCACGGCCTTCTTCCTATACGGGATTGCCTTTGTGTACGGTTTGACAGGAACCACAAACCTCCTCGTCCTCAGCGAGCGGCTCGCGAAGGCGTCTTCCTGGTCGCCCCTGGCCTGGGTGGCACTGATCCTGATGTTTGTGGGGTTGGCCTTCAAGGTCTCGACCGTTCCCTTCCATGTCTGGACGCCGGATGTGTACCAGGGCGCGCCGGCGCCCGTCACCGCGTTCCTCTCCGTGGGACCCAAAGCCGCCGCCTTTGCTATCTTCCTGCGGATTTTCCTCGGCGCGTTCGCCTCGGCGGGTTCAATCGTATTTTGGATCATCTGGGTCTCTGCCCTCCTCACCATGTGTCTGGGGAACCTGGCGGCGCTGCTCCAGTCAAATGTGAAGAGGCTGCTGGCTTATTCCGCCATTGCGCACGCAGGCTACGTGCTGGTCGGAATCGCGGCGGGGCCCAAGGAAGGAACAGCGACGGTACTCTTCTACCTCGCGGTGTATGCCCTGATGAACGTGGGTGCATTCGTGCTGGTGGCCCACCTGACCGGCACGGGAGAGCGCTGGACGCGCATCGAGGACTTTGCAGGACTCGGGTACGAACGCCCGGGAGTAGCAGCGCGAAGTTCTACATCTTCCGCGCGGCTATCCACTCCCACCTGATTGGATTGACGATAGTCGCGCTGCTGACCAGCGTGATTTCGGTGTACTACTACTTCCGCCTGATCGTGGTTATGTACATGCGGGAGGGCAAGACGCAAGCTTCCAGCGGTCCTTTGCCTTGGGCGCTCAGGGTGGCGCTGGCGGTCAGTGTCGTCGGCATCTTCTACCTCGGGCTCTACCCCAGCGATTTCCTGCTGCTCACGAATCTCGCTGCCCTGCCACTGCCCTAGATTGGACTCGGTGTATTGCTCCCAGAAAAGAAAACGGGGGAGGCCGCAGCCTCCCCCGGGACCGAACTGGCGCAGAATTATCTGATGACGGGCACCACCTTAGCGAAGACAACAACCAATGTCAACAACGCCAAGGTTTCAATGAACGCCAATCCCAGGACCAACGTAATCTGAATGCCCGGCCGCGCCCCGGGATTGCGTGCCAAGCCCTCGCATGCCGCAGCGGCCACCTTGGACTGTGAATAGCCGCAGACTGCCGCAGCAATGGCCATAGCAAAGCCTGAGCTGATCGCGACCCACATCGTTGTCTTCTCGGTTGCATGGCCTAACTCTGCCCCCTGCGCAAAAGCTGGAACCGCAACAATAAGAGATCCGAGAACAGTCAAGAACATCGGAACGTACCGTTTCATTTTGCCTCCTTTGGGCCCGAGCCGTCGCGGCGACCCGCGGCCCTAATGAATTTCGCCAGGAGGTGGTTTCCCGCCTTCCCTCGTGCAGACGAGCCTCACACTGGCGTTGTAGCAGCGCTCTCTGAGCGCCGAGTATGGCGGCGGTTGGAAACCGCCGCTACAGCCTTAATGCTCTTCGGCCACCGCCATGCTGACATAAACGGCCGGGAGTAACATGAAGATATAAGTCTGCACAAAAGAAACGAAGACGTGCATGACCATTAGCAGCGCGGGAACAAAAACCGGAATCAAGCCGGTGAAAACCTGCTCCAGCAGCTGGCCGGCGAACATATTCGCATATAGACGAACGCTGAGTGAGAGCACCCTGGCCAGATTGCTTATGATCTCCACGGGGAGCATGATCACTGCAATCCACAGCATGGGACCACAGAACGTCCTTAGGTACCCCAGAACCCCGTGACGGCGGACTCCTTGGAAATTGTAGTAGATGAATACCGACACAGCACAACCTAACGTCACCTGAATGTGGGCTGTGGGAGTCTCCAGTGTTGGGACAAGTCCAAGTAGATTGCAGAGGAGGATGAATACCCCCAAGGTGCCGAGGATGGCCACGTGGCGGCGTCCCTCATGGCCGATGATTTGCTCCGCCAAGCCTTGGTTGAATTCTACCAGCACCTCCATCACTTGCTGGAATCTTCCGGGGTTCTCCACCGACAGCCCTCTGCGAAGCAGAAGGACCGAAGTAAGGATAAGGAGAATGACGAAGACCTCCATCGCCACATAGTTCGGGATCGGATGACCAAGGTCGGCAGGAGGTAACCCAATCGCAGCGAGCAGCGATGACACCGCGCCGCCGAGAAGCCTGTTCAACAATGCCGCGAACCAAATTTCATGTTCCATAAGCTTTGGCGGGAACGCTCAGGCGGATCAGGCGTTGCCTGAGTTGCGCCAGCCTGCCCGCAGCTGAAACACAACCTCGGCGAAGAGACCTCCGACCTGCACGAAAAGACCGGCAAGGACGGCTACGAAAGGTATCCAGCCTGTCCGGTAGCACGCGTACACAAGCGCGAACACCAACGGATAGCGCCCACAGAATTTGACTAACACGGTGACCGGGATCTTGGTGTCTTTCGCGTCCAAGATGCTGCTGGCCGCGCGGTGAAGCCACAAACAGTTCAGGATTCCAAGTGCAGCACCCAGGGCAAAGCCCCCTGCAGTACCAGGATGCCCGCTGACGAAGCATGCAAGCCCTCCGCACAAGCCGAGGGCCGTCATCCAGCCCGCCATGCGTTTGTCAGTTCGAGCTAGTTCTGTTCCGCTCGTCGTCTCGCCGTTCACGTTTCTCGGCTCGCTTTATGATTCGAAAGAGTTCAACAAAACCGCCCACGATCCCCAGGACAGTCATGACGACAGACAGGACAGGCGTCGTTTGCAGCCAGCGATCCAACGCCCAGCCAGCCAAATAGCCAGCAAGGAGGGCGGCTGGCAGGACAAATGCCAAGCTCGAGTAGTACCCAAACTGGGCCCACAGATCGGACTGTTTCCCCCGGGGCGGGGACACGGACCCTCCCGGCTAGGAGAAGAACGGCCGGATCGCTTCGCGCGCCAGGACGATGAAGGGCTGCGGATAGACGCCCACGATCAGCGTCATTCCCAGCGTGATCCCCAGGGCCACGGACACGCCGGGGCTGGTGGCCAGGGGGACGGTGTCCAGCGGGTTCTTCATGAACATCGCCACAACAATCCGGAAGTAATAGTACAGCGCTACCACCGCGAACGCCACCGCCAGCACCGCCAAGAAATAATGCCGAGTCTGAATGAGGGAAAGGAAAATGAAATACTTACCGATGAAGCCGGCGGTGGGCGGGATGCCGGCAAGCGAGAGCAAAAAGATGAGCATCAGGATGGCCGAGCCGGGGGCGCGCGCCATGAGGCCGGAAAGGTCGTCAATCTCGTCGCCGACCAGATTCTGGCGGCGCATCATAATGATGACCGCGAAGGCTCCCAGATTCATGAAGGAGTAAACCAGCAAATAGATGGCCACGGCCGTGAGGCCTTCGGGATTCCCGTCCGCCGCTGCCACCAAGCCCAGCAACAGGTAGCCCACATGAGAGATCGTGGAGTACCCGAAGAAGCGCTTGATGTTGGTCTGGGTGATGGCGGCCAGGTTGCCGACCACCATGGTGGCAACCGCGACGCCCATCATTAGCACTTGCCATTCCAGCCGCAGGGGCCAGATACCCACCAGCAAAATGCGCATCAGAATGGCAAAAGAGGCGGCCTTGGGTGCCACGGAAATGAACGCCGTGATGGATGTAGGTGCGCCCTCGTAAGCGTCCGGCGTCCACTGGTGGAAAGGGACGGCGGCAATCTTGAAGAACAGGCCCGCGAGGAGCGTAATCATGGCCATCCAGGAAAGCGGGTCAGGCGAGGGGCGGTCGGCGAGGCGCCCCGCGATGACGGCCAGGTTGGTCGAATTGCCGATGCCGTAAAGCAGCGACATCCCGTAGAGCAACAGGCCGGAGGAAAAGGCGCCCAGGAGGAAGAACTTCATCGCAGCTTCATTCGATCGTCGATTACCGCGCAGGAATCCTGTCAGCACATATTCGCAAAGTGCCATCAGCTCCAGGGAAATGAACAGGACAATCAGGTCCCGGCCCGAGGTCATGAACATCATCCCGACGACCGAGAACAACAGCAACGCGTAATATTCCCCGAAATGCGCTTCCTCAATCTCCAGGTATCTCACGGAGATGAGCACCACCAACGCCGTTGCCACCAGGACGATCAATTTGAAGTAGATCGCGAACGAGTCCAAGGCAAAGGCACCGCCAAAACCACTGTAGGGCAGGGGCAGCAGAGAGCCTCGCCAGAACCTGACAAGCTGGACACCGGCCATGCCGAGACCGATAAGGGCCGTAACGGCATTCAAATACTTGTCGCGCTTCTCGCGGATGAGGAAATCGATCAGTAGAATCCCGAGCCCGAAAATCGTCAGGACGATTTCCGGGGTAATCGCCGCATAGTCCGCGCGTTGGAAGAATTGGTTCCACATCAGTGCGTAACTCCCGGCGCGTGTGTGCCTGTCTTCGGTGCCGACTCACGGGCGGCCGCGGGCGGCGCCGTCGCGGTGACGGGTGGCGGGGGCGCATAGAAGCTCGGATTCACGCGCTGCACGATCGCCGTCACCGGTTTCTCGAGCACGTTGAAGAATGGCTTAGGATAAAGGCCGATCCAGAAGGCCCAGAGCACCAGCGGCACCAGCGTCATGATCTCGCGGAAGTTCAGGTCTTTCAGCACCTGGTTCTTGGGGTTGTCGCAGGTGCCGAACATGGTCCGCTGGTACAGCCAGAGCATATAAGCCGCGCCCAGGACGATCCCCAGCACCGCCCAGGCAGCCCATCGCCAGTTCACTTCGAACGCGCCCTGAAGAATCGTGAACTCTCCAATGAACCCATTGAGCAGCGGCAAGCCGATGGAGGAGAGCGTGACGATCATGAAAAGCGTCGCATAGACGGGCATGACGTTCGACAGTCCGCCGAATTCCTTGATCTCGCGCGTATGCCGGCGCTCGTAGATGAGGCCTACGATCAAGAACAGTGCCCCGGTAGAAATCCCGTGGTTGATCTGCTGGAGGATGCTGCCCGAAAGCCCGTGAGGGTTCAACGCGAATATCCCCAGGGTACAGAAGCCCAGGTGGCTAACGGAGGAGTACGCGATCAGCTTCTTCATGTCGCGTTGCATCATGGAAACCAGCGCCCCGTAAATGATGGCAATGATGGAAAGTACCACCATCACCTTGACGATTTTGGGGTTGGAGCTGGCCTGTGGCAGTATCGGCAACGAAAAGCGGACGAAGCCGTAGGTCCCCATCTTCAGCAGAACCCCAGCCAGGATTACGGAACCGGCCGTCGGTGCCTCCACGTGGGCGTCGGGCAACCAGGTGTGGAAGGGGAACATCGGGACCTTGATTGCGAACCCGATCATGAACGCCCAGAAGACCCAGAACTGCAGGTTTTCCGGCCAGGTGTGCTGCATCAAAGAGAGCATGTTGAAGGTGTAGATGCCGGTGTCCGCTTGATAGCGGAAGTAGAGGGCCAGAATGCCGAGCAGCATCAGCACGGACCCAGCCAGGGTGTACAGGAAGAACTTGATGGCAGCGTACAGTTTGCGCGGGCCGCCCCACACCCCGATGATGAAGTACATCGGCACCAGCATGACTTCCCAGAAAACGTAGAACAGGAAGAAGTCCAAAGACATGAACACGCCGAGCATGCCGGTCTGGAGGAGCAGGAACATCGCGTAGTACTCCTTGGCCCGCTCCTCGATGGCCGTCCACGAGGAGAGCACGGAAAGGAATCCGAGCACGGTGGTCAGCATGATGAGCAGGAAGCTGATACCGTCAATGCCCAGGAAATACTGCGCGCCGATGGAAGCAATCCAGTCGTGCCGCTCGATGAACTTGAACTGTTGATCGGGCGCCTCGCCCGTGAACCAGAAAACCAGTGGCAGCGACACCAGGAAGCCGGCGAACATCGCGATGTTCCCCCACCAGCGGACGGCGTTCTTCCTCTCTCCCGGAATGAACAGGAGCAGGAAGAGTCCTGCGAGCGGAGTGAAGAGCACAATGCTCAGAATGTGGTCGTGAAAGAATTGCATCGATTACCTCAAAAGAGCAGTCGACAGTTGGCAGTCCTTGGCAAAATGCCGCCGCCCTTGCGACGAGGTTTCTGTCAACATCAGTCAAACAACTCAATCCAAAATCGCAAATCTAAAATCCAAAATCGTCAGGAGTGGATCAAGTAGTACCCCATGAAAATCAGCACGCCCAAGACAATCAGCAAGGCATAAGTCTGCACCAGGCCTGTCTGGACGATGCGGACGGGATAACTCAGGAGTTTCACGGAGAATCCCATCACGTTGACCAGACCGTCGATTACCCACAGATCCCACAGGCGTGAAGCTTCCGCCGTGAGCCGCGTAAACCAGCCCGTGCCGTTGACCCCGCCATCCACGACGGCCAGGTCAAACGCCGCGGCCGCGTTGCCGATGTTCTTGGCCCGGTTGACGAAGAGCGCGTCGTAAAGCTCGTCCACGTAATACTTGTTGAGAATTAGCCGATAGGCAGGACCCACCGCAGCCGCTACACGCTCCGGCACCTCCGGCCGCCTGATGTACCAGTGGTAGGCAACATAGAAGCCGGCCGCCGCCACTAGCACCGAGAGCAACATGAGGCCGAACTCCACGCTCCACGCCTGGTGGGCCGAGGGCCGCATGGTCGGGTTCTCAAAGACCGGCTCCAAGAACTGCTCGAAATGATTCGACCCGCCCAGCACCTTGGGCCAGCCTACATAACCCGCCACCACCGCGCCCGCCGCCAAGATGACGAGTGGCCCCGTCATTACCCTGGGCGATTCGTGAATGTGGTGCTCCACCTCGTGGGGCACCCGGGACTTGCCGGCAAAAGTCAGGAAGAACAGACGAAACATGTAGAACGCGGTCAGGCCGGCGGTCACCACGGCGACAAGCCAGAGCAGGCCGTGACCGTAAGGGCTGGCGAAGGCCTGCCACAGAATTTCGTCCTTACTGAAGAATCCGGAAAGGAGCGGCGCCCCGCTGATGGCCAGAGTCCCCACCAGCATGGTTTTCGCCGTGGTCGGAATCTTGCTCCACAGCGCGCCCATCTTCCGCATGTCCTGCTCGCCCGAGAGGGCGTGAATCACGCTGCCCGAACCGAGGAAGAGCAGTGCCTTAAAGAAAGCATGCGTCATCAAGTGGAAGATGCCGGCGCCGAAGGCGGCAACACCGCAGGCCACGAACAGGTAACCCAACTGACTCACGGTGGAATAGGCCAGCACGCGCTTGATGTCGTTCTGGGCCAACCCAATAGAGGCCGCCCAAATCGCCGTGGCCGCGCCAATGCCAGCCACCAAGGCCAGGGCCGTCGGTGCCAGGATATACAACGCATTCGAACGCGCCACCATGTACACGCCAGCAGTCACCATGGTCGCGGCGTGGATGAGCGCGCTGACAGGCGTGGGGCCTTCCATGGCATCGGGCAGCCAGGTGTAGAGCGGAATCTGCGCCGACTTGCCGGTGGCGCCGATGAACAGTAGGATGCAAATCGCCGTGATGACACCATCACCCACGGCAAACCGACCGCTGCGCGCGGCTTCGGTCACCTCGATGAAGTTGACGGTGCCAAAGGTGACCGCCATCAGCATCACGCCCAGCAGAAATCCGGCGTCCCCGATGCGGTTCACGATAAACGCCTTCTTCCCGGCGTCGGAAGCGGACTTACGTTGGAAATAGAAACCGATGAGGAGGTACGAACAGAGGCCCACACCTTCCCAACCGACGAACATCATCACGTAGTTGTCGGCCAAGACCAGGACGAGCATCGAGAACATGAACAGGTTCAGGTAACCAAAGAACCGGTAGTAACCACCCTCGTGCCCCATGTAGCCGATGGAATAGACGTGGATGAGGAAGCCCACGCCGGTCACCACCAGCATCATGACCGCCGAGAGCGCATCAAGCTGGAAACCCACTTCGATGTTGAGTTGAGAAATCGTGCCGTTGGTGAGGTGAAATGCGCCCGCCGGCAGCCAAGTGTAGAGGATCTTGGTGAACGGCGTTCCGTGTAAGCGAAGGAGTTGAAGGAAACAACCCACGGCCCACAAAAACGACAGGCCCGGCAGTCCCACGGACACCAGCGACACGGCCCGGTTCGAGAACTTCCGGCCCCAGAGGAGCTGAATCAAAGCCCCCAGCGCTGGCAGAAGCGGAACTAACCAAATGAAATCCAGGAAGAGCATACTCGCCCGATCAATCAGTTTCCGATGGTCTGTTGTCTATGGTCCGTAGTCCGCGGCAACGGACAATCACCATTTCAATAAATCAATCTCATCCGCGTTCACCGTCTCCTTGTTGCGGAACAGGGCAATGATCAAGCCCAAGCCCACGGCGGCCTCGGCGGCGGCGTCGGTAATCACGAAGATCGCGAAGACCTGCCCATCCACGGCCTGAAAATACCGCGAGAACGCCACGAGGTTGATATTGACGGCGTTCAAGATCAGCTCAATGGACATGAGGATGACGATGACGTTGCGCCGCGTGAGGACGCCAATCACGCCGATAGTAAAGAGCGCGGTGCCCAGGAACAAGTAGTAGTGCGTGGGAATCATTCGATCTTCCTCTTGGCCATGATTACCGCCCCCACCATCGCTACCAGCAGCAGGAGCGAGGCGATCTCTACCGCCAACACATAATCCTGGTAGAGAGCCAAGCCCACAGCCTGCGTGTTTCCACCGGCAGCGGGTGCAGCAGAACCCTCGGCCAAGGCAAATCCCGTGTGCCCCCGGTAGATCCCGTAGGCCAGCTCCGCCATGAGCACAAGGGCGGTCACCAGGGCCACAAGCCACTGGCGGCTGAACTGCGCCTGCTTCAGGGACACGTCAAGATTCACCAGCATGACCACAAACAGGAACAGGACCATGATGCCGCCGACGTACAGGATCACCTGCACGGCAAAAAGAAACTCGGCGTGCAGCGTCAGAAAAACGCCACCCACCGAAAACAACGTCACGATCAACCAGATGATGCTGTGCACCGCGTTCCGCCGGGTGATGACCATCACCGCGGAAATCAGCGTCACCGCCGATAAGAAGAAAAATGCGATTTGAGGAAGCATGTTCACAAAGCTGTCAGTTGTCAGTAGTCAGTTGTCCGTTGCTTCTTGCAGGCGGACGTACTGTGCCAGTTTCCCGCCTCCCATCCCGCTTTCCTTAACTTCACCCTCGAAGAGGGAATCTGCCTTCTGCCTTCTGCCTTCTGCCTTCTACCTACCGTGTGTACCGTGTGGGCCGCGGGCCTTGTTCCAGCATCTCCCGATCCCAGATCATCCCCTCGCGGTGGTAATGGGCGATCTCGAAGTCCTGCGTCAACTCCAGGGCGTCCACCGGGCAGGCATCCTCGCACAGCCCGCAGAACATGCAGCGCGACAGGTCGTAGGTGAACGTCGTCAGCCTCTTCTTCCGGTCCTCGGTCCGCTCCCAGCTCACCACGATTAGCTGTTCCGGGCAGGCCAGAACGCAGAGGTTACAGGCGATGCAAAGCGTCTCACCGGTTTCGGGGTTGTTGTTCAGGCGCGGTGCGCCCCGGTAGCGCTCCGCCACCGGCGGCTGCTCCAAGGGATACTGCTCCGTATAGGTGGCACTCGGCCGCTGGTAGGAGAACGTCAGCCGTAGACCCTTCAGCAGGTCCACGAGGAAAACCTTGCGCAGCAAGCCCTTCCATCCCATATCAGTGTCCACCCAACCATGCCGTCGGCGCCACGGGCTGAGGCCCGCCCAGCCAGTAGCGCAAGATGGCAGTGACAATAACATTTGCCAGCGCCAAAGGAATCATGACGCGCCAGCCGACGTTCATCAGTTGATCATAACGGTACCGCGGAAACGTGCCCCGGTACCAGATGAAAGCGTACAAGAAGGCGAGGATTTTGACCGTGAACCAGAAGATTCCCTGCACGGCGTGCAACGCCACCGGAATAGCCACCAGACCCGCCAGCAACAGACACAGGGCACCCAACCCGGCGAAGAAGTACCTTTCCATCGCGACCCGGCTCTGGAGCCCAAGCCACAGGATGAAGGCCGCAGCGCCCACGAGTGCGACCGGCGGCGCGTAGTTCAGAACGTCGAGCGCCCGAACGTTCGGGAAGGGACGCAGCCAACCGCCGAAAAACAGGGTCACGGCGATGCAGGAGACCAGCACCATGTTGGTGTATTCGGCCAGGAAGTAGAGCGCAAAGCGAAAGCCGCTATACTCCGTGTGGAAACCCGCCGTGAGTTCCGACTCAGCCTCGGGGAGGTCAAACGGGTTGCGGTTCGTTTCGGCCAGGGTGGCAATGACGTAGATGACGAAGGCCACTGGCTGAAGGAAGACGTTCCAGACCCCCATTTTCTGCTGGTTCTGGACGATTTCGACCATGCTCAAGGAATTGGAAATGAGCAGCACGCCGACTATCGCCATTCCCGCTGCCACCTCATAACTGACCAGTTGGGCAGAAGAACGTAAAGCTCCGAGCAGGGGATAGTGGCTATTCGACGACCACCCGCCGAGGATGATGCCGTAAATTCCCAATGAGGAAACTGCCAGAATGAAGAGAATTCCTATATTGATGTCGGTGATGAAGAAGTTCCCGGCGAAGGGAACGGCGGCAAACACGGTGAAGGCAGCGACGATGCTAATGACCGGAGCCAGGAGGAAGACCCACCGATCGGCTCCCGCCGGGATGAGGTCCTCCTTAAGCAGCAGCTTGATGCCGTCGGCAACCGGCTGCAACAAACCCCAGGGCCCGACCCGCATCGGGCCCAAACGAGCCTGGATGAATGCCAGGACCTTGCGCTCCAGGTACACGAGGTAAGCCACTAGGCCCGCCAGAACCAGAAGCACAATCACGATCTTGACGGTGGCAAGGATCAACGGATGAGCTTGGACAAATTGGAATACGCTTTGGAGCATGGAGTTGCTTGTCTTCGACTGACGATCAAGCTTCGGAGCCTGCCAATCTCCAATCCTCAATCGGCAATCATCAATTCCTAGCGGTCCACCTCGCC